>JBLXFD010000001.1:0-265149 GCA_048262455.1 Rhodobacter sp.
TATCTCGGACAAGAAGAATTGGCAGGGGGCGCGGGGTGGGGGCGGGGTCGGCGGGCCCCGGCGCGGCGGGCGTGAAACAAAAGCGGTGCGGGCGGGTTCAGTTGGCGACGGCCCCCGGCCGCGACGCCCCGCGCCGCGGCCTTTTCGCAAGGAACGCCCGTGACCGAGCCCGAGCCCGACAGATCCCCCGACGCAGAATCGACCTCCATGCACCGCCGGGCCCTGTCCCAGCCGGCGCTGCGGCGCGCGGCGGTCTGGCTGCTGGCGGTGATCGTGGTGATCCTCGCCGGCTGGGCGCTGCGGGCCACCGCCTCGGTGGTGGTGCCGCTGATCGTCGGGTTCTTCGTGGCGCTGATCGTCTACCCGCTGGACCGGATGACCGCGGAGCGCATGCCGAAGGGCTTTCGCTGGACCGGGCACGTGGTGGCCATGGCGGCGGTGCTGGCCGGGGTGGCGCTGTTCGTCAGCTTCCTGTGGCTGGCGGCGCAGCAGGCGCTTTCGCGGCTGCCCACCGACGGGCAGGAGGTGGCGGTGCTTCCGGGGTTCGACATGGAGGTGCCGAAGCTGGACGTGAGCCTGCTGGGGCTGGACGGGGAGGAGGGCGAGGACGCTGAGGGCGAGGGCGGCAGCGCGGAGGAGGACGCGAAGGAGGCGCCGCTGGATGCCGCGGGCGAGGATGCCGCGGAGGGGCAGGAGGACGAGGGGGAGACGGACCGCTCGCTCAAGGGCATCTTCGAGCAGGCCGCCAGCTCGCTGGGCAGTTCCGCCGTGCAATGGGCCTCGGGCCTCGCCGGCACCATCGTGGACGCGGCGGGCGCGACGCTGAGCGGGCTGGTGCTGGTGTTCTTCCTGACCCTGCTGATGCTGATCGAGGCCCCGCGCTGGAGCGCCAAGCTGCAGGCGGTCACCACCCGCCGCACCGAGCACGAGACCCACGACGTGCTGGCGGTGATCGCCGCCAAGTTGCGCCGCTACCTGCTGGCGCGCACGGTGCTGGGGATCGCCACCGCCGCGCTTTACGCGGCCTGGCTGTGGTTCTTCGGGCTGGACCTGATCGTGGTCTGGGCCACGCTGGTATTCCTGCTGAACTTCATCCCCACGGTGGGCTCGATGATCGCCGGGGTGCTGCCGGTCATCTACGCCTTCTTCCAGAAGGATTTCGGCACCGCGATGATCATCGGCGCCGGGGTCATGGCGATCGAGCAGGTGATGGGCAACTTCATCGACCCGCGCGTGCAGGGCAAGCAGGTCTCTGTCTCGCCGCTGGTGATCCTCGTGGTGCTGCTGGTGTGGAGTTGGGTCTGGGGCGTCATGGGGGCGCTGCTGGCGGTGCCGGTGACCATGGCGATGGTGATCATCTTCACCCACATTGGCCCCATGCGCCCGGTGGCGCTGTTCCTGAGCAACGAGTGCGATCTCGAGGCGCTGGACGCGGTGGCGGACGGCGAGCGCTGAGCCGCCGCCCGCAGGGGGTCAGCCGCCGGTGCGGTAGATCTCGTCCAGCCCCTCGGCCAGCGTGACGAGGTGCCGGCACGCGAGATCGAACCGCGCGCCCCCCGCCAGCCGCCCCGCCCAGTCCAGCGCCGCACGGGCGCCCCAGTCGTCGGGCGGCCCTGTCAACAGCTCGGCCTGCGTGCCGCGGTGGCGGTGGGCGGTGAAGTCGTAGAACGAGCCGTTCACGTTGCGCACCGCCGCGCCGCCCCGGGTGCCCTGCACCTCCAGCGCGATGACGGCGTCCTGCCCGGCCGGCAGGTTCCACGAGCAGGCCAGCCGCACCAGCGCGCCCGCATCCGATTCCAGCGTCGCGGCGGCATAGTCCTCGACCGCGGCGGCCGGGTCCACGGGCTTGCCTTGCGCACGCAGGAAGGCGCTGCGGCAGCGCAGCGACTGGCCGTCCAGCAGCCAGTGCGCCTGGTCCAGCAGGTGGATCCCCAGGTCTATCAGGCACCCGCCGCCCGACAGCGCCCGGTCGCGGAACCACGGCTTGTCGGGGCCGTAGGCGTTGTGGAAGGTGACGTCGACCGCGTAGATCTCGCCCAACTCGCCGCTGCGCACCAGGTCGTGCACCGCCCGGAAGGCGGCGACGTGGCGATAGCTGAGGTCGGTGGCCAGCAGCCGGTCCGCCTTTTCCGCCGCCTCCACGGCGCGGGCGGTTTCGGCGGCGTCGCGGCCCAGCGGCTTCTGGCAGAAGACCGCGGCCCCGGCCTCCAGCGCCTCGATGGTCTGGGCCGCGTGCATGGCGCTGGGGGTGGCGATCACCACGCCGTCGGGCCGCTGCGCCAGCACCTCCTGCAAAGATCCCGCGCGCACCGCCTCCGGCAGGTCCCGCGCGGCCTCGTCCAGCGCCTCGGGCGAGGGGTCGGCCAGCGCCGCCACCCGGGCGAGGCCGGAGTCCGCCAGCGCCTGCATCCGGTGCCGGCCGATCCAGCCGAGCCCCACGAACCCCAGCCGGGGCAGGGCCTGCGCCTCGGGGGCGGCCGCGCCTACGCGCATTCCACCAGCGCCTTCACGAAATCGCCGGGCTTGTCGCGGGTGGCGTCCAGCGCCGCGCCGAGGTCTTCCAGCTTGTAGCGGTGGGTGAACAGGCGGAAGGGGTCGATGCGGCCCGTGACCGTCGCCTCCACCGCCTCGCGCAGCCCGCGCATCTGCACCTCGGGGTCGCGCTCGTGGGCATTGGCCACGTCGAAGCCGCGCCAGTTCCACAGCTGCATGTTCACCTGCCGCGGCCCGTCCTGGTGGTAGCCGGCGATCACCAGCCGGCCGCCCTCGCGCACCAGTTCGGCCGAGAGGTCCAGCGGCCATTGCAGGCCCACCGCCTCGATCACCCGGTCGCAGAAACGGCCGTGGGTCAGGCCCTTCACCCGCTCGATGATCTGCCAGTGATCATCCATCACGATCGTCTCGGCCGCGCCCATCTCTCGCGCCAGCTGCAGCGAGCTTTCGCGCCGCGAGATGGCGATCACCAGCGCGCCCGCCTCGGCCGCCAGCCGGGTCAGCAGCGCGCCGAGAAAGCCGATGCCGACGATGGCGACGGTCTGGCCGGGCTGGATGTCGCTGCGGCGAAAGACGTTCATGGCGCAGCCGATGGGCTCGCCGGGGAAGGGCTTGCCGTCCAGGTCCGGCGGCAGTTTCACCGCCTGCGCGGCCGGCACCACCTCGTGCGTGGCGAAGCCGTGGCTGCCGAGGTAGGGGACCCGGTCGCCGGGGGCGAAACCGGTGACCGCCGCGCCCACGGCCTCGACCCGGCCCCAGGCCTCGTGGCCAAGCTCGCCGGGGGCGAGGGGGAATTCCATCCACTCCGGCCCCGACCACGGGCCGAGGTTCGAGGCGCAGACGCCGCAGCCCTCGATGCGCACCCGCAGTTCTTCGGGGCCCGGCGCGGCGGCGTCCATGGGCACCGTGACCACCTGGCCGGGCGCCATGACCTGCGCCGCGCGCGCGGGATCGGAGGGTGTGGGGGAGGGGGACGCGGCCTCGGGCCGCTCTGTCGTCCGGGTCGTGGTCGCTGCCTGCGCGTCTTTCATGAGGTCCTTCCGGTCGTTTCGGTCCGACCCGGCGCGCGGGGTGCGGCAGGTCGTGTCCCGGGGGGAACGGACCGGCTGCGCGAATGTTCCGAAGCTGAAGAAGAAGCTGCGCCGGACCCCAGTCGATGCCCTCTGGAGTATCCTTACGTCAACCTGCGGCGAACAATGACCGATCCCGGGAACATTCTGTTGATGCTCCTGTTTCCGGCTTTGCAACGGCACATGCCACAGGAGGGACGACATGACGCGGACGCTGGTCACCGGAGGGTGCGGTTTCATCGGAAGCTATCTGGTGAGGGATCTTCTGGAGGCGGGGCACGAGGTCGTCGTCTTTGACGGGCTGCTGGAACAGGTGCACGGCGGCGAGACTCCGCAGATGCCCGAGGGCGTCCGGCTGGTCACCGGCGACATCCGCGACGCAGGCAAGCTGGGCGCGGCGATGGACGGGGCCGACAAGGTGGTGCACCTGGCGGCCGAGGTTGGCGTCGGCCAGTCCATGTACGAGATCGCGCGCTACGTCGGCGCCAACGACCTGGGCACCGCGGTGCTGCTGGAGGAAGTCGCCAAGCGCCCGGTGGAGAAGCTGGTGCTGGCCTCTTCCATGAGCGTCTACGGCGAGGGCCGCTACGAAACCGCCGACGGCCGCAAGGTGGACGACGCGCGCCGCCGCTATTCCGACCTGCAGAAGGGGCTGTGGGAGCCGCGCGCCGAGGGCGCCGCGCTGACCCCGGTGGCGACGGACGAGACCAAGCCGGTGGACCTCGCCTCGATCTACGCGCTGACGAAGTTCGCGCAGGAGCGCGCGGTGCTGATCTTCGGCGAGGCCTACGAGGTGCCCACCGTCGCGCTGCGGCTGTTCAACGTGTTCGGCGCCGGGCAGGCGCTGTCCAACCCCTATACCGGGGTGCTGGCCAACTTCGCCTCGCGCATCGCCAACGGCCAACGGCCGACGATCTTCGAGGACGGCGAGCAGAAGCGCGATTTCGTCCATGTCGAGGACGTGGCCCGCGCCTTCCGGCTGGCGCTGGAAAGCGACCGCGCGGCGGGCGAGGTCATCAACATCGGCGCCGGCCGCAGCTACACCATCGCGCAGGTGGCGCGGCTGCTGGCCGAGGCGATGGACCGGCCCGACCTGCAGCCGGAGATCCTCGGCAAGCTGCGCAAGGGCGACATCCGCAACTGTTTTTCGGACATCTCCAAGGCCCGCGACCTCCTGGGGTTCGAGCCCCGCTTCGCGTTGGAGGACTCGCTTGGCCCCTTCGTCGACTGGGTCCGCACCGCGCCGGCCGCCGACCACGGCGAGAAGATGCGCCGGGAGCTGGAGCAGCGGGGCCTCGTGGCATGAGCGAGCAGTACGGCTTTGTCGAGTGGTTCCGCCCCGGTGACCACCTGCGGGTGGAGGCCGTGCTGCCCGGCCTGAAGGCCTCGGGCGCCAGCTGGCTGCGCACCCATATCAGCTGGGCCGACTACCACGCGCCGGGCGGGCAGGAATGGTACGACTGGCTGCTGCCGCGGCTGGCGCGGGACTTCGACCTGCTGCCCTGCGTGCATTACACGCCACCTTCGCTGTCGCGCACCGGCCGGTCCTCGGGGGCGCCGAAGGTGCTGAAGGACTACGCCGACTTCATCGACGCGCTGCTGACCCGGCACGGCCACCTCTTTACCCATATCGAGCTGTGGAACGAGCCGAACAACCTGCTGGACTACGACTGGCGCGAGGATATCGACTACCAGCTGTTCGCCGAGATGGTCGGCGGCGCCGCCCACTGGGCGCAGGAACGCGGGTGGAAGACGGTGCTGGGCGGGCCCTCGCCCTTCGACGCCTACTGGATCAACCTGATGGGCGAGCGCGGCGTGCTGCAGAAGTGCGACGCCATCGGCCTGCACGGCTTTCCCGGCACATGGGACAGCGAGGAAGGCAGCTGGCGCGGCTGGAAGCCCGACCTTGCCGAGATGCGCGAGATCGTGGACCGCTACAACCCGGACGCCGAGCTGTGGATCACCGAAACCGGCTATTCCACCTGGCGGCGGGACGAGATGGCGCAGGTGCGCCGCTTCGCCGACGCCATCGATGCGGGGGCGGACCGGCTGTACTGGTACGCCTGGCGCGACCTGCCCGAGGACGTGGCGGTGCAGGAGGGCCTGTGGTTCGACCCGCGTCACTACCACCTTGGCGCCGTCGACGGGAACAACCGGCCCAAGCTGCTGGCGCGGTTCCTGACCGACGGCGGCGTGGACCGGGTGCGCGAGGCGATGGCGCTCGCCGCCCCCAGCGCCGGCGGCCGCGCGCGGCCCGTGCTGATCACCGGCGGCAGCGGCTTCATCGGCTCGAACCTCGCCGACAGCTACCTCGCCGAGGGCCGCGACGTGGTGATCTACGACAACCTCAGCCGCGCCGGGGTCGAGGGCAACCTGCACTGGCTGTGCGAGCGGCACGGCGACAAGGTGCACACCGCCTCGGACGACCTGCGCGACGAGCAGGCGCTGCGCGAGGCGGTCAGCGACGCCGAACTGGTGTACCACCTGGCCGCGCAGACCGCCGTTACCACCTCGCTGGACCAGCCGGTCGATGATTTCGACATCAACGCCCGCGGCACCCTGAACCTGCTTGAGGCGGTCCGCGCCACCGGCCGCAAGGTGCCGCTGATCTTCGCCAGCACCAACAAGGTTTACGGCGCGCTGGCCGATCTCGACGTGGAGGAGGTGGGCGACGCCTGCCGCCCCACCGACCCCCGCTACGTGCAGGGGGTGGACGAGGGGCGGGCGCTGGACTTCTGCACCCCCTACGGCTGTTCCAAGGGCGTCGCGGACCAGTACGTGCTGGACTACGCCAAAAGCTACGGGCTGCCGGCGGCGGTGCTGCGGATGAGCTGCATCTACGGCCCGCGCCAGTTCGGCACCGAGGATCAGGGCTGGGTCGCCCACTTCATGATCCGCGCGCTGGAGGGCCGGCCGATCACCGTGTTCGGCACCGGCAGGCAGGTGCGCGACGTGCTGGACGTCTCGGACGCCGTGGCCGCCTACCGGGCGGTGATGGACCGGATCGGCGGGCTGAAGGGCCGCGCTTTCAACCTTGGCGGCGGGCCCGCCAACGCGGTCAGCCTGCGCCGGGTGCTGCGCGAGATCGCGGTGATCACCGGGCGCGAGCTGCAGGTGGAGCAGGCCGACTGGCGGCAGGGGGACCAGCCGTGGTTCGTGGCCGACACCCGGGCGCTGACCGCGCAGACCGGCTGGACCGCCGCCACCGACTGGCAGACCGGCCTGCGCCGGCTGGCCCACTGGCTGGCGGACGAGCGCAAGCTGGCGCTGCTGCCCGAAAGGCGCTCGGCATGAGCGTATCGGTCCTGATGACCCTCGACGCCGTGGGCGGCGTCTGGCGCTATGCGCTCGACCTTGCGCAGGGGCTGCGCGCGGCCGGGGCCGAGGTGGTGCTGGCGGGGCTGGGGCCGGCGCCCTCGGCGGCGCAGCGGGCCGAGGCGGCGCGGATCGGGGTGCTGGAATGGGGCGAGGCGCCGCTGGACTGGCTGGCGCCGGGGCCGGAGACGCTGGCGGGGGTCACGCCTTGGCTGGCCCGGCTGACGCAGCGCTACCGGCCGACCCACCTGCACCTGAACCTGCCCAGCCAGGCCGCCGGGTTGCCGGCGCTGTCGGGCGACCCCGAGGTGGTGGTGGTCAGCCACTCCTGCCTCGCCACCTGGTTCGCCGCGATGCAGGGGCGCGAGGTGCCGGCCGACATGGACTGGAACCGCGACCTCACCGCCCGCGGCCTGGCCCGCGCCGACACCATCGTCACCCCCTCGCGCAGCCACGCGGTGGCCATCACCCGCGCCTACGGGCTTCTCACGCCGGTCGACGTGGTGCACAACGCCGCCTTCCCGGCCTGCCCGGTGGCCGAGCGGGTGCCAGAGGTGGTCGCCGCCGGGCGCTGGTGGGACGAGGGCAAGAACGCCGCCGTGCTGGACGAAGCCGCGGCGCGGCTGGCCTGGCCGGTGCGGATGATCGGCGCCACCGAGGGGCCCAACGGCACCGCCGTGGAACTGCACCACGCAGAGCCGCTGGGCGCGCTGCCGGCCGAGTTGACCCGCGCCCGCATCGCCGCCGCCGGCGTCTTCGCCGCGCCCTCGCGCTATGAACCCTTCGGGCTGGCGGTGCTCGAGGCCGCGCTGGGCGGCGCGCCGCTGGTGCTGGCGGACATCCCCACCTTCCGCGAGCTGTGGGACGGCGCCGCGCTGTTCTTCCCGCCCGAAGACGCAGGCGCCCTGGCCGACGCGGCGGGCCGGCTGATCCACGATCCCGGCCTCGCGCGGCGGCTGGGGGCGCTGGCCGCCCGCCGCGCGGGGCGCTTTCCGCCCGAGGCCCAGGTGCAGGCCATGCTCGACATCTACCAGGGACAGCGCGGCACCCGCGCCGCCCTGCAAGCGGCGGAGTAACCCATGCGCTTTGTCTTCTACACCCACTCGCTCGTCTCCGACTGGAACCACGGCAACGCCCACTTCCTGCGCGGCGTCATGCGGGCGCTGCAGGCGCGCGGCCACCAGACGCTGGCGCTGGAGCCGGCGGAGGGCTGGAGCCGCCAGAACCTGGTCGAGGACCGGGGGCAGGGGGCCGTGGACAGCTTTGCCGAGGTCTTCCCCGACCTCACCGCCCGCGACTACGGCGAGGATTTCGACCACGAGGCGGCGCTGGAGGGGGCCGACGTGGTGGTGGTGCACGAATGGACCGACCCGGCGCTGGTGGCCCGCATCGGCCGCGCGCGGCAGGCGGGCGGGGGCTTCCTGCTGCTGTTCCACGACACCCACCACCGGGGCGTCAGCGCGGACGACGAGATCGCGGGGCTGGACCTTGGCGGCTACGACGGGGTGCTGGCCTTTGGCGAGTCCCTGCGGGAACGTTACCTGAAGGCCGGCTGGGGCCGGCAGGTCTTCACCTGGCACGAGGCCGCCGACACCACCCTGTTCAAGCCGATCGAGGCGGAGAAGACCGGCGATCTGGTCTGGATCGGCAACTGGGGCGACGGCGAACGGTCGGAAGAGCTGGAAAGCTTCCTGGTCAACCCCGCCCAGAGCCTTGCGCTGAAGACGGTGATCCACGGCGTCCGCTACCCCGCCCACGCGCTGAAGCGGCTGGCGGCGGCGAACATCGACTACCGCGGCTCTCTCGCCAACGTCGAGGCGCCGCAGGTCTTCGCGCGGTATCGCATGACGGTGCACGTGCCGCGCCGACCCTACGTGCGCAGCCTGCCCGGCATCCCGACGATCCGCCCCTTCGAGGCGCTGGCATGCGGCATCCCGCTGATCTCGGCCCCCTGGGAAGACGCCGAAGGCCTGTTCCGCCCCGGCGACTTCCGCTGGGCGCGGACCGAGGACGAGATGTGCCGCACCATGGAAGAGCTGCTGACAGACCCCGCCGCCGCCGCCGAACAGGCCGCCCAGGGGCTGGAGACGATCCGTGCCCGGCACACCTGCGACCACCGGGCGGGGGAACTTCTGGAAATCGTGAACCGGCTGGGCATCCCCGGCGCGGCGGACAAGCGGGAGATCGCGTGATGGCCGATATCGCATTCTACGGCTCGAGCCTGCTGTCCAGCTACTGGAACGGCGCGGCCACCTACTATCGCGGGATGCTCGAGGCGCTGGCCGGGCACGGGCACCGCATCACCTTCTACGAGCCTGACGCCTTCGACCGGCAAAGCCACCGCGACATCGACCCGCCCGAATGGTGCCGCGTGGTGGTCTGGGAGGCCACGGCCTCTGGCCTGACGCAGGCGGCGGCCAAGGCGGCCGAGGCGGACGTGGTGGTGAAGGCCAGCGGCGTCGGCTACGAGGACGACGCCCTGCTGACCGAGGTCATGGGCGCGGCCCGGCCCGGCGCGCTGCGGATCTTCTGGGATGTGGACGCCCCCGCCACCCTTGCCACCATGCGCGCCCACCCCGGCGACGTGCTGCGCCGGCTGCTGCCGGAACTGGACCTGGTGCTGACCTACGGCGGCGGCGACCCGGTGGTGAACGCCTACAGGGAGATGGGCGCGCGCCAGTGCATCCCCGTCTACAACGCGCTCGATCCGGCCAGTCACCACGGGGTCAAGGCCGACCCGGCCTTCGTCGCCGACCTCGCCTTTCTCGGCAACCGGCTGCCCGACCGCGAGGCGCGGGTCGAGGAGTTCTTCCTCTCCCCCGCCCGCGCGCTGCCGGAGATGTCGTTCCTGCTGGGCGGCTCGGGGTGGGAGCCGCACCAGCTGCCCGCCAACGTGCGCCACCTCGGCCACGTGGCGACCCGCGACCACAACGCCTTCAACGCCACGCCCCGCATGGTGCTGAACGTGGCGCGCGACAGCATGGCGCAGACCGGCTTTTCCCCCGCCACCCGGGTGTTCGAGGCCGCCGGCGCCGGCGCCTGCCTGATCACCGACGCCTGGGAGGGGATCGAACTGTTCCTGGAACCCGGCCGCGAGGTGCTGGTGGCAGAGGACGGCGAGGCCGTCGCCCGCCACCTGCGCGACACCCCGCCCGAAGAGGCCGCCCGCATCGGCGCGCGGGCCAAGGCGCGGGTGCTCAGGCACCACACCTACGCCGACCGCGCGCGGCAGGTGGACCGGATCCTGAAGGACCGCCTTGCCGTGCCGGAGACCGCGAAATGAGCGGCGCGCTGAACATCGTGATCCTCGGCCTGTCGCTGACCTCGTCCTGGGGCAACGGCCATGCCACCACCTACCGCGCGCTGCTGCGCGGGCTGGCGGCGGAAGGGCACCGGGTGCTGTTCCTCGAACGCGACGTGCCGTGGTATTCCAACAACCGCGACCTGCCGGACCCGGACTTCTGCCGGCTGGAGCTTTACGACAACATCCCCTCGATGCTGACCCGCTTCGGCGCGGCGCTGGACCGGGCGGACGCGGTGATCGTCGGCTCCTACGTCCCCGAGGGGACCCAGCTGATCGACGCGCTGGCCCGGCGGGGGCTGCGGCAGCTGAGCTTCTACGACATCGACACGCCGGTGACGATGGAGCTGCTGGACAAAGGCGACGAGACCCACCTTGCGCGGCGGCAGGTGCCGCTGTTCGACACCTACTTTTCCTTCGCGGGCGGCGAGGTGCTGGACCGGCTGGAACGGCAGTACGGCGCCCGGCGGGCGGTGGCGCTGTACTGTTCGGTGGATACAGAGCGCTACAAGCCGATGAAGCTGCCCGAGCGCTGGGACCTCGGCTACCTCGGCACCTACAGCGAGGACCGCCAGCCGGGACTGGAGGCGCTGCTGCTGGAGCCTGCGCGCCGGCGGCCGAAGATGCGTTTCGTGGTGGCGGGATCGCAGTTCCCGGAGGGCATCGACTGGCCCCGCAACGTCGAGCGGATCGAGCACCTGCCGCCCGAGAAGCACGCGGAATTCTACTGCACCCAGCGCTACACCCTGAACGTCACCCGCGCCGCCATGCGGCGGCTGGGCTGGTCGCCCAGCGTGCGCCTGTTCGAGGCGGCGGCCTGCGGCACCCCGATCATCTCCGACCGCTGGAAGGGGCTGGACGAGATCCTGCCCGAGGGAGAGGCGATCCTGATCGCCGACAGCATCGAGGACGTGCTGGCGGCACTGGACGACGCCGGCGAGGGGCGCTGCGACAGCCTCGCGCAGAACGCGCGCCGGCGGGTGATGAACGAGCACAGCGGCCGGGCCCGAGCGCGGGAACTGGCGCAGCACCTGGCCGCGCCGGCGGCGGAACACGGAACGACAAAGATATCTGCTGGGGGAACGAGCCATGGTTGACGAAAACGGAACAAGGACGGTGCTGGTCGCGGGGGGCGCCGGCTTCATCGGCTCGCACCTGTGCGGCGTGCTGCTGGGGCAAGGGCACCGGGTGATCTGCCTCGATAATTTCCAGACGGGCCGCCGCGCTAACGTCGCGCCCTATGAAAGCGACCCGGCGTTCTCGGTGATCGAGGCCGACGTGTCCCGGGGCACGCCCTGCGACGGCCCGCTGGACCGGATCTACAACCTCGCCTCGCCCGCCTCGCCGCCGCAGTACCAGGCGGACCCGGTGCACACGATGCTGACCAACGTGCTGGGCACCCAGAACCTGCTGGCGCTGGCGCGCGAGAAGGGGGCGCGGTTCCTGCAGGCCTCCACCAGCGAGGTCTACGGCGACCCCGAGGTGCACCCCCAGCGCGAGGATTACGTCGGCCACGTCAACTGCACCGGCACCCGCGCCTGCTACGACGAGGGCAAGCGCGCCGCCGAGGCGCTGTGCTTCGACCACAAGCGGGCGGGGCTGGACGTGCGTGTCGCGCGGATCTTCAACACCTACGGCCCGCACATGAGCCCCGACGACGGGCGTATCGTGTCGAACCTGATCTGCCAGGCGCTGACCGGCCAGCCGATGACCATCTACGGCGACGGCCGCCAGACCCGCAGCTTCTGCTTCGTCTCGGACATGGTGACCGGGCTGATGGCGCTGATGGAGGTGCCCGACGCGCCCCCGGGCGCGGTGAACATCGGCAACCCCGGCGAGTTCACGATCCTCGAACTGGCCACCCTGATCCGCCAGCACGTGCCCACCGCCAGCCGCCAGGTCTTCCTGCCGCTGCCGCAGGACGACCCCAAGAAGCGCCGGCCCGACATCGGCCTCGCCAAAAGCCTGCTGGGATGGGAGCCGCGGGTGGCGCTGGAGCAGGGTCTGCGCCAGACGATCCCCTGGTTCGCCCAAGCCGTGCGCCCGCAACCTCTTGCAGAGGCGGAACAGATCCGGGCCGCCGAATGAGCGCGCCCGACCTTCGTAGCCGCATCGACCAGCTTGGCCCCTGGTTCCACAACATGCGCATCGGCGGCGAGCAGACGGCGCCGGACCACCCGCTGGGCGACTACCCGCGCTTCAAGTTCGAGGGTTTTGCCCACGTGCTGCCGGACGACCTGCAGGGCGCCTCGGTGCTGGACATCGGCTGCAACGCCGGCTTCTACAGCCTCGAGATGGCCCGCCGCGGTGCCGGAGAGGTGGTGGCGATCGACAGCGACCCGCACTACCTGCGGCAGGCGGAATTCGCCGCCGAGGCCGCGGGGGACATCGGCAGCCGCATCAGCTTCCGCCAACTCGACGTCTACGATGTGGGGCAGCTGGGCCGCCGTTTCGACCTGGTGATCTTCATGGGGGTGCTCTACCACCTGCGCCACCCGCTGCTGGCGCTGGACCTGCTGTACGAGCACGTGGTGGGCGACCGGCTGCTGTTCCAGTCGATGCAGCGCGGATCCGAGAATTCCGCCAGCCCGCAAGAGGATTACCCCTTCTCGGAATGGCAGATCTTCGAGGACCCCGACTGGCCGCGCCTGTCCTTTATCGAGCATCGCTATGCCAAGGACCCGACCAACTGGTTCGTCCCCAACGCCGCCGCCGCCGAGGCGATGCTGCGCAGCGCCGGTTTCCGGGTGCTGGAGCGGCCGGAGCGCGAGGTCTATCTTTGCGAGCGCGCCCAGCGGCCCGAATGGGTGCCGCCGCCGCCGCGCATCGCGGGTCTCACCTGAACCTCTGGCGGGCGCGGTCTACTTCTGCGCCCGCAGGGCCCGCTGAAGTTCCTTGGCAAGCTCAAGCAGCCGCTGCGGCGTCTCCTCGCGCTGGATGGCGTCGAGATGCGCCTCCAGTCCTGCGCGGAACCGGGTCTCTTCGTCGTCGCGGCCGGGGGTCTTTTCTCCGGTCATGAGTCTTCCTCTGCCTGCTGATGGACGTCGGGTGTCAGAGTCGCGGGTCGTCGGTGCATTGCGGATGCGCAGGGCAGCTAACAGCATTTTCGCCCCGGAACACCCGGAATCACGACAAACGGCGAGTTTTCGCCCGAGCGTTGCCGCCACGCCGGATCAATTTGCCCGCCCCGGCGGTTTCGGTGGGGAAGCGGAAACGAAAGGAACCTCCATGTCCGATGCAAAGACCACCACCGACCACGACACCATCCGCAGCTGGGCCGAAGAACGCGGCGGCACGCCCTCCCGCGCGAAGGGCACCGATCCGGGTGGCGTGCTGCGGATCGACTTCGGCGAGCCGGAGGAGGGGCTGGAGGAAATCTCCTGGGAGGATTTCTTCGAGGTCTTCGACGACCGCAAGCTGGCGCTGCTCTACCAGGACAAGACAGCGGACGGCGAGACCAGCCGGTTCAACAAGCTGGTCTCCCGCGACGGCTGAAGGATCCGGGCGGGGCGGGGGGCGCACCCTCCGCCCCGCCGCGCGTCAGGGCTTCAGCACCACCTTGGTCCATTCACCCTGGTTGCCGTGGAAGTTGGCATAGCCCGTCGCCGCTTCCTCCAGCGGCAGGCGGTGGCTGATCAGGAAGGTGGTGTCGATCTCGCCCTCGCCGATCCGCCGCAGCAGGTCCTTGGTATAGCGCTGCACGTGGGTCTGGCCGGTGCGCAGCTGAAGGCCCTTCTCCATCAGCGCGCCCAGCGGGAACTTGTCGACGAAGCCGCCGTAGACGCCGGGCATCGACACCCGCCCGCCCTTGCGCACCGCCATCAGCGCCATGCGCAGGGCATGGGCCCGGTCGGCGCCGAAGCCGACCTTCTGCTTGACGGTGTCGAGGATGTTGTCGGGGGAGAACCCGTGGCTCTCCATCCCCACGGCGTCGATCACCGCATCGGGGCCCAGCCCGCCCGACATCTCCATCAGCGCCTCGAGCACGTGGGTCTGCGTGTAGTCGATCACCTTGCAGCCCAGCCCCCGCGCCAGTTCCAGCCGGTGCGGGTAGTGGTCGATGACGATGACCTCGGCGGCCCCCATCAGCCGGGCGCTCTGGGCGGCGAAGAGGCCCACCGGCCCGGCGCCCCAGACGGCGACCGTGTCGCCCTCCTCGATGTCGCAGTTCTCGGCCGCCATCCAGCCGGTGGGCAGGATGTCCGACAGGAACAGCACCTGCTCGTCCTACAGCCCGTCGGGGATCACCACCGGCCCCACGTCGGAGAAGGGGACGCGCACGTATTCCGCCTGCCCGCCGGGATAGCCGCCGGTCATGTGCGAGTAGCCGAACAGCCCCGCCATGGCGTGGCCGAAAAGCGACTCGCTGATGTCCTGCTTTTCCACGGGATTGCTGTTGTCGCAGGCGGAGAACTGGCTGCGTTCGCAAAAGAAGCACTTGCCGCAGGAGATGGTGAAGGGCACCACCACCCGCTGGCCCTTCTTCAGCGTGGACTCTGGGCCCGTCTCCACCACGCGGCCCATGAACTCGTGGCCGAGGATGTCGCCGGACAGCACGCCGGGGATCACCCCGTCATAAAGGTGCAGGTCCGACCCGCAGATCGCGGTGGCGGTGACTTCGAGGATCGCATCGCGTGGATTGACGATCTGGGGGTCGGGGACGGTGTCCACCCGGACATCGTGCTTGCCGTGATAGGTGAGCGCGCGCATACAGGAGCCTCCTCAGGCATCTTTCCGATTTCGACTGGTTGCGATTTCGCCGGTCTCCAGCAGCATCTTCAGCCGCTTCAGCTCGTGCCGGCCCTCGGTGGCGGGATCGCTGCGGGTCAGCTTGGCGCCGAGATGGCCTATCAGGCCGCCCGGCGGCTGGTAGGCGATGATGGCGGTGACCTCGGTGCCGCGCCCCGCGGGGGCATCGCGGAACAGCACCTTGCCGCGGGTCTCGATCTGCGAGGCTTCGGTGGATTGCCAGGACATCTCCTCGCCGGGACGGTCCTCCACCAGCCGGGTGACCACCTCGACGTCGCGGCCGGCGGGGCCGGCAAGGGTCCAGTGGAAATCCTCGCCGCTCTGTCTCACGGATCTCACGTTCTCCATGAACTTCGGCAGGTTCGAGAAGTCGCGCCAGAAGTCGTAGATCTCGCGGCGGGGCTTGCGGATCGTGACGGTGCGCGATTGCACGCGGTAGTCGCCGAAGCGGCCCTGCCGCGCGGTGCGGCCGGGGGCGCTGTCGGGGGGGTGAGGGGTGCCGCTGCGCATCCTGCTGACGACGTAGGCCGCGGTGCCGGTCAGCGCCGCCGCGGCCACGAGGGTCAGCAACGACGCCCGGTTGCCGGATCGGTCTTCTTCCATCTCTGTCCTCCTGTGCGGCTGGGGCGGGAGAGCCCGGTGCCGCGTCTGGGGTGTGGTCACCAGACAGGAACGGAGGGAAGGGGACAATGTTCCCGGCCGCGCAAGGTGGGCGGGGGAACAAGCATTTGCGATTCAAGCGAAATTCCGCGTATCCGCGGCGGGCCGGAGCGATGCGGGCGGCGGCCGGTTAGGCCTTGACGGGCACCGTGAACAGCTCCTTCAGCCCGCTGACAATGCGGGCGGCCGAGGTGGGTTTCGGGCAGAACAGCGCCTCGGGAAACGTCTCGCGGATTTCCTCGCGCAGGGCATGGCCGGAGTGGAAGATGATCTTGGTGCCCTGGGCCTTCAGCTGCTCGGCGAGCGGAAAGACGTCGCCGTCCTTCAGGCGCACGTCAAGGATCGCCGCGTCTATCTGCGCGCCCTGCGCCAGTTCCAGACCGCCGCGTACGGTTGCGCAAGTCCCGACGACATCGCAGCCGTGGTCCTCGACGATCATCTGCAGGTCCATGGCGACAATCGCCTCGTCCTCTGCAATCAGGACGCGCTTCCCCAGGCACGCGTCTCTATTTTTTGGTGATGTCAAAATCCAACCTCGTACTACGCCCGTCTGTGGCGGGCTCCGTGGTGACCTGTCCCCCCAGACCAGCGGCAGCAAGTCCGATCAGTGTCGATCCAAATCCGGCGTCACCTTCCCGTTCGAGTTTAACTGGTTGGGAATAAATTTCGTTCCATCGAAGCGAGATTTTTTTTACGCCCTCGCGGAACCACCGCACGTCGAGCCGTCCCTCTATGGGTCCGAGCACCCCGTATTTGGCAGCATTCGTTGCCCATTCGTGCATCAGCAGCGACAGCGCGGTCAGCTCTTCGGGGCTGAGCCGGACCTCGGGGCCCTCGATGCTGATGGTGCCCTCGCGCTCATAGGGCGCCACCGCGGCGCGGATCGTCGCCTCCAGCGTCACCTCGCCAACAACGGCCGAGCGCTGGGTCATGTCGTGCGACCGCGCCAGTGCCTCGATCCGCCGTTCCAGGCTTTCCATCAGTTCGGGCACGTCGCGGGCGGAGCGGCCGGCGAGGCGCGCGATGCTGACGATGATCGCGAACATGTTTTTGACCCGGTGGTTCATCTCCCGGATCATCAGGTCGCGCAGGCGGCGGGCCTCGAGTTCGTCGGTGACGTCGAACACCATGCCCAGCGTCCGCCCGTGGCGGCCCGCCTGCACCCGGCGGCCGACGCATCGCAGCGCGCGCGGGCCGTCCCCTTCTTCCAGCATCACGGTGATGTCGAAGCTGTCGCCATCGGCGCACATGCCGCGCAGGGCGGCGTCGAAGTCGCGGCGGTCGTCCCGCGCCACCCGGCGCAGGATCTGCGGCAGCGACAGCGGGCTGGCGTCCTTTGCAAGGCCCAGCAGCCGCAGGCCGGTGCGGTTCAGGTCCACCAGCCCCTCGTCGCCGCGGTATTCCCAGATCCCGAGGTTCGCCACCTCCAGCGCCAGGCGCAGCCGCTCTCCCTCGTGGTCCAGCGCGTCCTGCAGGCGCAGCGCGTCGGTCAGCTCGGTCAGCACCAGCACCGCGCCGGAGCCGGCGCCGTCGGGGTCGAAATAGGGGGTGACCGCCAGCGACCACTCCCGCTCGCCGCTGCGTTCGGAGACCCGCAGGGTCTGCGGCTTGCCGTCCGCCATCACCTGCGTCACGGCCGAAAGGATCTGGTCTGTCTCGGCCAGCGTTCCCGTCACCTCGGCCAGCGGCCGGTCGCGATCGCCGCGGCGGAACGGGTAGATCGCCAGCGCCGCGTCGGTGTAGTTGCGGATCCGCATCCGCTGGTCCAGCACGATCAGCGGCAGGGTGGTGGAGGCGAAGATGTTGGACAGGTCGGCATTGGCCACCGACAGCTCGTCCACCTTGTTCTTCAGCTCGTCGTTGACGGTGGTAAGCTCCTCGTTGGTGGACTGAAGCTCCTCGTTCATCGACATCATTTCTTCGTTGGAGCTTTTCAGCTCCTCGTTCGCCGTCTCGAGTTCCTCCACCGTGGTGTGCAGCCGCGAGCGGGTGGCGCGCAGCTCTTCCTCCAGCGACTGGACGTGGCTGTCGGAGGGCGTGACCTCTTCCAGGTCCTCCTCCTCCCAGGCCTCGGCGTCGCCGCGGGCCTCGAAGCGGTCCTTCTCGCGGAAGACCAGCAGCAGCGTGCCGTCGGGGAAGGGGTCGGCGATCAGGTCGAAGGTCTGCACCCCGAACTCGGAATGCGCGCGCAGGTCGCGGGTGATGACCTTGCGCCGGCGGCGCGTGGCCTCGCGGATGATCGCCGACACCGCCTCTCGCAGGCCGGCGCGGGCGATGGACTGGGCGTGCTGCGGCTCGCGCTCGGCCGGGGTGAATTCCAGGAACTTGCCCAGCCGGCCCGTGGAGCCCAGCACCTGCCCGCTGTCGTTCACGTGCAGGGCGGCGGGGGCGTAGCCGTGCAGCACCTTGGCGGCCACGTCGTATTCCGACCACTGCTGCGGCGGCGCGTCCTCCTCGGCCCGGCGCGGGCGGCTTTTGCGCCAGTCGCCGCCGGGACGCAGACTGATGGGGTATTCCGGCCGCGCCTGGTTGCGGCGGAAGATCCGCGCCTTGGGGTCGAGCGGGCGGAACAGGTTGGTGTAGCGGCCCAGCGTCTCGGAGGGGCCCAGGAAAAGGTAGCCTCCCGGCCGCACCGCGTAGTGGAACAGCGGCAGCGCCACGTCCTGCAGCTTGTCGCCGAAGTAGATCAGCAGGTTGCGGCAGGCCAGCAGGTCGATGTTGGAAAACGGCGGGTCGCGCACCACCGAGTGCACCGAGATGCGCACCATCTCGCGGATCCGCTTCGACACCTGGAACTTGCCGTCGCGGCCCACGGTAAAACGGTCGCGGAAGGACTCGGGGATGTCGGCCAGCGCCGCGTGGCGGTACAGCCCCTCGCGGGCGATGCCCAGCATCTGCTGGTCGATGTCGGTGGCGAAGATCTGCACGGCGACCGTGGCCTCCTGCGCCTCCTGCTCTGCCGCGAAGAGCATGGCGAGGGAATAGGCCTCTTCGCCGCTGGAGCATCCGGGCACCCAGACCCGCACCTCCGGCGGCTCGCCCGCCTCGCCGATGCCGCGCTCTGCCGCCTCGGCGACCAGCGGGGCGACCACCCGGCTGCGCAGGGTCTCGAAGTGCTGGGGGTCGCGGAAGAAGCGGGTGACGTTGATCAGCAGCTCGCTGAACAGCGCGGTGCACTCGGACTCTTCGCGGCGGATGTGCTGCAGGTACTCGTTGGCATCCTTCAGCCCCAGCACCTGGATGCGCCGCTGGATGCGCCGCACGAGGGTCGACCGCTTGTAGCCGGAGAAATCGTGCCCGCAGGACCGCCGCAGCACCGCCGTGACGTCGGCGATGCTTTCCTCCACCGTGCGCTCCACCTGCGCGCTGCCGCTGTGGGCGCTGTGGGCGTAGAACTGCTCGATGCAGGCGATGATCTGGTCGGGGGGGCGGACGAAATCCACCAGCCCGGTGCGCTCTGCCGAGACGGGCATGCCGTCGTACTTGGCGGTCCCCGGTTCCTGCGACAGGCACAGGCCGCCGTGTTCCTTGATCGCCCGCAGGCCGGTGCTGCCGTCGGCGCCGGTGCCGGAGAGGATGACGCAGGCGGCGTGGCGGCCCTGGTCCTCGGCGAGGCTTTCGAAGAAATCGTCGATCGGTCGGCGCAGCCCGCGCGGCTCGGTGAACTCGGTTAGCCGCAGCACCCCGTCCTCCACCGCCATGCCCTTGCCAGGGGGGATGATGTAGACGCTGCCGCGCTGCACCCGCTGGCCGTCCTCGGCCTGGGCCACGCTCAGTTCGGTGTGCCGGCTCAGCAGTTCGGCCAGCAGGCTCTCGTGGTTCGGGTCCAGGTGCTGGATCACCACGTAGGCCAGGTTCGCCTCGCGCCGCGCCTCGGCCAGCATCTCGCGGATCGCCTCGAGCCCGCCGGCGGAGGCGCCGATGCCGACGATGAACACCCGCTCCATATCGTCATCGGCCCGGGGGGTAGCGCCGGGAGGGGCCCCGGCAGATGCGTCCTCGTCGGTCACGCGCAACGCTCCGACGAGAGCACCTGCTTTCCGGTAAAGCCGGACGGTGCGGCGGGCCGGGGCCCCGAAAATCTGTCTCGCAGTTGAAAAGTTGTTGCGGCCTTCGCCTTGAAAGCGGTGTCCATGGTCGTCTCCGTCTCGTCTCAGGGGAAAGTGATAGCGCGCGGAGCCGCGGGAACAATGGTTGTTCAGTTCACGCCGAAGTCAGGGGCGGGGCAGGGGCGGCTTGACCGGGCCGGCGCCGCGCTGGCACAGAGGGCGCGACCCCGTTCTTTCGCCAAGAAGGACCCCAGGAATGCAGATCCCCGCCCCCCTTCGCGATGCCGGCCTGACTGAGGCCGATCTTTCCGGCGGCACCCTCGAGGTGCGCTCGCCCATCGACGGCGCGCGGCTGGCGCAGGTGGCACAAACCGCCGTGGCCGACATGCCCGCCGTCATCGCCCGCGCTAGCGAGGCCTTCACCGCCTGGCGCGCGGTCCCGGCCCCCCGGCGGGGCGAGCTGGTGCGGCTGCTGGGCGAGGAACTGCGCGCCGCCAAGGCGGCGCTGGGCGGGATCGTGACGCTGGAGGCGGGCAAGATCACCTCGGAGGGGCTGGGCGAGGTGCAGGAGATGATCGACATCTGCGACTTCGCCGTGGGCCTGTCGCGGCAGCTTTACGGGCTGACCATCGCCTCCGAGCGGCCGGGCCACCGGATGGCCGAGACATGGCACCCCATCGGCCCCGTCGCTGTGATCACCGCCTTCAACTTCCCCGTCGCCCCCTGGGCGTGGAACGCGGCGCTGGCGCTGGTCTGCGGCGACCCGGTGATCTGGAAGCCCTCCGAGAAGACGCCGCTGACCGCGCTGGCCTGCCTGCGGATCTTCGAGCGCGCGCTGGCCCGCTTCGGCGACGCGCCCGAGGGGCTGCTGCAGGTCGTCGTCGGCGGCCCCGAGGTGGGCGAGGCGCTGGTGGACGCGCCGGAGATCCCCGTGGTCTCGGCCACCGGATCGTGCCGCATGGGCGGCATCGTGGGGCCGCGGGTGGCGGGGCGCTTTGGCCGGGCGATCCTGGAACTGGGGGGCAACAACGCGATGATCGTGGCGCCCTCGGCGGACCTCGACATGGCGGTGCGCGCCATCGTGTTTTCCGCCGTGGGCACCGCCGGGCAGCGCTGCACCTCGCTGCGCCGGCTGATCGTGCACCGCGACATCCGCGCCGACCTGGTGGCGCGGCTGAAGAAGGCCTACGCCTCCCTTCGCATCGGCGATCCGCGCGAGGAGGGCACGCTGGTAGGCCCGCTGATCGACGCGGCGGCGCTGGAGCGGATGGAGGCCGCGTTGGACCAGGTGCGCGCCGAGGGCGCCACGGTGCACGGCGGCGGCGCGGTGACCGAGGGCGTGCCTTCGGGCGGCACCTACGCGCGCCCGGCGATCGTCGAGATGCCATCCCAGACCGAGCAGGTGCGCGCCGAGACCTTCGCGCCGATCCTCTACGTGATGGAGTACGACACGCTCGACCAGGCCATCGCGCTGCAGAACGACGTGCCGCAGGGCCTGTCCTCCTGCATCTTCACCCTCGACCTGCGCGAGGCAGAGACCTTCCTGTCCGCCGCCGGGTCCGACTGCGGTATCGCCAACGTCAACATCGGCCCCTCGGGCGCCGAGATCGGCGGTGCCTTCGGCGGCGAGAAGGAGACCGGCGGCGGGCGCGAAAGCGGGTCGGACGCCTGGAAGGGCTACATGCGGCGGCAGACCTCGACGGTAAACTATTCCGCCGAACTGCCGCTGGCGCAGGGGGTCCGCTTCGACATATGAGGCGTCGCGGACGGGTGCGGAAGTGCCGTGCCCGCGCCGCCGGCCCCGCGCCGGAACACGTAGAACCGCCTGGACGGCGCCGGGTCCGCCGGTTTGACGCCGCCGCCGCCCGGTGCCACTCTGCGCCCCGGGTCCCGAGGGAGACGATGATGGCACCGCTCGACGCGCCCAAGGGCGTCTGGAAATCCGGCCGCGGCCGGGGCCGCGCCACCCCCAAGGGGCGGCAGCTGGACGACGCCGCGCTGGCCGAGGTACAGGACCTGCTGCAGGGCCGCCCGCGCCGCCGCGACCTGCTGATCGAGCACCTGCACCTGCTGCAGGACGCCTTCGGCCACCTATCGGCCGCCAACGTACGCGCGTTGGCCGAGGAGATGCGCCTGTCCCAGGCCGAGGTCTACGAGACCGCCAGCTTCTACGCCCATTTCGACCTGGTGAAGGAAGACGAGGCGCCGCCGCCGGCGCTGACCGTACGGGTCTGCGACTCGCTGTCCTGCGAGCTGGCGGGCGCCGGGGCGCTGAAGGCGGCGCTGGAACAGGGGCTGGACCCCGCCGAGGTCCGGGTGCTGCGCGCCCCCTGCATGGGCCGCTGCGACACCGCCCCGGTCTGCGAGCTGGGGCACAACCACGTGGACAACGCCACGCCCGACAAGGTGCAGGCCGCCATCGCCGCGGGCGACACCCACGCGCACCTGCCGGGGTACGAGGACCTTGCCGCCTACCGCGCGGCGGGCGGCTACGCGGTGCTGCAGGACCTGCGCCGGGGCGGCGACTGGGAGGCGGTGCAGCAGACCGTGGCCGACAGCGGCCTGCGCGGGCTGGGCGGCGCCGGCTTTCCCAGCGGCAAGAAGTGGGGCTTCGTGCGCGCCAATCCCGGCCCGCGCTACCTGGCCGTCAACGGCGACGAGGGCGAGCCGGGGACCTTCAAGGACCGCTACTACCTGGAACGCACCCCCCACCTGATGCTCGAGGGCATGCTGATCGCCGCCTGGGCGGTGGAGGCCGCGCGCTGCTACGTCTACATGCGCGACGAGTACCCGGCGGTGCTGGAGATCCTGCGCCGCGAGATCGCCGCGCTGGAGGCGGCGGGCCTTGTCGAGCCCGGCTTCATCGAGCTGCGGCGCGGGGCAGGGGCCTACATCTGCGGCGAGGAATCCGCGATGCTGGAATCCATCGAGGGTAAGCGCGGCCTGCCGCGCCACCGGCCGCCTTACGTGGCGCAGGCCGGGCTCTGGGGCCAGCCGACGCTGGTGCACAACGTCGAGACGCTGCACTGGATCGCCCGGGTCTGCCGCGAGGGGCCGGAGGTGCTGAACACCGTCGAACACAACGGCCGCCGCGGGCTGCGCAGCTATTCCGTCTCGGGCCGGGTAGCGGCGCCGGGGGTCTACCTGCTACCCGCCGGGTCCACTTTGCGCGACGTGATCGCGGCGGCCGGCGGCATGGCCGAGGGGCACCGGCTGATGGGCTACCAGCCCGGCGGGCCTTCGTCGGGGCTGCTGCCCGCCTCGATGGACGACATCCCGCTGGACTTCGACACGCTGCAGCCCCACGGCAGCTTCATCGGCTCGGCCGCCGTGGTGGTCCTGTCGCACCGCGACAGCGCCCGGGAGGCGGCGCTGAATATGCTACGGTTCTTCGAGGACGAAAGCTGCGGGCAATGCACGCCTTGCCGGGTGGGCTGCGAGAAGGCGGTCAAGCTGATGCAGGCCGAGACCTGGGACGCAGCGCTGCTGGAGGACCTCTGCGAGGTCATGGCGGACGCCTCGATCTGCGGGCTGGGGCAGGCGGCGCCGAACCCGATCCGGCTGGTGCTGAAGCATTTCGCCGGGGACGTGGGGCACGTGCCCCCGGAGGACGGCTACGACAGCGCGCAGGCGCTGGAGCGGAGGGAGCAGGGGTGACGAACTCTGGCGGAGAGGCTGGCCACGATGGCCAAGGCGTCGGGAAGGTGCGCTCCGTTCGACCCCTGTCGCCCGGCCGCAGGCCGGGCAGCGCCCGACCCTCCCCCCGGGAGGGCGCATCGTGGACGTCCCGCACCGAACGCCAGGTTTGCTGCGTGACGGCGGCGCGACGACCTTGTTCGTGGCATGCGCCCTCCCAGGGTCGGGCGCTGCCCTTCTTCCTCCGCTCATCCTGTAGCAGCGCACGCCGGAACTCCGCCCGTTCCCGCCTCAAACGGTCCCCCGGACCTTTCGCCGCTGCGCGGACCGGCGGGAACCTCTCCCAGGCTCGGGCGCTGCCCTCCTCTCCCTGCTCCACCTCCTCCGCAAAGGCCCGCTGACATGCCCGACGGCGCCCCCCTCCGCTCGCTCACCTTCACCCTCGACGGCGCTGACGTCACCGTCCCTGAGGGCACCACCATCTGGCAGGCCGCGCAGGGGCAGGGCACCACGATCCCGCACCTGTGCCACCGGCCGCAGCCCGGCTACCGCCCCGACGGCAACTGCCGCGCCTGCATGGTGGAGGTGGAGGGCGAGCGGGTTCTGGCTGCCTCCTGCGTCCGTCCCGTCGCAGAGGGCATGGTGGTGCGCACCGACAGCCCCCGCGCCGAGAAGTCCCGCCGCATGGTGGTGGAGCTGCTGGCCGCCGACCAGCCGGAGACCCCGCGCGATGCCGCCTCGCACTTCGCCACAACCGCCGCGGGGCAGGGCGTCGAAGGCAGCCGCTTCCCCCGGATCGAGCCGCACCGCCAGCCGCCCGCCGATACCAGCCACGTCGCCATGCAGGTCAACCTCGACGCCTGCATTCACTGCAACCTCTGCGTCCGCGCCTGCCGCGAGGTGCAGGTCAACGACGTGATCGGCATGGCCCTGCGCGGCCACGACACCCAGGTGGTCTTCGACCAAGGCGACCCCATGGGCCTGTCCACCTGCGTGGCCTGCGGCGAATGCGTGCAGGCCTGCCCCACCGGCGCGCTGATGGAGGCGAGCCTGATGACGGAGGGGCAGGGCGACAGCGCGGCCCATGACCGCGAGGTCGCCTCGGTCTGCCCCTATTGCGGCGTCGGCTGCCAGCTGACCTTCAAGGTGAAGGACGACCGCATCCTCTTTGTCGACGGCGCACCCGGCCCGTCCAATGAGAACCGGCTTTGCGTCAAGGGCCGCTTCGGCTTCGACTACGTCCATCACCCGCACCGGCTGACCCGGCCGCTGATCCGCCGCGACGACGCGCCGGCCAAGGGGCTGAACGTGGATCCCGCCGACCCCTCCACCCATTTCCGCGAGGCCAGCTGGGACGAGGCGCTGGATGCCGCCGCCGCCGGGCTGGCGCGGCTGCGCGAGGATGCGGGCACGCGCGTCGCCGGCTTCGGCAGCGCCAAGTGCTCGAACGAAGAGGCCTACCTGTTCCAGAAGCTGATCCGCCAGGGCTTCGGGCACAACAACGTCGACCACTGCACCCGGCTGTGCCACGCTTCCTCGGTCGCGGCGCTGATGGAGAACGTCGGCTCTGCCGCCGTGACCGCCACATTCAACGAGATCGAGCACGCCGACGTCGCCATCGTCATCGGCGCCAATCCCGTGGAAAACCACCCGGTCGCCGCCACCTACTTCAAGCAGTTCGCGCGGCGCGGCGGCAAGCTGATCGTGATGGACCCCCGCGGCGTCGGGTTGCGCCGCCACGCCAGCCACATGCTGCAGTTCAAGCCGGGCGCCGACGTGGCGATGCTGAACGCGATCATGCACGTGATCGTCGAGGAGGGGCTCTACGACGCCCAGTACATCGCCGGCTTCACCGAGAACTGGGAGGCGATGAAGACCCACCTGCAGGGCTTCCCGCCCGAGAAGATGGCCGAGGTCTGCGGCATCCCCGCCGAAACCCTGCGCGATGTCGCGCGCACCTTCGCCACGGCGCGGACCGGGATGATCTTCTGGGGCATGGGCATCAGCCAGCACGTGCACGGCACCGACAACTCGCGCTGCCTGATCAGCCTGGCGCTGATGTGCGGCCACGTGGGGCGGCCCGGCACCGGGCTGCATCCCTTGCGCGGGCAGAACAACGTGCAGGGCGCCTCTGACGCCGGGTTGATCCCGATGTTCCTGCCGGACTACCAGCCGGTGGGCGACGCGGGCGTGCGCGCCGCCTTCACCGAGGTCTGGCAATCCGGGGACTTCAGCGCCGAGAAGGGCCTGACGGTGGTGGAGATCATGGAGGCGGTGCACGCGGACCAGATCCGCGGCATGTACATACTGGGCGAGAACCCAGCCATGTCCGACCCCGACGTGGACCACGCCCGCGCCGCGCTGGCCAAGCTGGAACACCTGGTGGTGCAGGACATCTTCCTGACCGAAACCGCCTGCTACGCCGACGTGATCCTGCCCGCCGCCGCCTGGCCGGAGAAGACCGGCACCGTCACCAATACCAATCGGCAGGTGCAGATGGGCCGCCCCGCAGTGCCGCCGCCGGGCGAGGCGCGCGAGGACTGGTGGATCGAGGTGGAACTGGCCCGGCGGCTGGGGCTCGACTGGGGCTATACCCACCCGCGCGAGGTCTTCGCCGAGATGAAGCGGAACATGGGCTCGCTCGACAACATCACCTGGGACCGGCTGGAGCGAGAGGCCGTGACCTACCCGTCTTCGGGCCCCGAGGACCCCGGCCAGCCCGTGGTCTTCGGCGACGGCTTCCCCCGCCCCGAGGGCCGCGCCCGCTTCACCCCCGCCAGCGTGGTGCCCCCGGACGAACTGCCGGACGCGGCCTATCCCTTCGTGCTGATCACCGGCCGGCAGCTGGAGCATTGGCACACCGGATCGATGACCCGCCGCGCCAGCGTGCTGGACGCGGTGGAGCCGGAGGCGAACTGCTCGCTCCACCCCTCAACGCTGCGCGCGATGGGCGTGGCGCCCGGGGGCAGGGTGCGGCTGACCACCCGCCGCGGCTCGGTCACGCTGATGGCGCGGGCGGACCGGGCGGTGGCGCCGGACAACGTGTTCCTGCCCTTCGCCTTCGTCGAGGCGGCGGCCAACCTGCTGACCAACGCGGCGCTGGATCCGTACGGGAAGATCCCGGAGTTCAAGTTCTCGGCGGTGCGTGTGGAGGCGGCTTAGGGGTGGCGCGGGTGGCGGGGTGAACCCCGCCCTACACCGTTTGAACGACGCGCTGACCAGCCCCCGAACAAGCCGAAGGCGCGGGGGCGAGCGCCTGCCCGTCCCGGCGGGCTGGCGCTGTGTCATCCTCGCACGACGCTCATTCTGTGCGCGGATGTGGCTGGGATAAAGTGCTCATGCCGGTGGTCAGCAGCGCCACCCCACGGGCAGGCTTGCGTTGCGCCATGGCGGGGTGAACCCCGTCCTACCGCCTCTTGCGGACGAAGCGCTGATCCGCCCCGAACAAGCCGAAGGCGCGGGGCGAGCGCCTGCCCGTCCCCACGGGCTGGCGCTGTGTCACCCGCAGGGCTACGCTCATTCTGCGCGCGGATGTGGCGAGGATAAAGCGCCTATGACGGAGGGCAGCAGCGCCAGCCCACGGGCAGGCTGGTGTTGCGCTTTCGGCGGGGTGAACCCCGCCCTACCGCTCGATCAGAACAAAGCTCTGATCAGCCCCCAACAAGCCGAAGGTGCGGGGCGAGCGCCTGTCCGTCCTCACACCCCCGGGCAGGCTCCCGTCGCACCATCCCGCGCACCCTTGCCGCTTGCCTATCACCCGTTAACGTCGCCATTGATGCGCCGTGCGCCGCTGGCGGACGCCGCCGCCGCCCACGCCGCGCTATCCAGCACCTGAAACGTCCCGAGGGAGAAGCCCCATGTCCGATATCGAGATCGCCCGCGCCGCCAAGAAGAAACCGATCCAGGAGATCGGCGCCCGCCTCGGCATCCCGAACGAGCACCTGCTGCCCTACGGCCACGACAAGGCCAAGGTCTCGGCGGAGTTCATCAAGTCCCTGCAGGACCGCCCGAACGGCCACCTCGTGCTGGTCACGGCGATCAACCCCACCCCGGCGGGCGAGGGCAAGACCACCACCACCGTGGGCCTCGGCGACGGGCTGAACGCGATCGGCAAGAAGGCGGCGATCTGCATCCGCGAGGCCTCGCTCGGCCCCTGTTTCGGGATGAAGGGCGGCGCGGCCGGGGGCGGCTATGCGCAGGTGGTGCCGATGGAGGAGATGAACCTGCACTTCACCGGCGACTTCCACGCCATTACCAGCGCCCACAACCTGCTGGCGGCGATGCTGGACAACCATGTCTACTGGGGCAACGAGCAGGAGATCGACATCCGTCGGATCGCGCTGCGCCGGGTGATGGACATGAACGACCGGGCGCTGCGGCAGATCGTGGCCAGCCTCGGCGGCGTGCCCAACGGCTTCCCGCGCGAGGCGGGCTTCGACATCACCGTCGCCTCCGAGGTCATGGCGATCCTCTGCCTGGCCACCGACCTGGCCGACCTGCAGAAGCGGCTGGGCGACATCATCGTCGCCTACCGCCGCGACCGCACCCCCGTCCACGCCCGCGACATCAAGGCCGACGGCGCCATGACGGTGCTGCTGAAGGACGCGATGCAGCCGAACCTCGTGCAGACGCTGGAGAACAACCCTGCCTTCGTCCACGGCGGCCCCTTTGCCAACATCGCCCACGGCTGCAACTCGGTCATGGCGACGGGCACGGCGCTGAAGCTGGCGGATTACGTGGTCACCGAGGCGGGCTTCGGCGCCGATCTCGGGGCAGAGAAGTTCTTCGACATCAAGTGCCGCAAGGCGGGGCTGAAGCCGGCGGCGGCGGTGTTGGTGGCCACGGTGCGGGCGATGAAGATGAACGGCGGCGTGGCGAAGGACGACCTGGGGGCAGAGAACGTGGCGGCGGTGAAGAAGGGCTGCGCCAACCTCGGGCGGCACATCGAGAACGTGCGGTCCTTCGGGGTGCCGGTGGTGGTGGCGATCAACCACTTCGTCTCGGACACCGAGGCGGAGATCCAGGCGGTGATCGACTACGTGGAAAGCCACGGCCCCCGCGCGATCCTCTGCCGGCACTGGGCCGAGGGTTCGGCCGGCTCGGCCGACCTCGCCCGCCACGTGGTGGAACTGGTGGAACACGGCAACGCCCAGTTCGCGCCGCTCTACGACGACGAGATGGGCCTGTTCGAGAAGATCGAGACCGTCGCCAAGCGGATCTACCGCGCCGACGAGGTGCTGGCCGACAAGAAGATCCGCGACCAGCTGCGCGAGTGGGAGGCACAGGGCTACGGCCACCTGCCGGTCTGCATGGCCAAGACGCAGTACTCCTTCTCCACCGACCCCAACCTGCGCGGCGCTCCCGTCGGCCACAGCCTGCCGGTGCGCGAGGTGCGGCTGTCGGCGGGGGCGGGGTTCGTGGTGGTGATCTGCGGCGAGATCATGACCATGCCGGGCCTGCCGCGCGTGCCCTCGGCCGAGACCATCGGTTTGAACGAGGCGGGGGAGGTTGTGGGGCTGTTCTGACGTTGGGGCGGGGTGAACCCCGCCCCTGCACCTTGGTTCGAGCGAAGCGCTGATCCGCCCCGAACAAGCCGAAGGCGCGGGGCGAGCGCCTGCCCGTCCCGGCGGGCTGGCGCTTTGTCATCCTCGTGCGACGTTCATTCGTTGTGCGGATGTGGCTGGGATAAAGCGCCCAAGCCGGGGGCAGCGGCGCCAGCCCACGGGCAGGCTCATGTCTCGCCATTG
This sequence comes from Rhodobacter sp., assembly GCA_048262455.1. Classification (GTDB taxonomy): domain Bacteria; phylum Pseudomonadota; class Alphaproteobacteria; order Rhodobacterales; family Rhodobacteraceae; genus Psychromarinibacter. The sequence goes on from JBLXFD010000001.1 coordinate 29,021, forward strand.
GCGGGGTGACCCCCCCCTACAGCTTCCTCCGAACGAAGCTGGTGCGCCTCCAGCAAGCCGGAAACGCGGAACGAACGCTCTGTAGTGACAGTGGATTACGACAATTTTTACCGCAAATTAATCGCAACATAATGAATATAATATCGCAATCGTTCTACTCGCCCCCCAACACCCCCGCCGCAATCTCGAACGACCGCAGTCGCGCCTGATGGTCATGGATCTGCCCCGTCAGGATCACCTCGTCCGGCGCGAACCGGTCGATCCAACCCTCCAGCGCCGCCCTCACCGTGGCCGGCGCGCCGGTGGCGTGGACGCTCAGCGCCGCCTCCACCATCTCCAGCTCTCCGGGCGAGGCGACGGCGGCGAAGTCTTCGACCGGCGCCGGCAGCGGGCCGGGCTGGCCGCGTCGGAGGTTAACGAAGGCCTGCTGCATGGAGCTGCGCAGCCGCGTACCCTCGGCGTCGGTCTCGGCGGCGAAGACGTTGATGGCCAGCATGAAGTGCGGCCGCTCCAGCTGCCCCGGGCGGAAGGTCTCGCGGTAGACCTGCACCGCCTGTTCCAGCGCCGCCGGGGCAAAGTGCGAGGCGAAGGCGTAGGGCAGGCCGAGGTAGGCGGCCAGCTGCGCGCCGTAGAGGCTGGAGCCGAGCATCCACAGCGGCACCCCGGTCCCCGTGCCCGGCACCGCGCGGACCCGGCGGTCCGGCGCGTCGGGGCCGAGGTATTCCATCAGCTCCACCACCGCGTTGGGGAAGTCGTCCTCGCCCGCCATCCCCCGCCGCAGCGCCCGCGCCGTGGCCATGTCAGTGCCCGGCGCGCGGCCGAGGCCCAGGTCGATGCGGTCCGGAAAGAGGGTGGCGAGGGTGCCGAACTGTTCCGCGATCACCAGCGGCGCGTGGTTGGGCAGCATCACCCCGCCGGCGCCCACCCGGATCGTCCGGGTATGTGCGGCCACGTGGCCGATCACCACCGAGGTGGCGGCCGAGGCGATGCCGGGCATGTTGTGATGCTCGGCCAGCCAGTAGCGCCGGTAGCCCCAGCTTTCGGCATGGCGGGCCAGGTCGACGGAATTGGCCAGCGCCTGCGCCGGGGTGCTGCCGGCGGGCACCGGCGAGAGGTCGAGGACGGAATAGGGGGGCATCTGGGTTCTCCTGCGCTGGGGTCCCAGATAGGCCCGGTCATGCGGCGGCGCCAGACGCGCGCGGCGGATTTCGTGGCGGTGGCCGGGCCGGGAGGGCCCGGTCCCCGCCGGGGCCCCTCAGAAGTACCTGTCCTCCAGCGTCAGCCAGAAGGCCAGCAGGTCGCTGCCGTGAACCTCGCGTCCGGTGCGGCGGTGCAGCAGGAAGATGTCGGCGCTCAGCAGCGCGATGGCGCGGTAAAGCTCGTGCAGCGTGCCCGCCAGCCGCGTGTCGGGCGGCTGGCCGTCGTCGCCGGGCCGGGCGATGGAGACCCAGCAGGCGACCCGCCGCCAGGTGTCCAGCGACCCCTCGCTGCGGGCAAGGCGCAGCTCTTCCAGCCGGCCCGCGGTGACGGTCATGCCGAAGGCCAGTTCCTCTGCCTGCGCGCAGGGGGCGGCGGAGACGAGGTTGCGGGTGGCGACGTTGGGCGGCAGCCTGCGGTGCAGCAGGTCGCGCAGCAGCCGGTTGCAATGGTGATCCAGCGCGCCGGAGCGGATGCGGCCAAGCCCCGGTTCCAGCCGCAGCGGCGGCGCGTCGGGGCGCGCTTCGGCCTGCGTGACGGGGAGGGGCGGCACCGGGGCTGGCGGAACCGGGATCGGGGTGGGCGGGGCCGTTAGTAGGCTGGGGGCGAATGCGACTGACATGCCGTTTCGTACCCCGGCGCCCCTTGCCGTCCGGTTAATGATGAAGCGGTCCGCCGGGCTTTGCCTTCGCGGCCCCCGGGGCTCAGACTTCCTCGATGCGGATCGCCACCGGCTCGCCCTCGACCACCCCGGTGGCGCCCATGCCGGACAGCGCCCGGTCCAGCGCCTCGCGGGAGCATTTGTGCGTCACGATCAGCACCGGCGCGGTGGTGCGGTCGTGCTGGTACTGGCGCATCCGGTCGATCGAGACCCCGGCCTCGCCCAGCGCCGTGGCCACCCGGGCCAGCGCGCCCGGCTTGTCCTGCAGGTCCATGCGCAGGTAGAAGGCCGCCGGCGCGGTGGCGCGGGCCGGGACCGGCGCGGCGAGCGAGCTGGCGGGCTGCCCGAAGGTGGACACCCGGATGCCTCGGGCGATGTCCAGCACGTCGCTCATCACCGCGCTGGCGGTGGGACCTTCGCCGGCGCCGGCGCCGCGCAGCACGATCTGCCCGGCCGCGTCGCCTTCCAGCACCACCATGTTGGTGCCGCCGTCCAGCTGCCCCAGCGGGCTGTCGGCGGGCACGAGACAGGGCGACATGCGCTGTTCTAGCCCCCGCCCGGTCATCTGCGCCACCCCCAGCAGCTTGATGCGGTAGCCCATGTCGCGGGCCTGCTCGATGTCGTCGATGGCGATGCGGCCGATGCCCTCCAGCTCCACCGAGGGGAAATCCACCCGGGTGCCGAAGGCGATGGCGGCCAGCAGCGACAGCTTGTGCCCGGCGTCGATCCCGCCCACGTCAAGCTGCGGGTCCGCCTCGAGGTAGCCCAGCGCGTTGGCCTCCTCGAAGACCTCCTCGTAGGGCAGGCCGGCGTGTTCCATGCGGGTGAGGATGTAGTTGCAGGTGCCGTTCATGACGCCCATGACCCGCTGCACCTCGTTGCCCGCCAGCCCTTCCGTCAGCGCCTTGACCACCGGGATGCCGCCGGCCACCGCCGCCTCGAACCGCAGGGCGACGCCGGCGGTCTCGGCCGCCTCGGCCAGCGCCTGCCCGTGCAGGGCCAGCATCGCCTTGTTGGCGGTGACCACGTCCTTGCCGGCTGCGATGGCGGCCTCGGTCGCGGCCTTGGCGGGCCCGTCGGAGCCGCCCATCAGCTCGACGAAGACATCCACGTCGTCGCGGCGGGCGAGGGCGACGGGGTCGTCCTCCCACCCGTATTCGTTCAGCCGGACGCCGCGGTCCTTGGCGCGGGTGCGGGCGGAGACGGCGGTGATCTCGATGCTGCGGCCGGAGCGGGCGGCGATCAGCTGGGCGCGGCGCTGGATGATCTTGACGACGCCGGTGCCGACGGTGCCGAGCCCGGCAATCCCGAGCCGCAGGGGGGTGGTCATGGGGCTTTCTCCGTCGTTTGGATGTGCTGGGTCGGATCGAGACGCTGGTTAGCGGGTCTGGTGGTGGGGTGCAACGGTGGGGCGGGGGTGCGGGGGGCGAAGTGACAGACCTACTGGCGTGGACATGAGCACCCCGGCCCGGAACGAGGCACGCAGTGCCGCCGGGCCAGCGCCCGTCCGTCCCCCGGGCGGGCGCTTCGTCACCGTTGGCGCGCGGGTCGAGCGAGGACGTGGCGGTGGGATAAAGCGGCGACCACCAGCGGGGGGAGCGCCCACCCACGGACGGGCGCTGGCCCTTTGTCGGGCATAAGCACCCGGCCCGGAACAAGGCACGAAGTGCCGCCGGGCCAGCGCCCGTCCGTCCGCCGGGCGGGCGCTCCGTAACCGTTTGCACGGGGGTGGAGCGAGGACGTGGCGGTGAGATAAAGTGAGGACCACCAGCGGAGTGTGCGCCCACCCACGGACGGGCGCTGGCCCTCTGTTGTGGTAGAATCCGCCGGGCAGGCTCTTCGCTGCCGTTGAAGCGTGGGCGAGGCGTTAAGATAAAGTGAAGACCTCCAGCGATAGCCCCGCCCCTCCGCCGCGCTCAGCCCCCCAGCTGTTCCAGCCTCGGCGCGATGCGCTTGCGGGTGTCCTCGTCCACCGAGATCCCCCTCAGCAGCCGCGCCCTCTCGCGCAGGCGGTCGGCGCGGGCGGAGGTGTCGCCCTGCGTCACCCGCTCCAGCGGCGCGGCGCGGGCGCGCAACTCGGCGGCGCGCAGGCCGATCCGCCCGGTCTCCCGCGCCAGCGGCGGCACGCCGCGCGCCTTCAGCCGGTCGGCCCGCGCCTTCAGCGGCCCCGCTTCCGCCCCCGTCAGCCGCGCATCGCCGCGCCGGTCCAGAACCTCGTTCAGGGGCACCAGCGTCGGGAAGGGCGCGCGCCGCGCCTCGGGAGAGATGGCGGCGTCCAGCTGCGGGAACTCGGCGCAGCCGGCAAGCAGCGCGGCGAGCAGCAGAAAGCGGGCAGGGGGCAAGGGCTTATCTCCGGCCGGGACAGCGGGAAGTTTATCGGCAGGGGCGGGCCCGGCGCAAGGAAGGGTTTGCCTTACGTGAACGTCCGGGTAACGTTGTGACATGGCTCGCACGGTAGGATCCCATGGCGCTCTGACCGGCCCCCGCATCCGCGCGGCGGCGCTGAAACTGTTCGCCCGGGACGGCTACGCCGCGGTCTCCATGCGCCAGCTGGCGGCGGAGGTGGGGGTGCAGGCCGGGGCGCTCTACCTCTACATCACCGACAAGCAGTCGCTGCTGTACGAGCTGATGCGCGAGCACATGGAACGGCTGATCGCCGCCTGGGAGGAAGAGCCAAGGGGCAGCGGCCCGCTGGACGCGCTGGAGGCCTTCGCGCGGTTTCACATCCGCTTCAACCTCGACCGGCCCGACGCGGTCTTCCTGTCCTACATGGAACTGCGCAACCTCGAGCCGGAGAACTACAAGGCCATCGCCCGCCTGCGCTCTCGCTACGAGGCAGAGCTGGAGGGGATCCTGAAGCAGGGGGCCGCCGAGGGGGTCATGCAGGTGCCCGACACCCGGCTGGCCACCATGGCGCTGATCGCCATGCTGACCGGGGTGAACACCTGGTATCGCGACGGCGGGCGGCTCAGCCGGGACCGGGTAGAGACGATATACCTCGCCATGGTGCGCCGCTCGGTGGGTGTCTGCGACGCCGCGGCGCCGGTCACGGAGTGATCTTCACCGTCTGCCGCAACGCGCCGGTTTCGGGGTCGTAGATCAGGATCCGGTCGTCCTCTGTCACGATCGCCACCCAGTCGCGGCCCCGGGTGAAGGCCCCGGCCTTCGCCCCCTCGGGCAGCTCCAGCGTGTCCGGGATCGCCAGCGGCGCCGGGGGCGCAGCGGGGAAACGGGTGACAAGCAGCGCGATCAGGACTACGAAGCCCGCGATCATGACAAGGGTCAGCACCGTCACCAGCCAGCGCAGCAGCTTCAGCGGTGCCGTCCCGTCCGCCGGTTCCGGAGCTTCCTGCATGTCCGCCACCTTCCTCAGCCTGACGATCGGCGCCGCGCCGCCGCCGCGTCTTGATAAGGCACTGGCCCGCGAGGTGCCAGAGCAGGCGGCGCTCAGCCGCTCGCGGCTGGCCCGGCTGATCGCCGATGGCGCGGTGCGGATCGACGGCGCGGTGGTGACCGACGCGCGCGCGAAGGTGGCCGAGGGGCAGTTGGTGGAGATCGCCCTGCCGGAGCCGGCGCCGACCGACATGACCCCCGAGGCGATCCCGCTGGAGATCCTGCACGAGGACGCCGAGCTGATCGTGGTGAACAAGCCCGCCGGCATGGTGGTGCACCCGGCCCCCGGCAGCCCCGGCGGCACGCTGGTGAACGCGCTGCTGGCCCATTGCGGCGAGGGCATCCTCGGGGTCGGCGGCGTGGCCCGGCCGGGCATCGTGCACCGGATCGACAAGGATACCAGCGGCCTGCTGGTGGCCGCAAAGACCGACCGCGCCCACCAGGCGCTTGCAGCGCAGTTCGAGCGTCACACGGTGGTGCGGCGCTATCTTGCGGTGCTGCTGGGGGTGCCCGACGCCGCCGACCCGCGGCTGCGCGGCACCCGGGGCGTGTCCTTCGAGGACGGGGGCGTCCTGAAGATCACCACCCGCCTCGCGCGCCACCGCACCGACCGGCAGCGGCAGGCGGTGTTCTTCGACAGCGGCCGCCACGCCGTCACCCGCGCCCGGGTGATCGAGCGGTTCGGCGCCCCCGCCGCCGCCGCCGCGCTGGCCGAGTGCTGGCTGGAGACCGGGCGCACCCACCAGATCCGGGTGCACATGGCCCACGCGGGGCACGGGCTGGTGGGCGATCCGGTCTACGGCGGCCGCCGCAAACTGTCCCCGCGCGCCTTCGCGCCGGGGGTGGCAGAGGCCGCCGCGGCCTTTCCCCGGCAGGCGCTGCACGCCGCGACGCTGGGGTTCCAGCACCCGGTCAGTCACGAAATGTTAACCTTCGAGGCGGACATTCCCCCCGATCTGGCGGAACTGCTGGCGGGTCTGCGTCGTTCACCGGCCAACACCACGGCGTGAGAAATCATGTCACCGCTGGATCGCGCGACGGAGTTTCGTGCATCCTGCGTATGCACCCTGTGCATGGGCCGGCCATTGAACCACGGTATGGCGGTCCCTACATTGATGTTAACGCCCGAAACATCGGGCCGCGTGGGGGATAGAACATGAGCAACTACGGCAACCTTCCCGCCCCGTCTCCGGAACAGGGGCTGAACCGTTACCTGCAGGAAATCCGCAAGTTTCCGATGCTGGAGCCGGAGCAGGAGTACATGCTGGCCAAGGCCTGGGTGGAGCGCGAGGATACCGGCGCCGCGCACCAGCTGGTCACATCGCACCTGCGGCTCGCCGCCAAGATCGCCATGGGCTACCGCGGCTACGGCCTGCCCCAGGCAGAGGTGATTTCCGAGGCCAACGTCGGCCTGATGCAGGCGGTCAAGCGTTTCGATCCCGAAAAGGGCTTCCGCCTGGCCACCTACGCCATGTGGTGGATTCGCGCCGCGATCCAGGAATACATCCTGCGGTCCTGGAGCCTGGTGAAGCTGGGCACCACCTCGGCGCAGAAGAAACTGTTCTTCAACCTGCGCAAGGCTAAGGCCCGGATCGGCGCGCTGGAAGAGGGCGACCTGCATCCCGACAAGGTCAAGAAGATCGCCACCGACCTCGGCGTGACCGAGACCGAGGTGATCTCGATGAACCGGCGGATGTCGGGCGGCGACGCCTCGCTGAACGCCATGGTGGGCGCGGACGGCGACAGTTCGACCCAGTGGCAGGACTGGCTGGAGGACGAGGACGCCGACCAGGCCACCGCCTACGAGGAGCGCGACGAGCTGACGGTTCGGCGTGAACTGATGGCCGAGGCGCTGGAGGTGCTGAACGAGCGCGAGCAGGACATCCTCACCCAGCGCCGGCTGCAGGACCAGCCGGTGACGCTGGAGGACCTGTCGGGCGTCTACGGCGTCAGCCGCGAGCGGATCCGCCAGATCGAGGTGCGGGCCTTCGAGAAGCTGCAGAAGCGGATGAAGGAACTGGCGGCGGAGAAGGGCGTGCTGACCGACGCCTGACGGTCGCGCTGATTTGAATTCTGCAAAGGCCGGCCCCGACGGGCCGGCCTTTTTGCACTCCCTACCGCTTCAACACCACCAGAAGCCGCGCCGCCACCCGGTCGGCCAGCGCCGGCCCCTGCCGCCCCGCCTCCAGCACCGCCGCCGCCCTCTGCGCCAGCGCGGCCTGCGCCTCCGCCGTCTCCAGTTGTGCGAGGCAATCCGCCAGCCCCTTTGCGTCCCGCGCCGTCAAAGCGCCGCCCTTGGCATCCAGCGCCCCGTAGACCTCGGCGAAGTTCGCCACGTGCGGGCCGTGCACCAGCGCCGATCCGGCGGCGGCGGGTTCGTAGGGGGTGTGGCCGCCCTTGGGCACCAGCGATCCGCCGACGAAGGTGACGCCGGCCAGCCGGTACCACAGCGCCATCTCCCCCAGCGTATCCGCAAGGTAGACCGCCGCACCCCCACCCGGCGCGCCCCCTTCGGAGCGGCGGGTGAAGGGCAGGCCGCGCGCCGTCAGCAGGGCCGCCAGCGCCGCCCCCCGGGCGGGGTGCCGGGGCGCGAGGATCAGCGTCAGCCCCGGCCGCGCAAGGCGGGCGGCGGCGAAGGCCTCCAGCACGATCTCCTCCTCGCCCTCGTGGGTGGAGGCCGCCAGCACCGTGCTGGCCCGCGCGAAGACCCGCGACAGGGCCTCCAGCGCCTGCGAATCGGGCTCGGGCGCCGTCACCTCGGCCTTCAGCGTGCCCACCGGGCCCAGCCGCTCCGCCGCCAGCCCCAGCGCGGTGAAATGCCGGGCCGAGGCGCTGTCCTGGGGGAACAGCAGGTGCACCCGGCCCAGCAGCGCCCGGGCCAGTCCCGGCACCCGTTGCCAGCGGGCGAAGCTGCGGGCCGACATGCGCGCGCCGACGCAGACGACCGGTTCGGCGGCGGTGAGGATGCGGTTTGGCCAAAGCTCGTTCTCCAGCACCACCAGCAGCGCCGGGCGCCAGGCCCGGCGGAAGCGGCGCAGGCAGGGGCGCAGGTCCAGCGGCGCCAGCCGCGCCTCCACCCGGTCCAGCCCCCAGCCCCGCACCATGTCGCGGCCCGTCACGGTGTTCGCCGTCACCACCAGCCGCAGGTCCCCCCGCGCCGTCAGCAGCGCCGCCACCAGCGGCCGGGCCGAGGCCAGCTCGCCATTCGAGGCCCCGTGCAGCCAGACCGCCCCCGGCCGCCCGCCACCGCCGCGCCCCAGCCGCTCTGCCAGGTCCGCGCGGCTTTCGCGCCCCCGCAGCACGCGCCAGCCCAGCCGCACCAGCAGCAGCGGCGCGAGCAGCGAGATCAGCAGGCGGTAAAGCGGCATCGGCGGGCTTTCGGCGCGAGGGGCCAGCGCGGGCATCAGCCGCTGCAGATCCCCTGCAGGCTGACCCAGGCGCTGTCGGGCAGGGCGGGGATGGCGTCGAAGGCGGACACGGTGTCGGCCTCGATCAGTTCCAGCGTGGTCTCGCCGGTGGGGTCCTCGGCGTAGGCGTAGGACGAGGCGGGCAGGCCGGCGGCGGCGAAGACCTGGGTCAGCACCGCGGGGGGCACCACGGGGCGGGGCGCCTCGATCAGGCGTTCGGCGTGTTCCGCCAGCACGTCCTCGGGCACGTCGCCGGTGGTCAGGAAGCGGAAAGCGGCAAGGAACCCCGCGTCCCGCAGCAGCGCCTCGACGGGGTCGGCGCCGGCGCGGCGGGCGTATTCCGCCAGCACGTAGCCGGCCACCACGCCGGGGTCCTCGTGGTCCTCCACCAGGTCCCGGTGCAGCAGGATCAGCCCGCCCGGCAGGTGCAGCGACCGGGGCACGTCACCGGGCAGCACCTCCAGCCGCCCGCGGCTGTCGGGCAGCAGCCGGGCCTGCAGCCGGTCCAGCGCCGCGCGGCCGAGCGGCGCGTTGCAGGTCGCGCCGGTGCGCAGGGTGATCTCCTCCAGCAGCCGCTCGCCCAGATCCACGCGCTTGGCGTAGGGCACCACCACCGAGGCGTGGCGCACCAGCGCGTCGGGCAGCCAGACCGCCCCCGCCAGCAGCACCAGCGCCAGCGCGCCGCCCATCAGGTACAGCCGCAGCCGGCCCTGGTGCGGGCGGCGGCGCTGGATGGCGCGGCGCACCCGCTCGATCGCCTCGATCATCTCGGGGGCCGTCAGTTCCAGTTCCTCGGGGCTGTCAGTGCCGGGGCGGTACTGGGCGGGGCGCAGGCCGGGGTTCAGCCGCTCCACCGCCGCCAGCGACCAATGCGCCAGCGGCCGGCCGGCGCCGTCGTAGATCACCAGCGTGGCGTCGCCCACCGAGACGATCACGTCGCGGCGCTGGTCCTCGGCGCTGGCGCGCCAGATGCCCGGCGTTTCCAGCCGCTGGTATTCGCTGAGCGCCGTCATCCCGCTGCGCCTGCCCCCTGTCCCCGGTTAGCGCGCGGACGATAGCGCAGGGCGAAGGGCTTGCCAATCAACGCCTTTCCCCGCGCCGCGCGGGGGTTGCCGGGCGGGGCAGCGCGGCCACCGCCGGCGCCTCCAGCTCGCGCAGCAGCTTGCGGGCCATGGCCTCCTCGAAGCCGGCAAAGCCGCGCGCCAGTTCGGTGAAGGCGCCGGGGCCCCGGATCACCTCGGCGCGGTAGTAAAACAGCAGTTCCCCGGTGGCGGCATCGCGGGGGTCGGCGGCGCTGCGGGGGTCGGCGCCCACCACCAGCCCGTTCACCGTGACCCCGGCCAGTTGCGGCGCGGCCCCGACGTCGCGCGGGCGCGGCCCGGCGTTGGAGCGGCCGTCGCCCGACAGATCCAGCGTGTGCCGGGCGCAGTCCCGCTGCGCCGCCAGCGCCGCGCCGCCCGCCAGCATGGCCTCGCCCATGGCGGTGGAGGGGTCCATCTGCACCCGCCCGCTGCCGCGCAGGGCCGTCGCCGCCGCCAGCAGATCCTGCGGGCCGGCGATCTCGGTCCAGTCCAGAAGCACCCGCAGGCTGCCTTGCCCGGCCCATTCGTAGACATGCAGGCGCACCGCCGCGCCGGGAAAGGCCAGCATCGCCTCTTGCACCTCGGGCCGCAGCAAGGCCGCCGCCAGCCCGTCCAGCTGCAACCGGTACTCCGCCGCGTCCACCGAGGCGGAAACGTCGAGCCCCAGCGACAGGGCCAGCCGGCAGGCGGCCCCTGCGGGCGCCGCCGCCAGCAGCGCGGCGAGGGTCAGGGCGAGAGACAGGGCGAGGCTCAGGCGCCTCATCCGCCGGACCGCCCGGAGCGCGCCGGTCCCATGCCCACCGCCCGCACCTCCAGCTCGCGCAGCAGCTTGCGCCGCATGGCCGCCTCGAAGTCGTCAAAGCCCGCGGCCTCCTCGACGAAGGCGCCGGGGCCGCGGATCAGCTGCTCGCGGTAATACTGCGCCAGCCCGTCCTCGCTGCCGCCGATGGCCAGCGCGTTCACTGTCACCTCGTCCAGCGGGAAGTTGGCGTAGGCCAACAGAGGGGTGAACCCCTCGTTGTTGCGCCCGTCGCCGGAGACGTCGAGCGTGCGGAACAGGCAGGGCGGCGCGGCGGCGAAGAGATTCGCGGCGTAGCCCAGCGCGTAACCGAGGGCGGTGGGAAAGTCGGCGTAGGAGCGGCGCGAGCCGGCGATGGCCTCTGCCGCCGCCAGCACGTCGCCGCGATCCTCCAGCAGCCGCCATTCCAGCAGCATGTCCTGCTGGTAGCGCCCGCTCCATTCGTAGACCGCCAGCGCTACCGGCTGTCCCGGCAGCGCCAGCAGCGCCTCGACGATCTCGGGCGCGCGCAGCGCCGCCGCCAGCCCCTGCCGCTGCAGCCGGTCCTCGGCGGCGTCCACCGAGGATGAGATGTCCATCGCCAGCGCCAGCGCCAGCCGGCACTGCGCGGCGGCGGGCGCGGCCAGCGCCGCCCCCGCCAGCGCGGCGGCCAGCGCCGCGCGCTTCACCGCCGGGGCCGGGGCAGGGGGCCGGTCACCAGTGGCCCGTGTTTTCCATGCTGGCCCAGGGTTCCTGCGAAGGCAGGTCCTCGCCGCGCTGGATCAGCTCGATCGAGACGTTGTCGGGCGAGCGCACGAAGGCCATGTGCCCGTCGCGCGGCGGCCGGTTGATGGTGACGCCGTTGTCCATCAGGTGCTGGCACAGGGCATAGATGTCGTCGACCCGGTAGGCGAGGTGGCCGAAGTGGCGGCTGTCCGAGGGCAGCCCCTCGTCACCGTCCCAGTTGTAGGTCAGTTCCACCGCCGCGTTCTCCTGCCCCGGGGGGGACATGAACAGCAGGGTGAAACGGCCCTTCTCGTTCTCGGAGCGGCGGGATTCCTTGAGGCCCAGCAGCTCGTAGAAGGCCTTGGACTTCTCGAGGTCCTTCACGCGGACCATGGTATGCAGGTATTCAATCGTCATCGGTCTCTCCTCTTGACCCGGGCAACCTATCACCTGACGCGGCGGGGGCCAGTGGCTGTGGGTTGTGGCTGTGGGTTGTGGCTGCGGGTCTTGGCCGGGATGGCCGTCAGAAGTTCGAGGAGATCCCCAGCGACACCGCCCATTCCGCGGTATCGAAGCGCGACACGTTGGACCGGGTGACCGCCCGGCGCAGCCGCAGGCTGGGAGAGAAGCCGGCGTACTCGATCTGCCGGAAGGTGGCGTCGATGTCGAAGAACACCGCCTCGTCCCGGCGCCCGCCCGGCACCGCGAAGATACCGAGGCTGTAGTTCGCGTAATCGGTCACGCTGGCGCCGATCCCGGCGGCGAGGTCCACCGAGAGCACCGGCTTGCCCAGCGCGTAGCTCAGCCGGCCGCTAACCGCGTGGCTGTCGAACACCGGGTTGGGCTGGCGGGTCTCGGCGTAGCCCAGCACCGCGCTCAGCCTGCCGCCATCCGCGAAGCCATAGCTCAGCCCCGCCCGCACCTGCCCGGCCAGCGCCATCCCGGTGTCGTGGAACCGCCGCTCCAGCGCCAGCGAGCCGGTGAAGCGCAGCCGCTCACCCAGGGGCCGGCTGTAAAGTCCGCTGCCCAGCAGGGCGATGTAGCTGCGCTCGCCCCCCTGCCAGTAGTCGCGCACCCCGGTCTCCAGCCGCCAGAAGGCGCCGGGGGTGCCGGCGGCGCGGCTGTGGGACAGCCCGGCCTCGACCGAGGTGGCATCCAGCCGCCCCGCGTCGTAGCCCGGCGCCTTGGCCCGCGCCTCGTCGCTAAGGGTCACCCGCTTGAGATAGAGCGCGCTTGTCAGCAGGGTCTCGACCCCGGGGCTGCGGTCCAGCCGGTAGGACAGGCGCAGGTTGGCCTGGGTGACGAAGCCCGAAAGCGCTTGCGCGTCGGGGCTGAGGAACCCCACCAGCGGCACCCCCTCGATCACGTTGTAGGCGCTCTCGGCGCCGCCGTTCACGTTCGACGAGGGCATGGCCGACATATCGAACCGGTAGCGCCACGGCGTCTCGGCCTGCAGGGCGCGCCAGTTGCGGGCGATCTTGGCGCGGTCGGCCTCGGTCGGGGCCAGATCGCCGGCGCGGCGCAGCCAGAACTGCGCCGGCAGCAGCCGCTTCTGCGCGGCAGCGGCGGTGGCGGCGACACGGGCGGCGTGGAACCGCGCTTCCGGGTCCCCAGACAGGCGGAAGGCGCGGCGGCCCAGGCGGCCGGCCTCGGGCCAGGCGCCCTTCGCCAGCCCCACGGCCGCCATGGCCAGCAGCGCGTCCGCGTCGCGCGGATCGAGCCGCAGCAGCTCCGCCGCCAGCGGCTCTGCCACCCCCGCGTTGCCGGACAGGCCCGCGGCCACCGCCAACCGCCGCGCCTCGGGCAGGTCCATCAGCTGTTGCGGCAGCGCGGGCAGGGCGGGCAGCAGCGCCGCGCCCACCAGCGCCGCCTTCAGCAGCCGCCGGGCCCCGCCCAGGCCATGGCGCATGTCAGGGCGCCGTGCCGGCGCAAAGCGCCACGTCTTCACCTGATTTGCCGCACTGGGTCAGCACGAAGACCCCGGTCTCGGCCTCGAAGTCGAGATCGTCGTCGAAGCCCTCGATCGCGATCACCCCCGCCACCGAGGCGGCGTCGATTCCGCCGAAGGTGCCGCCGTAGCTGCCGATGCTCTCTTCCACCTCGATCTCGGCGCTGCCGAGGAAGGTGCCCGCCGCGTCGATGTCCGTCACCACCAGCACCACGTCGTCCAGCGGGTTGAAGGTGCCGGGGTTCAGCAGCGTGCGGTTGTAGATCACGCCGTTCACCTGCATGTCCGAGAAGTTCGCGTTCAGGAAAACCTTGCCGGTCACCCGTCCGGGCCCCGCCATCTGCAGCGACGGGTCCGATCCCGGCGGCAGGGTGGGGCGCGGGCCGGAGTAGTTGTTCAGCCCCGCGTAGTCGCCGGCGTAGCTGACCTGCCCCTCGCCCGGCCCGTCGCCGATGGTGGGCGGGGTGAAGTCGCCGTCGCGCTCGTAGTAGGCGCCGCTGAAGTAGCGGTTGAACTGGCCCCCGTCCGCCACGACCGCCGCGCGCGTGGTGCCGTCAAAGCTGTTCTTGACCACCCCCAGGAACAGCCGGTCCAGCGGGTCCTCCTGCTTGCGGTAGACCTCGAAGCCCGGCGGCATGCCCGCCTCGGCCAGGCTGTCGCGGGTGTACTGGGTGGCCTTCGGCGTGCCGTCCAGCCCCTTCATCGTGACGAAGAGCGTCTTGGCGACCGGGTCGTAGGTGACCGATTCGAGATCGTTCGCCAGCGCCGTCGGGATGCCCGCGTCGGTCACCGGCGTCTCGTCGGTGGGCGGCGTGGCCGGATCGGTGGGCGTGGTCGGCGCCGCGGCGTCGCCGGCGGCGAAGGGGTTCCCGTCGCACGCGGCCAACAGGATGCAGGCGGCCAGGGCCGCGGATTTTGTGCGCATGGGGTCTGCTCTTTTTTGTTTGTGACCTGCCTCGGGGCCACCTTGCGGGCGGGTTATCCACAAGTCAACGAATCGGCCCGCGCGCGCCGCGCCGGTGATGCACCCGCGCCACGGCAAGAGATATCACTTTATCGAGACGGAAAAACGCCGCATCTGGGGGCTGGTCCTGCGGCGCTGTCTAGATGTAGTATAGCCCCCTGCGTTACCGCCAAGGAAGAAGGACCGCCCCATGCCGCTGACGGCCGAGCAGCAAGCCGAGATCGACGCCCTGCGCGCCAACCCGCGCCCGACCCTGCGTGCCGTGTCCGAAGGGATGGAGGCGCATCTCTACCGTGCCCGCGAGGTGCTGGACCACGGCTTTGTCCGGGTCATCGACTACATGGGCGACGACAGCGCCATCGTGCAGGCGGCCCGCGTCAGCTACGGGGCCGGGACCAAGCACGTCTCGAACGACGAGGGGCTGATCCGCTACCTGATGCGGCACTGGCACTCCACTCCCTTCGAGATGTGCGAGCTGAAGCTGCACGTGAAGCTGCCGGTCTTCGTGGCGCGGCAGTGGATCCGCCACCGCACCGCCAACGTGAACGAGTATTCCGCCCGCTACTCGATCCTCGACCGCGAGTTCTACATCCCAGAGCCGGACGCCCTGGCCGCCCAGTCCACCCAGAACAACCAGGGCCGCGGCGCGGTGCTGGAAGGGGCCGAGGCGGCGCGGGTGCTGGAGATGCTGAAATCCGACGCCAACCGCGCCTACGACCACTACGAGGCGATGCTGTCCCAGGAGGGCCAGCAGGGGCTGGCACGGGAACTGGCGCGGATGAACCTGCCGGCGAACATCTACACCCAGTGGTACTGGAAGGTGGACCTGCACAACCTGCTGCACTTCCTGCGCCTGCGCGCCGACCCCCACGCGCAGTACGAGATCCGGGTCTACGCCGATGCCATCTGCGAGATGGTGAAGGACTGGGTGCCCTTCGCCTACGCCGCCTTCGAGGACTACCGCATGGGCGGCGTGACCCTGTCGTCGAAGGCCCTCGACTGCCTGCGCCGCATGCTGCGCGGCGAGGCGGTGACGCAGGAGACCAGCGGGATGAGCAAGGGGGAATGGCGGGAGTTCGAGGGGGTGCTAGGGTAGGGAAGGCCAAGGCGTTCTTGCAGGCCTGGTAGAGTTGAAGCGAGAAGCCGGGCAGCGGCGGCCCGGGGGATGGCGCTGCCGAATGTCGGGCTGGGCGTTTTATGGTGCCAGCCACCTCCACGGCTCGAGCGGAGCGCGCGGATGACAAAGCGCCAGCCCGCGGGACGGGCCGGCGCTGCCCGGCGGCCCTGCGGGCCTTGATTCCGGGCGAACAATGCTCTTGATCACTGCTTCCGGGGCGCGCTGCCCGAGGTCCCCCCGCCTCAGACCATCATTTCCTTCGTCGCCGACAGCGTCAGCTCCGGGTAGTCCCGCACGATCCGGTCGATGTCCCACTGCAGCCGCGTCAGGTAGACCGGGTCGCCGTCGTGGTCGCTGGCGATATGCTGCTTGTTGGCGTTGATGAACTTGTCCATCGCCGCCTTGGGGCCGCTGACCCAGCGGGCCGAGGTGAACTGCGAGGCCTCGAAGCGCACCGGCAGGCCGTATTCCTGCTCGATCCGGCTGGCCAGCACCTCGAACTGCAGCGCGCCCACCACTCCGACGATGAAGCCGGAGCCGATGGAGGGCTTGAACACCTTGGCCGCGCCTTCCTCGGCGAACTGCATCAGCGCCTTTTCCAGGTGCTTGGCCTTCATCGGGTCGCCCGCCCGGCAGCTTTGCAGCAGTTCCGGCGCGAAGGAGGGGATGCCGGTGACGCGGATCGCCTCGCCCTCGGTCAGGGTGTCGCCGATGCGCAGCTGGCCGTGGTTGGGGATGCCGATGATGTCGCCGGCCCAGGCCTCTTCGGCCAGCTCGCGGTCCGAGGCGAGGAACAGCACCGGCGCCGAGATCGTCATGGGTTTCTTGGACCGCACGTGCGTCAGCTTCATCCCCCGGCGGAAGTGGCCCGAGGCGAGGCGCACGAAGGCCACCCGGTCGCGGTGCTTGGGGTCCATGTTGGCCTGCACCTTGAACACGAAGCCCATGACCGAGGTCTCGTCCGCCGATATCTGCCGCGGCTGGGCCGACTGCGGCTGCGGCACCGGGCCGAAGCGGCCGATGCCGTCCATCAGTTCCTTGACCCCGAAGGAGTTGATCGCGCTGCCGAACCAGATCGGCGTGAGGGTGCCGTCAAGGAAGGCCTGCGCGTCGAAGGGCGGCAGCAGCTCGCGCGCCATCTCCAGTTCCTCGCGCAGCCTGGCCAGCATCTCGGGCGGCACGTGCTGCGCCAGCTTCGGGTCCTCGAGCCCGGCGATCTTGATCGATTCGGCGACCTTGTTGCGGTCGGCCCGGTCCATCAGCTCCAGCCGGTCGTTCAGCACGTCGTAGCAGCCAAGGAAGTCGCGGCCGACGCCGATCGGCCAGGAGGCCGGGGTCACGTCGATCGCAAGGTTCTCCTGGATCTCGTCGATGATCTCGAAGGTGTCGCGGCTCTCGCGGTCCATCTTGTTGCAGAAGGTCAGGATCGGCAGGTCGCGCAGGCGGCAGACCTCGAACAGCTTCTGCGTCTGGCTTTCCACGCCCTTGGCGCCGTCGATCACCATGATCGCCGCGTCCACCGCCGTCAGGGTGCGGTAGGTGTCCTCGGAAAAGTCGCTGTGGCCGGGGGTGTCCACCAGGTTGAAGCGGTAGTTGCCGAAGTCGAAGGACATGGCAGAGGCCGAGACCGAGATGCCCCGGTCCTTTTCCATCTGCATGAAGTCCGAGCGCGTGCGCCGCGCCTCGCCCTTGGCGCGCACCTGGCCGGCCATCTGGATCGCGCCGCCGTACAGCAGGAACTTCTCGGTCAGCGTGGTCTTGCCCGCATCAGGGTGGCTGATGATGGCAAAGGTCCGCCGCCGGGCAATCTCGGCGGGAAGGTCGGGGGCATTCGAGGCACGGTCCAGCATGGCGGGCATATAGGCGCGCGGCGCGGGAAGAGCAATCGGCGGCGCGCGGCGCGGGCGATCTAGGCGGCGCGGTCCGGAACCCGCGCCCGGGGCGGCGGGTTTTTCCGGCGAAGCAGCCCGCGAAAGGAGGACCCCGGTGCCCAATTCAAGCATCAAGGACGAGAAGCTCTACAAGGACCTGCGCGACGACGGCATGTCCAAGGAAAAGGCCGCCCGGATATCCAACGCCAAGGCCGACCCGGACCAGCACCCGTCGAAGAAGGGCGGCAAGGCGCCGCCCTACGAGGACTGGACGAAGGACGCGCTATACGAGCGCGCGCAGGAGATCGGCGTCGACGGCCGGTCGGACATGGACAAGGACCAGCTGATCAGGGCCCTGCGCGACCACTAGGTGACCTTGAGCCAGGTGGTCATGCCCGACATCTGGTGCGAGATCATGTGGCAGTGGAAGGCCCAGTCGCCGGGGTTGTCGGCGACGAAGGCGACCTCCACCGTCTCGCCCCGGTTCACCATCACCGTGTCGCGCGCCGGGCCCAGCGAGCCGTCCGCGGCGCGGGTGTGGAAGTGGTGGCCGTGCAGGTGCATGGCGTGGGGCCAGGCGGTATCATTGATCATCGCGATGCTCAGGGTCTCGCCGCGCGCGGCCTCGACCAGCGGGGTCTCGGGGCGGTTGGCGACGCCGTTCAGGGCCCAGAGCACGCCGCGCTCCACCAAAGCGTTCATCGGCAGCACCTCGTCGCCCACGCGCGCCTGCATCAGCCCGCCCATGGCGCCGCCTTCCATCCGCAGTTCCAGCCGCCGGGCGGCGGCGAGGTCGGGCACCTCCATCCGGTTCGGGGGCAGCGGGGCGGGGTCGGGGCGGCGGGACATCGCGGCGGAGCCTTCCACCGGGAAGACCCCCAGCGCATAGGCGCCGTCACGCTCGACGCTGACAAGGTAGGCCTCGGCGCCCTCTTCGGCGGTGACGTCGACGATCAGGTCGGCGCGCTGGGCGGGGCCCAGCGTCACCTGCTCCAGCGGTAGCGGCGCGGCCAGCGGCATGCCGTCCAGCGCGGCGACCCAGCCTTCCAGCCCCTGCGCGCCCAGCACCATCACCCGGTCGGTGGCGGCATTGACCAGCCGCAGGCGCAGGCGCTCGTTGCGGCGGGCGGGCTGGCGCAGCTCGGCGGTGCCGTTGACGGTCAGGTAGCCGCCGATGCGCCCGTTGTGGGCCATGTCGTGCAGGGCGCCGAAATCGTCGAGGATCTGCGCGTCCTCGCCAAGGCGCCAGTCGTTGATCATCAGCGTCAGGTCGGCGTCCACCTCGGGCGCCTCGCGTTCCTCGACGATCAGCGGCGCGAAGAGGCCGCGGCCCAGCTGTTCCAGCGTGTGAAGGTGCGGGTGCAGCCAGAAGGTGCCGGCGTCCTCGACGGTGAAGTCATAAAGAAACTCGCCCTCGGGCGGCACCGGCGACTGGGTCAGGCCCGGCACCCCGTCCATGGCGTTCGGCAGCCGCACCCCGTGCCAGTGGACCGAACTGTCCTGCGCCAGCCCGTTCACGAACCGCCGGGTCAGCCGGTCGCCCTGCCGCAGCCGGATGCCCGCGCCGGGAACCGTGGCGTCATAGGCCCAGACCGCGGTGGGGCCGTATTCCGCGGGCACCAGCTGCACCTCGGCGGGCGCGGCGCGCAGGGTGGCGGGATCGGTGGCGGCGCTCAGCGGGCGGGCCGCCAGGGTGGCGGCGGTGCCGGCAATAAACTGGCGGCGGTTCGGTTTCAGGATCATCATCGGCCCTCACATGCAGCGGGGCGCAGTATCGAAGGGGGAGGGCCGGGGCGCAAGCCGGTCCGCCGCTCACCTTTGCGTCAGCGCGCGGGGCGGGCCGGTCAGAGCGCGGAGGCGCCGCGCAGCATCTCGGCCGCGATGGCGGCCTCCAGCGCGCCTTCGCCCAGTTCCACCGGGCGCGGCCGGCTCAGCCGCGCCGGGGCGGGCTGCGTCGTCAGGCCAAGGCGGGCCTGCAGCTCCACCGGCAGGGCGGGGCTGGTGCGGGTGTCCAGCGTCAGGCTTTCCGTGGCGATGCCCTCGGCGAAGATGAACTCGTGGCTGTCGAACAGGATCTGGTAATACTCGACGAAGCCGCCGCTGGAGCGGGTGACCGTCTCGCCGTTGACGAGGTGCTCGGCCTTCACCACCACCTCGGCCTGCCCGGCGCGCAGCCGGTCCTCGCGCTGGTAGAAGAACAGCCGCTGGTTCGGGCTGAGCCGCAGCTCGCCCTCGTTGTTTATGGCGCCGGGGGCAATGACGATGGGGGCGAAGGCGCCGGTGGCGCGCACCGTCTGGTGGCCGATCCAGCGCACCGTCTGGGCGCCGTTGTCGCGGGTCAGCACACGGTCGCCGGACGCGATCTGCTCGATCGGTTTCTGGGCGCCGTCTGACATGGTGATGCGGGTGCCGCGGGTGAAGGAGACGCAGGCGAGGTGCGCGAACTTGGCCAGCGAGGCCTTCCGGTCGATGCTGACCAGCGCGTAGTCGGTGCGCGGCTTCAGGTCGGCCAGCGGCAGCAGGTAGGTGCCGGCGATCAGCGCGGTCTCCGGCTCCAGCTCCACCAGCACCAGCGCCTCGACGATGGCGCCGTCGGGGGCCATGAAGGTGGCGCAGCAGTCAAGGTGCAGCGTCGCGCCGGTGCGGCCCATCTGCGAGCCCTCGGCCACGGTCAGCTGCGACAGGCTGCCGGCGATGTCGAGGCTCAGCCGCCAGCGGCGGGCCGAGGCGGCGAGGTTGTAGATGTCATCGAGGATCAGCTCGGCGGCATGGGCCACGGGATCGCCGAGATTGGCGCCGCTCGAGACCACGAAATCGGAGGCCCGGAAGACCGGCAGCCCCTGTGCCGCGGATCGGTTGGTGAAACCCTGAAGACTCATCTATCCCGCTTGCTCCAATGTCCGTTTCGGCCGGGCAGCGCGGGGTCCGGTCAATCACCGGTCTCGCCACCCACCGCTTCGAACGCCAATAGGCTAGGAAATTGGGGCGGAAAGGGACAACGTTCCGGGGCGATTGCGGGGCATTGTGCAGGCGTTGTCGCCGCAATTCGGACAAAGCCCGCCGCGGGGCGCGATTGCCGCGAGGGCGGCAACCGGCGCCGGCGCGCCCGCTCCGGGCCGCATCCGGACGCGATTCGGCGGGCTTTCCTCCGCCCCGCCGCGATGCTACGCGGTGCGGGACAGTGATGAACACAGGGAGAATGTCGGGATGGATCTGGGCATCAAGGGTAAGAAGGCGCTGGTCTGCGCCTCGTCGAAGGGGCTGGGACTGGGCTGCGCGCGGGCGCTGGCCGAGGCGGGCGTGAACCTGATCATGAACGCGCGCGGCTCCGAGGCGCTGGAAGCGGCGGCGCAGCAGATCCGCGACGACTACGGCGTCGAGGTGACGGCGGTGGCCGCCGACATCACCGCCGAGGACGGCCGCGCGAAGGTGCTGGAGGCCGCGGGGCAGGTGGACATCCTCGTGACCAACGCGGGCGGCCCGCCCCCGGGCATGTGGACCGACTGGGAGCGCGAGGATTTCATCAAGGCGCTGGACGGCAACATGCTGACCCCCATCGCGCTGATCAAGGCGCTGGTGCCGGGGATGATGGAACGCGGCTGGGGCCGGGTGGTGAACATCACCTCGCAGTCGGTCAAGGCGCCGATCCCGGTGCTGGGCCTGTCGAACTCTGCCCGCGCGGGCCTGACCGGCTACGTCGCCGGCACCTCGCGGCAGATCGCGCAGAAGGGCGTCAGCATGAACAACCTGCTGCCCGGCATCCACGACACCGACCGCGCCCGGGCGCTGGACAGCAAGGTGTCCGAGGACAAGGGCGTGCCGCTGAGCGAGGCGCAGGCCGAGCGGGCGCAGACCATTCCCGCCCGGCGCTACGGCACCGCCGAGGAATTCGGCGCCGCCTGCGCCTTCCTGTGCTCGCAGCACGCCGGCTACATCGTCGGGCAGAACCTTCTGCTGGACGGCGGCGGGGTCAACGCGACGCTCTGAGCCCCGCAGGCGGTTGCGGCGCGGGAAGGGCGTTGTTATCTGGCCGGGCAAGTCCGAGACATTCGATCAGGATTGACCCGCCCGTGACAGCGCCCCCTCCCGCCGCCGCCCCTGCCTCCGCCCCGCCGGCCACGCCGGCGACCCCGCGGCTGGAGATCCGCGGCCTCGGCCGCAGCTTCGCCGGCCGCCGGGTGGTGGACGGGGTGTCGCTTCAGGTGATGCCGGGGCAGGTGACCTGCCTGCTGGGTCCCTCGGGCTGCGGCAAGTCCACCACGCTCCGCTGCATCGCCGGGGTCGACCTGCAGGACGAGGGGCAGGTGCTGGTGGACGGCCATGAGGTCAGCGGCGGCGCCGTGCCGGTGCCGCCCGAGAAGCGCTCTGTCGGGCTGATGTTCCAGGACTTCGCGCTGTTCCCGCACATGACGGTCGAGGACAACGTCGCCTTCGGCCTCACCGGCAGCCGCGCCGACAAACGCGCCCGCGTCGAGGAGCTGCTGACCCGGGTCGAGATGCTGCGCCACCTCTCCGCCTACCCGCACCAGCTGTCGGGCGGCGAGCAGCAGCGCGTGGCGCTGGCCCGCGCCATCGCGCCGCGCCCCCGGGTGATGCTGATGGACGAGCCGTTCTCCGGTCTCGACAACCGCCTGCGCGACGGCATCCGCGACCAGACGCTGGAGATCCTGAAGGAAGAGGGCGCGGCGGTGCTGCTGGTCACGCACGAGCCCGAGGAGGCGATGCGCATGGCCGACCAGATCGCGCTGATGCGCGCCGGCCGCATCGTCCAGCAGGGCGCGCCCTACAACGTCTACAACGCCCCCGCCGACAAGGAGGCCGCGGCCTTCTTCTCGGACATCAACGTGATCCGCAGCACCGTGCGCGGGGCGCTGACCGACACGCCCTTCGGCCAGTTCCTCGCCCCCGGCCTGCCCGAGGGCACGGTGGTCGAGATCGTATTCCGCCCGCAGCACCTGAAGATCGACTTCGACCGGGGCGGGCAGGGGCCGCTGCCCACCGCGGAACACGGGGTGCCGGCGCGGGGCGTGGTGCAGCGGGCGCGGTTCATGGGCTCGGAAAGCCTGGTGGAATTCCGCATGGACCACGACCTGTCGATCCTGAAGGCCACGGTGCCCAACGTCTTCCTGCCCAAGCCCGGGATGGCGCTGTGGCTGACGATCCGCCGCGACCGCTGCTTCGTCTTCCCGCAACGCTAGGTTCGCGCGCCACTTTGCAAGTGCGGCATCGGGCGGTATGAAGGGCGAAACGGAAAGGTGCGACATGTCCCGGCCCATCATCGGCATCATCGGCAACCAGCACATGCTGAGCGAGACGCACCGCGTCCACGCCGGCGGCTACTACTGCTCGCAGGCGGTGGCGGCGGTCTGTGACGCGACGCCGGTGATCATTCCCACCGACCCAGAGCTGGTGCGGATCGACGACCTGATGACCCATTTCGACGGCTTCCTCTTCACCGGCGGCCGCGCCAACGTGCACCCCGAGGAATACGGCACCGCCCCGACAGAAGCGCACGGCACCTTCGACCGGGGGCGCGACTCGATCGCGCTGCCGCTGATCCGCGCGCTGACGGAGCGGGGGCAGCCCTACTTCGGCATCTGCCGCGGGTTCCAGGAGGTCAACGTGGCCTTCGGCGGCACCCTGCACCCCGAGATCCGCGATCTGCCGGGGCGGATGAACCACCGGATGCCCGTGGGCGGCACGCTGGAGCAGATCTTCGAGCTGCGCCAGACCGTCAGCTTCACCGAAAACGGCGTGTTCCACCGCCTGATGGGCAAGCAGCAGGTGGTCACCAATACCCTGCACGGGCAGGGGGTGGACCGGCCCGGCGCGCGCATCGCCATCGACGGCTGGGCCGATGACGGCACCCCCGAGGCGATGTACGTCAAGGGCGCGCCCGGTTTCACCCTGTCGGTGCAGTGGCACCCGGAATTCAATGCGGCGAACGATCCGGTGTCGCGGGTGCTGTTCACCGCCTTCGGCGACGCGGTACGCGCCTGGGCGGCGCAGGGCGCGCGGCCCAAGCTGCAAAGCGCGGGCTGAGGCGCGCGCCTCAGGTCACGGCGGCGCGGGTGCGGTATTCCTCGCGGTCCCACAGGGCGCCGTCCATGATCTCCCGCAGCACCTGCACGGCGCGGTCGATGTCGCCCTCGTCGTTGTAAAGCGGCGTGATCCCGAAGCGCAGGATGTCCGGCGCGCGGAAGTCGCCGATCACCCCGCGCGCGATCAGCGCCTGCATCACCGCGTAACCCTCGGAGTGGCGGAACGACACCTGGCTGCCGCGCGCCTGCGGATCGCGCGGGCTGGCGAGGGTCAGGGCAGGGCAGGCGTCTTCCACCCCGGCGATGAAGCGTTCCGACAGCTCGATCGAGCGGGCGCGCAGGTCGTGCAGGTCCACCCCCTCCCATACGTCCAGCGCCGCCTCCAGCACCGCCATCTGCAGCACCGGCGGGGTGCCGATGCGCATCCGCTCGATCCCCATGCCGGGGCGGTAGGACAGGTCGAAGGCGAAGGGCGCCTCGTGGCCCAGCCAGCCGGAAAGCAGCGGCTCTACCTCGCCCGCAAGCTGCGGCGCCACGTATAGGAAGGCAGGGGCGCCGGGGCCGCCGTTGAGGAACTTGTAGGTGCAGCCCGCGGCGAAATCCGCGCCGCCCCCGGTCACGTCCACCGGCAACGCCCCGGCGGAATGCGCGAGATCCCAGATCGCCAGCGCCCCCGCCGCGTGGGCGGCACGGGTCAGCGCCGGCATGTCGTGGCGGCGGCCGGTGCGGTAGTCGACCTCGGTCAGCATCAGCACGGCAAGGTCCTCGTCGATGTGGTCCGCCACCTCTTCGGGGGCCACCACCTTCAGCTCGTGCCCCTGTCCGAGATGCGCGATCAGCCCCTCGGCCATGTAGAGATCGGTAGGGAAGTTGCCGCTGTCCGACAGGATCACTCGCCGCCCCGGCCGCAGCCGCAGCGCCGCCGAAAGCGCCTGCACCACCTTCAGCGACAGGGTGTCGCCCACCACGCAGCTGCCCGCGGGCGCGCCGATCAGCGGCGCAATCCGGTCGCCCAGTCGCGACGGCTGCGCCATCCAGCCCGCCCGGTTCCAGGCGGTGATCAGCTGCTCGCCCCACTCGTCCCGCAGCGCCTGCCGCAGCCGCGCCTCGGCGGCGCGGGGCAGCGGGCCCAGCGAGTTGCCGTCGAGGTAGGTCACCCCCTCGGGCAGGTGGAACATCGCGCGGGTCGCGGTGAAATCGGTGGTCATGCCTCGCCTCCGGAGATCTGGATTGCCTGCCCGTTCACGCTGCCCGAGGCCGGATCGCACAGCCACAGCGCGGCGGCGGCGATTTCCTCCGGCGCGATCAGGCGCCGGTGGGGGTTCTGGCTGACCATCATCGCCAGCGCTTCTTCGTCGGACACCCCGGCGCGGTCGCGGATCGAGGCGGTGTTGCGGGTGACGATGTCGGTGGCGACGTAGCCGGGGCAGAGCGCGTTGAAGGTAACGTCGCGCCCTGCGAAATCGGCGGCGAGGGTGCGGATCAGCCCCACCACCGCGTGTTTCGAGGCGGCGTAGGCCGGCGCGCCCTTCAGCCCGCGCAGCCCGGCGATCGAGGACACCGCGATCACCCGGCCCCAGTCATCGCGCCCCAGCGTGTCCAGCGCGGCGCGGATCGTCAGGTAGGTGCCATCCAGGTTGGTGGCCATGATCCGGCGCCAGAAGGCGGGGTCGGTCTTGGCCAGCGACCGGCCCTCGGCGATGCCGGCATTGGCCACGTGGATCGCCACCTTGCCGCGCGCGCCGCAGGCGGCGGCGAAGCCCCGGGCGACGCTGGCCTCGTCGGTCACGTCCATCACCTGCGCGTGCAGCCGAGGACTTTCGGCCGCCGCGGCCTCCAGCGGGTCGGCGCGGCGGCCGGTGATCGTCACCTCGGCCCCGGCGCCCGCCAGCGCCCGCGCGATCGCCAGCCCGATCCCGGTGCCGCCGCCTGTGACCAGCGCGTGTCTGCCTGACAGGTCCATGACGTCCCTCCGATTTTCCGGCGCGAGATTGGCCCGCGCGCCGGCGGGGCGCAAGCCGCGGCGGCCCGGCGGGGGGCGTTTCCATCGGGACGGCATTGGTTGACGCCGCGACAGGCCGCGCGCTTGTGATCGCCGCGCCTGCAAGTTATCACGTCACGGATCCGCGAGTGGCGGAAACGGGTGCAGGGAAAAGGGGAACGCGACCGTGAAGATAGGCACGCCCAAGGAGGTCTTTGACGGCGAGGCGCGGGTGGCGATGACACCCGACAGCGCCTTGCAGCTGCAAAAGCTGGGCTATGATTGCGCGATCGAGGCCGGGGCCGGCAAGGCCGCGGGCTTTTCGGATGCCGCCTACGAGGCCGCCGGGGTCGAGGTGATCGGCACCGCCGCCGCCCTGTGGAAGGCCGCCGACATCGTCGCCAAGGTGCGCCCGCCCACCGAGACCGAGCTGAAGCGGATGCGCAGCGGCCAGACGCTGGTGTCGTTCTTCTGGCCCGGCGCCAACGAGCCGCTGATGGAACTGGCCAAGTCCAAGGGCGCCAGCGTCATCGCCATGGACATGGTGCCGCGCATCAGCCGCGCCCAGAAGATGGACGCGCTGTCCTCGATGGCCAACATCGCCGGCTACCGCGCGGTGATCGAGGCGGGCAACAACTTCGGCCGCTTCTTTACCGGGCAGGTGACGGCGGCGGGCAAGATGCCCCCGGCCAAGGTGCTGGTGGTGGGCGCGGGCGTGGCCGGACTGGCCGCGATCGGCACCGCCACCTCGCTGGGCGCCGTGACCTATGCCTTCGACGTGCGGCCCGAGGTTTCCGAGCAGATCGAGAGCATGGGCGCGCAGTTCGTCTTCCTCGACTTCGAGGAATCCTCACAGGACAGTTCCGCCACCGGCGGCTACGCCGCGCCCTCCAGCCCCGAGTTCCGCGAGAAGCAGCTGGAGAAGTTCCGCGAGCTGGCGCCGCAGATGGACATCGTCATCACCACGGCGCTGATCCCGAACCGCCCCGCGCCGGTGCTCTGGACCCGCGACATGGTCGAGGCGATGAAGCCGGGGTCGGTGATCGTCGACCTGGCCGCCGAGCGCGGCGGCAACTGCGAGCTGACGGTGCCGGACCAGAAGATCGTCACCGACAACGGCGTGACCATCGTCGGCTACACCGACTTCCCCAGCCGGATGGCGGCGCAGGCCTCGACGCTCTACTCGAACAACGTGCGCCACCTGATGACCGACCTGACCCCGGGCAAGGACGGTCAGCCGGTGCACAACATGGAAGACGACGTGATCCGCGGCGCCACCGTGACCCACGCGGGCGAGATCACCTTCCCGCCGCCGCCGCCCAAGGTCGCCGCCATCGCCGCCGCGCCCAGGCGCGAGCCGGCGAAGGAGCTGACGGCCGAGGAGAAGAAGGCGCGGGAGATCGCGTCGTTCAAGGAGGCCACCAAGCGGCAGATCACCTACCTCGCGGTGGGCACGCTGGTGCTGATGCTGATCGGCGCCTTCGCGCCCGCCAGCTTCATGGCGCACCTGATCGTCTTCGCGCTGGCCTGTTTCGTCGGCTTCCAGGTGATCTGGAACGTCAGCCACGCGCTGCACACCCCGCTGATGGCGATCACCAACGCGATCTCGGGGATCATCGTGGTGGGGGCGCTGCTGCAGATCGGATCGGTCAGCTGGCTGGTGGTGCTGCTCAGCTTCGTCGCCGTGCTGATCGCGTCGATCAATATCGTGGGGGGCTTCCTGGTCACGCGCCGGATGCTCGCCATGTTCCAGAAATCCTGAGGGGGTAGAATATGTCTGCCGGTTTCGTTTCGGCCGTCTATATTGCGGCCTCCATCCTGTTCATCCTGGCGCTGGGCGGGCTGAACAACCAGGAAAGCGCCAAGCGGGCGATCTGGTACGGCATCGCGGGGATGTTCCTTGCGATGGTGGCGACGATCTTTGGCCCGGGCGTGTCCAACGTCCTGCTGATCCTCGTGGCGGTGGCCGCGGGCGCGGTGGCGGGCGCCTATGTCGCGGGCAAGGTCCAGATGACCGAGATGCCGCAGCTGGTGGCGGCGCTGCACTCCTTCGTCGGCCTCGCGGCGGTCTTCATCGGGCTGAACGCCGACGTCATGCTGGGCGCGGTGAACGAGCTGAAGGCGGCCGGCGTCACGCTGGAGCAGGCCGACCTCACGGGCTTCGGAGAGAAGCTGTGGAAGAAGGATGCGGTGGAGATCTCGATCCTGAAGGTCGAGGTCTTCCTGGGCATCTTCATCGGCGCGGTAACCTTCACCGGCTCGGTGGTGGCCTTCGGCAAGCTGGCCGGCAAGATCGACGGCAAGCCGGAGAAGCTGCCGGGCGGGCACATGCTGAACGCGGGCGCGCTGGTGCTCTGCCTGCTGCTGGGGTTCCTCTACCTCGGCGGGGCGGGGGCCTGGACCATGGTGCTGATGGCGGTGATCGCCGGCTTCATCGGCTGGCACCTGATCATGGGCATCGGCGGCGCCGACATGCCCGTGGTGGTCTCGATGCTGAACAGCTACTCCGGCTGGGCGGCGGCGGCGATCGGCTTCACCCTCGGAAACGACCTGCTGATCGTCACCGGGGCGCTGGTTGGCTCTTCGGGTGCGATCCTGTCCTACATCATGTGCAAGGCGATGAACCGGCACTTCGTGTCGGTGATCCTGGGCGGCTTCGGCGGCACCTCGGGCCCGGCGCAGGAGATCGAGGGCGAACAGATCGCCATCGACGCCGACGGCGTGGCGCAGGCGCTGAACGAGGCGGACAGCGTGGTGATCGTGCCGGGCTACGGCATGGCGGTGGCCCAGGCGCAGCAGTCGGTGTCCGAGCTGACGCGCAAGCTGCGGGCGGCGGGCAAGACGGTGCGCTTCGCCATCCACCCCGTGGCGGGGCGGCTGCCCGGGCACATGAACGTGCTGCTGGCCGAGGCGCGGGTGCCCTATGACATCGTGCTGGAGATGGACGAGATCAACGACGACTTCCCCTCCACCGACGTGGCGATCGTGATCGGCTCGAACGACATCGTGAACCCGGCGGCGCAGGACGATCCCAACTCGCCCATCGCCGGGATGCCGGTGCTGGAGGTCTGGAAGGCAAAACAGGTCTTCGTGTCCAAGCGCGGCCAGGGCACCGGCTATTCCGGCATCGAGAACCCGCTGTTCTACAAGGAGAATACGCGCATGTTCTACGGTGACGCGAAGGCCTCTGTGGATTCGCTGCTGCCGAAGATCGAAGCGGCTTAACCAGGTGTTCACCGCCTTGCCCTAGACCCGGGGCAAGGCCCGGAAGCATCCGGACCCGAAGCATCCCGCCCCGTAATTGGGGCGGGGTGCTTCGTCGCTTTCGGAGGAGGTTTATTTTTCTTTCCGCTGAACGACGGATCCCCAGCCGCCACCCGCCGCGGGGACGGGCGGGGCAGGGGAGTGAGGCGCCGGTGCCTTGGGCCCCTTTGTTGCGATAAATCGTTAAACATCGGTTAAAAATGGTGGGCTTAGAAGGCAGATACTGCCGCTCTCGCAGGCGGTCACCCCGGGCGAAGAAAGCGCATCCCGCCGGCGCTTCGGAAAAACTTCGCCACTGCGTAAAATTCCGCTTGAATCGAATCCGGTTTAGCCCCAAATGCGCTCTCACAGACGCCAACGCACGCGCCTCTGGCCGGCAAGCATCGCCTCCCGCGTTTACGCAGCGACGGTAACGTCTCCCTTGGAACTGAGCGGTCATACTTTGGCCGGGTCTATTGGAGATGACCATGACGATGCACTTCACCGGCGCGCAGCCGTCCGTTACCGTTGCCTTCCCCTCCCGGGTCGAGCGTTACATCGCCGCCAACGAGTTCGACCAGCCGACGCTGGTGCTGGACACCGACATCGTCGCAGAGCGCTTCCACCAGCTGAAATCCGGCCTGGGCGACGCGGCGATCCACTACGCGGTCAAGGCGAACCCGGCGAAGGAAATCATCGAGCGTCTGGTGAACGAAGGCTCGAACTTCGACGCGGCCTCGCGCGGCGAGATCGAGCTCTGCCTCAGCCAGGGCGCCCGCCCCGAGCAGATCAGCTTCGGCAACACCGTCAAGCGCGCCAGCGACATCGCCTTCGCCCATGCCGCCGGGATCCGGCTGTTCGTGGCAGACGCCTCGGAAGAGCTGGAGAAGATCGCAGAGCACGCCCCCGGCGCCATGGTCTACATCCGCCTGCTGGTGGACAACCCCGAGGCCGACTGGCCGCTCAGCCGCAAGTTCGGCTGCGACACCGGCACCGCGCTGGCGCTGCTGGACGAGGCCCGCGCGCTTGGCCTCGACCCGGTGGGCCTGTCGTTCCACGTGGGCAGCCAGACCCGCCGCGCCTCCATGTGGACCGGGGTGCTGAACCGCGTCGCCGCCGTCTGGGCCGAGGCCCAGGCGCGGGGTCACGCGCTGTCGCTGATCAACATCGGCGGCGGTTTCCCGGCCTTCTACGGCGACACCATCGAAGCCCCGGCGATCTACGCCGGCCAGGTGCGCGCCATGGTGGCCGAGCGTTTCCCCGGCGCCCGCATCATGGCAGAGCCGGGCCGCGGCCTGGTGGGCGAGTGCGGCGCGATCGCCTGCGAGGTGATGCTGGTGTCGCGCAAGTCGGACGACGACCTGCACCGCTGGGTCTACCTCGACATCGGCAAGTTCTCGGGCCTGGCCGAGACCATCGACGAGGCGATCCGCTACCAGTTCGTCACCCCCCGCGACGGTGAGCCCGCGGGCCCCTGCATCCTTGCGGGCCCCTCCTGCGACAGCGCCGACGTGCTTTATGAGAAGCGCCCGGTGCAGCTGCCGCTGGGTCTGAAGGCCGGCGACAAGGTGATCATCCGCAACACCGGCGCCTATACCTCCAGCTACTCCTCGGTGGGCTTCAACGGCTTCCCGCCGCTGGACGTGGTGGTTCTCTGATCTGCTTGCGCCGCCGGCCCTGAGGGTCGGCGGCGCCGTGATTTCCTGCCTTGCTCGCTGCGCCCGGGCTCATGTCCGCCCGAACAGCGCCGAAGGCGCCGGGCCAGCGCCTGCCCGTCTCCCGGGCTGACGCTCTTGCCGGGCCAGCGCCTAGCTCGGGCATGGGAGGGGCCTGGCTGCCATGAAGCGCGCCGCACGCCCGTCGCAGTGCCATCCCGCGGCCCGGCGCTGTCCCGGCTCACGCGCCCCCCGCGCGATAGCGCCGCACCCGCCGATCCCGGATAGGCGCAGCCCGCCCCGCGCGCTAGCCTGCCGTCATGAGCCCGCTTCGCGATCACCCCCTGCGCTACGCCCTTGCCAACGAGCTGCACGCCCGGCCGTCCCCCTCGCTGCAGGCGCCGGCGCGGGCCGCCTACCTCGCCATCAAGCGCGCCGAGGATGCCGCCAGCCGCGACCGGAACGCCGACCTCGCCCACCTTCTGGCCCTGCTGGACCGGCACGGCGCGCCGCATCCGCAGCCCGGGGCGACCCACTGGTCCGGCGACCTCGGCCCCTACCGGCTGAAGTGGGAACAGCACACAGAGATCGTCACCTACACCGCCTTCACCGACGGGGTGGAGCCGCGGCCCTTCGACGGCCAGGCCTTCGACCTTTTCCCCGACGACTGGCTCTCCGCCGCGCCTGGCGAGCGGCTGACCTCGGCGCTGCTGCGGGTGGAGCCCGCGACCCAGCCGGACGAGATCGAGCAGAAGGTGCGCGAGTGGTTCGTGCCGGAAAGCCTTGCCGTCAGCACGATCCTCGACGGCGCCGCGGTGATCGCCGGCGACTTCCGCATCGACAGCGCCGGGCACATCCGCTTCGCCATCTTCGCCGCAGAGGGCACCGGGCCGCGCCGGCTGGGCCGGGTGCTGCAGCGCCTGTGCGAGATCGAGACCTACAAGAGCCTGTCGATGCTGGGGCTCGCCCGCGCCCGCCAGCTCTCGCCCGAACTGGGGGGGCTCGACGCACACCTGAACGCCTTGATGGAGGCGATGACCGCCAACAGCGCGCCCGCCGAGGACACCCTGCGCCAGCTGCTGGAGATCAGCGCTGAGCTGGAGCGGCTGCTGTCCCGGTCTGCCTTCCGCTTCTCGGCCACCCGGGCCTACGAGGCGCTGGTGGCGCAGCGGATCGGAGTGCTGCGCGAGTCGCGGTTCCAGGGGCGGCAGAGTTTCTCGGAGTTCATGACCCGCCGGTTCGACCCCGCCATGCGCACCGTGACCGCCACCGAGGCGCAGCTGCGCGCCATGGCGGACCGGGCAGGGCGGGCGGGGGAGTTGCTGCGCACCCGGGTGGACGTGGAACGTTCGGCCCAGAACCAGAAGCTGCTGGCCTCCATGGACCGGCGCGCGCAGTTGCAGCTGCGGCTGCAGGAGACGGTGGAGGGGCTCAGCGTGGTGGCGATCAGCTACTACGCGGTGAACCTCGCGGCCTACCTGCTTTACCCTATCGCGGCGCGCATGGGGGTCGCGAAGGAATGGCTGACGGCGGGGCTGGTGCCGGTGGTGGCGCTGGCGGTCTTCGCCATGGTGCGGCGGGTGCGGCGCAAGCTGCACTGACACCGGCGCGGCAAAGGGCGGCGCCCGTGGCACCGCCCCCCAGAGATCACTCCGCCGGAACCGCCCGCACGCCCCGCGCGCCGTCGCGGGTCAGCAGCCGGTCGGTGGCCACGGCGCCCAGCACGATGGCCGAGATGGCCAGCAGCGCCGCGATCCCGAGGGTCGGAACCCCCGCCAGCCCCGCACCGATCGAGCAGCCCCCGGCCAGCACGCCGCCGACCCCCATCAGCACCGCGCCCAGCACGTAGCGGCCGGTCTGCGCCGGGCTCTCGAACGAGGTCCAGGCAAACTCGCGCCGCGCCAGCGTCAGCACCAGCGCGCCCACCAGGGTGCCGCCCACCAGCGCCACGCCGAAGTTGGCGGGGATCGAGGTGGCCGCGACGCCCCAGAACAGGCTGTCGGCATAGGGCAGGGTGAAGGACAGCGACTGCATCTCGATGGGGTCGAAATCGTCGTAAAGTACAAGGCCGGTTCCCACCCAAGCCAGGGGCACCTGCAGCCCCAGCGCCAGGGCAAGGCCCAGCTGCAGCGGCCGCGCGCCGGAGCGCAGGGCGTAGGCCAGCGCCGCCACCGCGATCAGCGCCGCCCAGAACAGCCCGCCGCCCGGCAGGTGCGACAGGGCCGAGGTCTCGCCCAGCGGCAGCGTCACGCTGCCCAGCCCGGTGCGCAGCGGCGCCAGCACGCCCTTCAGCGTGGCGTGGGCGGTGATCGCGAAGACCAGCAGCACGGTCAGCGCCCGCAGGTTGCCGCCGCCCAGCAGCACCGTCAGGCGCGAGGGGCAGCCGCGGGTCAGCACCATCCCGGCGCCGAAGATCAGCCCGCCCAGCCCGATGGCCAGCACCGGCAGTTCCGGCGCGAGGAAACGGTGCTCGCCGAAGGAGATCCAGCCCGCCGCCACTGCGCCCTGCGTGCCCAGCACCGCCGCGGCCAGCGCCGCCAGCCAGACGCCGGCGGCCGGGCGCCGGTCGGCCCCCGCCACCACGCCGCGGCGCAGGCAGAAGCGCGTCACCTGCGCCAGCGCGCCAAAGGCGAGACCGATGAGCGCGCCCAGCCAGATCGCGGCTTGGGGGGCGGTGAGGGTTTCGAAACCGAGGCTCTCGAACATGCTGGGAATCCTTGAAAGCGGGAATATTTTCCCATCTGCTGCAGCCGCGCCGTAATATCAAGTGACCGCGCTGTCGCAGCCGCGCGGGTGGCGGGACAGATGTTCCGTCCCGCGCCGCCCCCCCGGGAAGACCGTTCCGCCGCCGCCCGCCCGCCATGGACCGCCGTCGCCGCCGCCCCGGCGCGGCAAGCGGCGGCGTTCTTATTCGCCGTTCCGGGCCCCGCCCTTGTTCCCGCCCCCGCTTTGCGCCAGTTTCCCGGCAACCAACGGAGGTCCCCATGCCAGTCAAGAACCGCTTTGCCGAGTGGCTGCCCGAAATCACCGAATGGCGCCGCGACATCCATGCCCATCCCGAGATCCTGTTCGACACCCACCGCACCGCCGCGCTGGTGGCGGACAAGCTGCGGGACTTCGGCTGCGACGAGGTGGTCACCGGTCTGGGCCGCACCGGGGTCGTGGGGGTGATCCGCGGGCGCAACGGCGGCGCCGGCCGCACCGTGGGCCTGCGCGCCGACATGGACGCCCTGCCGATCGAGGAGGCGACGGGCGCGCCCCATGCCTCCACCACGCCCGGGGCGATGCACGCCTGCGGTCACGACGGCCACACCGCCATGCTGCTGGGCGCCGCGCGCTACCTGGCCGAGACGCGCAACTTCGACGGCACGGCGGTGGTGATCTTCCAGCCCGCCGAAGAGGGCGGCGGCGGCGGGCGCGAGATGTGCGAGGACGGGCTGATGACCCGCTTCGGCATCGACGAGGTCTACGGGATGCACAACTGGCCCGGCGTGCCCACCGGCACCTTCGCGATCCGCCCCGGCCCCTTCTTCGCCGCCACCGACCAGTTCGACATCACCGTCGAGGGCAAGGGCGGCCACGCCGCCAAACCGCACGAGACGGTGGACCCCACGCTGATCGCCAGCCACATCGTGCTGGCGCTGCAATCCATCGTCAGCCGCAACGTAGACCCGACGCTGCAGGCGGTGGTTTCCGTCACCGCCTTCACCACCTCGTCGACCGCCTTCAACGTGATCCCCTCGCGGGTGCGGGTAAAGGGCACGGTGCGCACGCTGGACGCCGGGGTGCGGGCGCTGGCCGAAAAGCGCCTGCGCCAGCTGGCCGAGGGCACCGCCGAGGCCCACGGCGCGCGGGCCGATGTCACCTATTACAAGGGCTATCCGGTGATGGTGAACGCGGGGGACGAGACGGTCCACGCCGCCGAGGTCGCCCGCACCGTCGCCGGCGACTGCGCCGAGGCGCCGCTGGTGATGGGGGGCGAGGATTTCGCCTACATGCTGGAGGAGCGTCCGGGTGCCTACATCCTGGTGGGCAACGGCGACACCGCCCCGGTGCACCACCCGGAATACGACTTCAACGACGAGGCGATCCCCGCCGGCTGCTCCTGGCTGGTGGGCATGGTCGAGGCGCGGCTGCCGGCGGGGTAGGGGCTACTCCACCGTCACCGACTTCGCGAGATTGCGGGGCTGGTCCACGTCGGTGCCCTTGGCGATGGCGGCGTGGTAGGCCAGCAACTGCGCGGGCAGGGCGTAGAGGATCGGCGCGAAAAGATCCGCGATCTCCGGCATCGCCAGCGTGCGCCAGGTGCCCTCTGCGGCGATCTTGGCGCCGGCGGCGTCGGTGATCAGCAGCACCTTGCCGCCCCGGGCCATGACCTCCTGCATGTTCGACACGGTCTTGTCGAACAGCGCGTCGCGCGGGGCCATGACGATCACCGGCACGTTCTTGTCCACCAGCGCGATCGGCCCGTGCTTCAGCTCGCCGCTGGCATAGCCCTCGGCGTGGATATAGCTGATCTCCTTCAGCTTCAGCGCCCCCTCCAGCGCCAGCGGGTACATCTGGCCGCGCCCAAGGAACAGCACGTCGCGCGCCTCGGCCACCTGCCGGGCGGCGTCGGCCACCGCGTCCGCCTGCGCCAGCGCCAGATTCATCCGGCCGGGCAGGCCCTGCAGGTCCGCAAGGTGCGCCGCCAGTTCATCGTCGGTCAGCCGGTTCTTGGCACGAGCCGCCTGCAGCGCCATCAGCACCAGCACCGTCAGCTGGCAGGTGAAGGCCTTGGTGGAGGCCACGCCAATCTCGGCCCCCGCGAGGATCGGCAGGTTCACCCCGGCCTCCCGCGCGATAGAGGAGGTTTCGACGTTGGTCACCGCCGCCAGCGCCGCCTTGCCGTCGCAGTAGCGCAGGGCGGCGAGGGTGTCGGCGGTCTCGCCCGACTGGCTGACGAAAATCGCCAGCGTGCGCGGCGGGATCGGCGGCTCGCGGTAGCGGAACTCGGAGGCGACATCGACCTCGACGGGGATCCCGGCCAGCCGCTCGAACCAGTACTTGGCGGTCAGGCAGGCGTAGAAGGCGGTGCCGCAGGCCACCAGCGTGATGCGGTCGTAGCCTGCGAAGTCCAGCCCCTCGGGCAGGGCGATGCGGCTGTCCTTCAGGTAATGGCGCAGGGCGTTTCCGATCACCGTCGGCTGCTCTGCGATCTCCTTGGCCATGAAGTGCTTGTACCCGGCCTTGTCGACCTGCGCGGCGTCCATGTGGATGGTCCGCACCTCGCGGTTGGCGCGGCGGCCGTCGGCGTCGAAGATCTCGAGGCTGGTGCGGGTGATCTCGGCGCGGTCGCCCTCTTCGAGGTAGGTGATCCGGTCGGTCAGCGGCGCCAGCGCGATGGCGTCAGAGCCGACGTAGGCCTCGCCGTCGCCGTGGCCTATGGCCAGCGGCGATCCCTTGCGGGCGGCGATCATCAGATCGGCCTCGCCGTGGAACAGGAAGCACAGGGCGAAGGCGCCTTCGAGCCGCTCGATGGCCTTGGCGGCGGCCTCGCGGGGGGCGAGGCCCTGGTCCAGCAGGCGGCGGGTCAGGGCGACGATGGTCTCGGTGTCGGTCTCGGTCAGGAACTCGTGGCCGTCCGCCCGCAGCTCCTCGCGCAGCTCGCGGAAGTTCTCGATGATGCCGTTGTGAACCACCGCGACCGGGCCCGCCTGGTGGGGGTGGGCGTTGGCCACGGTGGGGGCGCCGTGGGTGGCCCAGCGGGTGTGGCCGATCCCGGCGCGGCCGCGCAGCGGGTCGTGCACCAGCAGGTCCGACAGGTTGTAGAGCTTGCCCACCGCGCGGCGCCGGTCCAGCGTTCCGGCCTCGTCCACGGTGGCAATGCCGGCACTGTCGTAGCCCCGGTACTCCAGCCGCTTGAGCGACTCCACCAGCAGCGGCGCGACTTCATGGCTGCCAAGGATACCAACGATTCCGCACATTATACTTATCCTTTTGCGCTGGAATTGCGCACCTTCTTGTACATTTCGAACAAACGCTTCGCCGCACCCTCTTTCACCACCTGCGGCGGACGGGTCAGCGCCAGCGCGTCGGCGGGCACGTTTTTCGTGATGACAGAGCCCGAGGCGGTCATCGCGCCGCTGCCCACGGTGACCGGCGCCACCAGCATGGTGCTAGACCCGATGAAGGCCCCCGCGCCGATCTCGGTGCGGAATTTCTGCACGCCGTTGTAGTTGCAGGTGACGGTTCCGGCGCCGATGTTGGCGCCCTCGCCGATGCTGGCGTCGCCGATGTAGGTCAGGTGGTTCACCTTGGCCCCGGCGCCCACCTCGGCGTTCTTGATCTCGACGAAGTTGCCGATCCGCGCGTTCTCGGAAATCTCCGCGCCGGGGCGCAGGCGGGCGTAGGGGCCCACCACCGCGCCGGCCGAGACATGGGCGCCTTCGAGGTGGCTGAAGGCGCGGATCGTGGCGCCGGTCTCCACCGTGACGCCGGGGCCGAAGACCACGTTGGGCTCGACCGTCACGTCGCGGCCGATCACCGTGTCGTGGCTGAAGAACACCGTCTCGGGCGCCACCAGCGTCACCCCGGTCTCCAGCGCCTCGGCGCGGGCGCGGGACTGGAACACCGCCTCGGCGGCGGCAAGGTCGGCGCGGGAGTTGACGCCAAGCGTCTCTTCCTCGGGGCAGGTCACGGCGGTGACGGACAGCCCGTCCTCGCGCGCCAGCCCGACGATGTCGGTCAGGTAGTACTCGCCGCTGGCGTTGTCGTTGCGCACCCGGTCGATCAAGGCGAACAGCGTCTCGGCATCGGCGCAAAGCACGCCGCTGTTGCACAGGGTGATCGCCCGCTCGTCGGCGCTGGCGTCCTTGAACTCGACGATGCGCAGCAGCTCCTGCCCCTCCATCACCAGCCGTCCGTAGCGGGCGGGATCGGCGGCCTCGAAGCCCAGCACCACCACGGCGTGACCGGCGGCGCGGGCGGTGCGCATCGCCTCCAGCGTCTCGGGGCGGATGAAGGGGGTGTCGCCGTACAGCACCACCGCGTCGCCCGAAAAGCCCTCGAGCGCCCCGCGTGCCTGCGCGACGGCGTGGCCGGTGCCCTGCTGCTGCATCTGGACGGCGATGGCGATCTCCGGGTCAATCTCGCGCGCCGCGGCGGCGACGTCCTCTGCCCCGTGGCCCACCACCAGCACCCGGCGCTCCGGCTCCAGCGCCGCGCCGGAGGCCAGCGCGTGGGCGAAGATCGGCGCGCCGGCCACTTCGTGCAGGACCTTAGGCCGGTCCGAGTTCATCCGCGTACCCTGGCCCGCGGCCAGTACGATAAGCGCTGTCGCCATGTTTCCTGCCTTCCGATAACTCTCCCGCGTTCTATCGGAACGGCGCCTTGCCGCAAGGCCCGGGGCTGTCAAAACCCGTTACCGCGGGTTACAGGGCAGGGAGCAAAACGGGGGACACATGCGCACGGTCATCTTCGATCTGGACGGCACGCTGGCGGATACCAGCAAGGATCTCATCGCCGCGGCGAACGCCTGTTTCCTGCGGATGGGCCACGGCGAGATGCTGCACCCGGACCGCGACGCGGCCACCGCCTTTCGCGGCGGGCGGGCGATGCTGCGGCTGGGGATGGAGCGGCTGGGGCGCGATCCGGCCGAGGCAAACGGGCAGTACCAGTACCTGCTGGAATGCTACGAGGAGGGGATCGACACCCACACCGTCCTCTACCCCGGTGCGGCGAAGGCGGTGGAGCGGCTGTCGGAGGAAGGCTTTCGCGTCGGCATCTGCACCAACAAGCCCGCCGCGCTGGCGGAGCTGCTGTTGCAGCGGCTGGGGGTGCGGAACCTCTTCGGCTCGATGATCGGCGCGGACACGCTGCCGGTGCGCAAGCCCGACCCGGCCCCCTATATCGCTGCCGTCGAGGGGTGCGGCGGGCGGCTGGACCGGTCCTTGCTGGTGGGCGATACCGTCACCGACCGCGAGACCGCCCGCGCCGCCGGGGTGCCCTGCGTGCTGGTGACCTTCGGGCCGGACGGGCAGGGGGTCGACGTGCTGGAGCCGGAGGCGCTGCTGCACGGCTACGACGGGCTGGCCGAGGTGGCCAACCGGCTGCTGCCGGCGTGACAGGGCAGGAAAACTGGATGGACGAGGACTTTCGCGGCAGTTTCACCCAGCAGGAGCCGATCTCCGAAGAGGGGATCGCGGCGGCGCTGGAGGTCCTGCGCCACGGCCGGCTGCACCGCTACAACCTCGCCCCCGGCGAGGCCGGCGAGGCCGCGCTGCTGGAGGAGGAGTTCGCCGCCTTCACCGGCGCGCGCTACTGCCTTGCCGTCACCTCGGGCGGCTATGCCATGGCCACCGCCCTGCGCGCCGTGGGCGTGGGGCCGGGGGACGCGGTGCTGTCCAACGCCTTCACCCTGGCGCCGGTGCCGGGGGCCATCGCCGGGGTCGGCGCGCGGCCGGTCTTCGTCGAGGTGACGGAGGACCTGGTGCTGGACCTCGCGGACCTCGAGCGGCAGATCGCGGCCAGCGGCGCGCGGGTGCTGCTGCTTTCGCACATGCGCGGGCACATCTGCGACATGGACCGGCTGATGACGATCTGCGACGCCGCCGGGGTGACGGTGGTGGAGGATTGCGCCCATACCATGGGGGCCAGCTGGGACGGCGTGCCCTCGGGTCGGCACGGGCGGGTGGCCTGCTATTCCACCCAGACCTACAAGCACATGAACTCCGGCGAGGGCGGGTTGCTGATCTCGGACGATGCCGAGTTGATGGCGCGGGCGGTGATGCTGTCGGGGTCCTACATGCTGTACGGCCGCCACCGCGCCGCGCCGCCGCCCGAGGCCTTCGCGCAGATCCGCTACGAGACGCCGAACATGTCGGGCCGCATGGACAACCTGCGCGCCGCCGTGCTGCGGGCCCAGCTGCCGGTGCTGGCGCATCAGTGCGCCCGCTGGAACGAGCGTTACCGCGCGGTCGAGGCGGGGCTGCGCGGGGTGCCGGGGCTGCGGGTGATCGAGCGGGGGGCGAAGGAGGGCTTCGTCGGCTCCTCGATCCAGTTCCTGCTGCCGGACTGGCCGGCCGAGGCGCTGACCGGCGTGCTGTCGCGCTGCGCCGCCCGGGGGGTGGAGCTGAAGTGGTTCGGCGCGGCGGAACCCGTCGCCTTCACCTCGCGCTACGACAGCTGGCGCTATGCCGCCTCGCCGGCGCTGCCGCGCACCGACCGGGTGCTGGCAGGGCTGGTGGACCTGCGGCTGCCTTTAACCTTCTCCATCGAGGATTGCGCCTTGATCGCGCGCATCATCGCGCAGGAAACCGGGCGCGGCTGGCAGGGCGCCGCGGCGGGGGATCAGCGGGGAACTGCCGACCTCTGACACATTTGTGACTTTTTGCGATCCGGGTGCAACTTGCGGGCAGGACCCGCGTTGTGGGGACAGCCGGGCACGAACCACACTCACGTGCTCTTAGCGGCAGACGCCGCGGCGATGCAAAAGGAGACGCTACAATGTTTAGCAAGACCCTGATCGGCCTTTCGGCCGCTTCGATGCTTGTTGCCACCACCGCTTCCGCGGCCACCATGGCCTCTGCGGTCACCGACCTGAACCTGCGCGCCGGTCCCGGCCCGAACTTCCAGATCGTCGACGTGATCGACGCCGAAGGCGAAGTGACCGTGGAAGGCTGCCTCGAGTCCTCGAACTGGTGCCAAGTGTCGTGGAACGGCCAGCAGGGCTGGGCCTATGGCGACTACCTGACCACGCAGCTGGACGGCAACGTCGTGGCGGTCTACCCGAACCGCACGCAGCTGGAGACGGCCACCGTCACCTATGACACCAATTCCGAAGAAGCCGGCGCCCTGGCGCTGGGTTCGATCGGTGCCGCCGCCGGCGCGCTGATCGTCGGCGGTCCCGCCGCCGTGGTTGCGGGTGCCATCATCGGTGCCGGAACCGGTGCTGTCGTCGCTCCGGAAGAGACCACGATCACCTACGTCCGCGAGAACCCGGTCGAGCCGATCTTCGTGAACGGCGAGCTGATCCGCGGCGCCGTGGTCCCGCAGGAAGTGCAGGTCTACCAGGTGCCCGACGCGCCCTTCAGCTACGTCAACCTGAACGGCCGGTACGTGTTCGTCGATCCGGGCACCCGGGAAATCACCTACATCGCCGATTTCTGATTTCGGTGAACAGGCAAACCACTTTGTCTGACATGCCCGCAGTCCGGTTGACCCGGACTGCGGGTATTTGTTTGCTAATTAACCTGTATGGCGGTACACTGGCATACATGCCGGTCCGTTGCTTCAGCGGGATGGAGCCTTGAGCCCATGAACAAAGAGCTATCCCACGAGATCTCGCTTCCGCAGGTGGAGCGCACGGTCAGACGGATGCTCGCGCGCCTGAAGCGTCCCGATGAATTCTATCACCTTCGCCGGCATCCCGGCAATGACGGCAGCGCCCATGTCGAGGGCGAGGGGCCGACCTACGACCTAGTGGTCACCGAGGCTGGGGTCGAGCTGTCCCGCGAGACGCTAACCGGGGACGAGTTGCTTTTCGCGATCATGCAGGCGCGCACCTGCGCCTTGGCCCAGCAAGCCGAGATGGTGGGACGCGGCACCGAAAGCTATTCCCGCTGGCGCTGGATGGACGCGCATATCCGGCTGATGGGCGCCCTGCGGCCCGAGTGGGGGCACCAGCTGCGCGACGAGTACCGGCGGGTGCTGGAAAAGGCACCCCTGCGCACCGAGGAGGTGCTTGCCTCGCTGGAGCTTCTGGACCTGGAGCACCTAGGCGTCCATTGACGCAGCCCGGCGCGCCGTCTACCATTTGAACGACTGTTCAGTGGGGAGGGCCGGGCATGTTCACGGGTTCCATGCGTTTCGACCTGGGCGAGGATGTCGAGGCGCTGCGCGACATGGTGCATCGCTGGGCGCAGGACCGGCTGAAGCCTCTGGCCGCCGAAATTGACCAGGGCAACACCTTCCCCCATGCGCTTTGGCGCGAGATGGGCGATCTGGGCCT
Organism: Rhodobacter sp.; assembly: GCA_048262455.1. Taxonomy (GTDB): domain Bacteria; phylum Pseudomonadota; class Alphaproteobacteria; order Rhodobacterales; family Rhodobacteraceae; genus Psychromarinibacter. The sequence continues at coordinate 70,075 of JBLXFD010000001.1, forward strand.
GCTGGGCATCACGGTTGAAGAGGAGTTCGGCGGCGCCGGCATGGGCTATCTCGCCCACGTGGTGGCGGTCGAGGAGATCGCCCGCGCCTCGGCCTCTGTCTCTCTCAGCTACGGCGCCCATTCCAATCTTTGCGTCAACCAGATCCGGCTGAACGGCACCGAGGCGCAGAAGCGCAAGTACCTGCCGGGCCTCGTGTCCGGCGAGCACGTGGGCGCGCTGGCCATGAGCGAGGCGGGGGCGGGGTCCGACGTGGTGTCGATGAAGTTGCGGGCCGAGAAGCGCAACGATCACTACCGGCTGAACGGCACCAAGTACTGGATCACCAACGGCCCCGACGCCGAGACGCTGGTGGTCTACGCCAAGACCGACCCCGAGGCCGGCAGCAAGGGCATCACCGCATTCCTGATCGAGAAGTCGATGACCGGCTTTTCCACCAGTCCCCATTTCGACAAGCTGGGGATGCGCGGGTCCAACACCGCGGAATTGGTGTTCGAGGATGTCGAGGTGCCCTTCGACAACGTGCTGGGCGAGGAGGGCCGGGGCGTGCGGGTACTGATGAGCGGGCTGGACTACGAGCGCGTGGTCCTGTCGGGCATCGGCACCGGGATCATGGCCGCCTGCCTTGACGAGATCATGCCCTACATGGCCGAGCGCAGGCAGTTCGGCCAGCCGATCGGAAGCTTCCAGCTGATGCAGGGCAAGATCGCCGACATGTACACCGCGATGAACTCTGCCCGCGCCTATGTCTACGCCGTGGCGCGGGCCTGCGACCGGGGCGAGGTGACGCGGCAGGACGCGGCGGCCTGTGTTCTGTATGCTTCGGAAGAGGCGATGAAGGTGGCGCACCAGGCGGTGCAGGCCATGGGCGGGGCGGGCTTCATGAACGACTCGCCCGTGGCGCGGATCTTCCGCGACGCCAAGCTGATGGAGATCGGCGCCGGCACCTCCGAGATCCGGCGGATGTTGATCGGGCGCGAGATGACGGCCAGTCTGTAACGGGTGCGGACGGAGGGCGCGATGGACAAGCTGCTGGACATGGAGGCGGAGGGCGGTGTGCTGCACGGCCAGCTTCCCTGGCTTGTGGAGGCGCTGGAATGGGCCGCCGCGCTGATCGACCTCTGCGCCATCGCCCTGCTGCTGATCGGCGCCCTGCGCTTCATCGCAGGCGTGGCGCGGGCGGAATTCCAGCGCGGGACCGAGCGGGTCAGCCGCACCAACCGCGTCCGCATCGAGCTTGGGCGCTACATCCTGGCGGGGCTGGAGCTGTTCATCGTCTCGGACGTGATCCACACCGCGCTTAGCCTCGCCTTCGCGGATCTGCTGTTCCTGCTGTTGCTCGTCGTGATCCGCTCTATCATCTCCTACTTCCTTGATCGGGAACTCGATCAGCTGAAAAAGGAGCTTGGCCGATGACCACGCCGGATTTGAAGGCGCTGTACGTGAACTGTTCGCTCAAGAAGGCGCGGACCGAAAGCCATACCCAGCTGCTGCTGAACGCCTCGGCGGCGATCATGGAGCGGAACGGCGTGGCGGTGGAACACCTGTACCTGCTGGACCACACCCTGCCGCACGGCATCTACCCCGACATGACCGAGCACGGCTATGACCGCGACGACTGGCCGAAGCTGTGGCAGAAGGTCAAGGCCGCCGACATCCTGGTGGTGGGCACGCCGATCTGGCTGGGCGAGGAAAGCTCCGTCTGCCGGCTGCTGATCGGCCGGCTCTATGCCATGTCGGCGGAGCTGAACGACAAGGGCCAGTCCTCGTTCTACGGCAAGGTCGGCGGCAGCGTCGTCACCGGCAACGAGGACGGGATAAAGCACGTCGCCATGAGCGTCGGCTACGCGCTGAACCACCTGGGCTACACCACCCCGCCGCAGGCCGACTGCGGCTGGATCGGCGAGGCGGGGCCGGGGCCCTCCTACGGCGACGAGAAAGACGACGGCGGGCGCGTGGGCTTCGACAACGAGTTCACCCAGCGCAACACCACCATCATGACCTGGAACCTGATGCACCTGGCGCGGATCCTGAAGCAGGCCGGCGGCTACCCGCGCGAGGGCAACGACCGCGAGGCCTGGAAGGCCGGCGCGCGGTTCGACTTCGAGAACCCGGAGTACCGGGCGTGAGGGGCGCGGTCCTGGCCTTGGGACTGGCGCTGCTGGCGGGGCCTGCGGCGGCGCAGGACCTGCCCTTCGACATCCGCGCCACCAGCACCTGCGTCGAGGCGGCCTATGCGCCGCAGGACCAGTCCGGTTGCATCGGCGCCTCGGCGGATGCCTGCATGGCGACGCCCGAGGGCACCAGCACCTACGGCATGGGCGGCTGTCTGGACGCCGAGCTGACTTGGTGGGACGACCGGCTGAACCGGCTGTACCGGGACCTGATGGCAAGGCACCGCGAGGACGACGCGGCCGACGACCTGCCGCAGGGCGCCCCCACCCGGGCCGGCACGTTGCGCGACATGCAGCGCGCCTGGATCGCCTACCGCGACGCGGCCTGCGACCACGAGCGCGCGCTTTGGGGCGGCGGGACCGGGGGCGGGCCGGCGACGCTGGAGTGCCTGATGCGCCTGACCGCGCTGCAGGCGATCCACCTTGAGGAATCGCTGGGATGGTGAGGACGCGATGACCGCCAAGCCGCCGCGGATCCCCGAGGACATGCTGCCCGAGGCGGTGCGCGAGGCGCTGCGCGCGCAGCGCGACTTCGAGGAAAAGCGCGCCAGCCGGCTGGGCCGCGGCGCCGAACGGCTGACCGCGCCCTTCGGCGGGCTGCTGGCGCGGATCGTCCCCGCCGGGCTGGTGGCCGAGGCGCTGCGCCAGGCGGACCGGGTGGCGGGGCTGCGCCTGCCCGGCGAGGTGACGGCCCACGACATGAACGACATCGCCGCCTGCGACCGCGCGGCGCTGCGGGTGCAGGCCTGGGCGCAGGGCACGAACGCCGTCTCCGGCGGCGCGGCGGGCTGGTTCGGCGCGGCCGGGCTGGCGGTGGACGTGCCCGCCACGGTGGCGCTGGCGGCGCGCAACGTGCGGGCGACGGGGGTGGCCTACGGGTTCGGCGGCGACGACCCGGCAGAGCAGGCCTTCCGGCTGATGGTGCTGGAGGTGGCGACGGCCATGGCCTCGGAGCGGCGGCAGGAGACGCTGGAGGGGCTGAACGCGCTGGCCCGCGAGCTCAGCCGCCCCGGCGCCCGCGTGGTGCTGGAGCGGGGCGGGCGCTGGGTGACCGAGAAGATCGTCGAACGCATCGCGCGGCAGCTGGGCCTGTCGCTGGCGGCGCGCAAGGCGGGGCAGGTGGTGCCGGTGCTGGGGGGCGTGGTGGCGGCGACGGTGAACGCCTCGTTCCAGGCCGACGTGGCCCGCGCGGCCCGCTACGCCTACCGCCAGCGCTGGCTGATGGCGCGCAAGGCGCTGCCGGCGCCGGAGGAGGAGGGGGCGTGATGGAGAGGATATTTTTCCTGCACAACGCCGCTCATGCGTTCCGCCCGGCGTCTACGCCGGGCAGCGCCGACCCGCCCCCCCGGGGCGGCGCTTCTGCGCCACCCCGCGGGCCGGCGCTACCCTCCGCGCTGACCATTACAGGGGGCGCCTCATGAAACTCCTCTCCACCCACCTGCCGTCCTCCGAAGACGCCAAGGCCAACCGCACCGCCCACCTCGCCGCGCTGGAGCAGGTCCGCGAGGCCGCCGAGACCGCCGCCGCCGGCGGCGGCGAGAAGGCCCGCGCCCGCCACGTCTCGCGCGGCAAGGTGCTGCCGCGCGAACGCGTGGCGAACCTGCTGGACCCTGGCAGCCCCTTCCTCGAGATCGGCGCCACCGCCGCCCATGGCATGTACGACGGCGCCGCCCCCGCCGCCGGGATGATCGCGGGCGTGGGGCGGGTCATGGGCCGCGACGTGATGGTGGTCTGCAACGATGCCACCGTGAAGGGCGGCACCTACTATCCCATGAGCGTCCGCAAGCACCTGCGCGCCCAGGAGATCGCCGCGGAATGCCGGCTGCCCTGCGTGTACCTGGTGGACAGCGGCGGCGCCAACCTGCCCAATCAGGACGAGGTCTTCCCCGACCGCGACCACTTCGGCCGGATCTTCTACAACCAGGCGCGGATGAGCGCGCAGGGCATCCCGCAGATCGCCGTGGTCATGGGTTCCTGCACCGCCGGCGGCGCCTACGTGCCGGCGATGTCGGACGTGACCATCATCGTCAAGGAACAGGGCACCATCTTCCTCGCCGGCCCGCCGCTGGTGAAGGCGGCCACCGGCGAGGTGGTGACGGCCGAGGACCTCGGCGGCGGCGACGTGCACACGCGCCTGTCCGGGGTGGCCGACCAGCTGGCCGAGGACGACGCCCACGCGCTGGCGCTGGCGCGGCGGGCGGTGGGCTCTCTGAACGGGGCGCTGACGGGGGCGCCCGTCTTGCCGCTGGGCGACGGCGAGGCGCCGGCCTACGACCCGGACGAGATCCTCGGCGTGGTGCCCGCCAGCCTCTCCACCCCCTACGACATCCGCGAGGTGATCGCCCGCATCGTCGACGGCTCGCGCCTGGACGAGTTCAAACCGCGCTTCGGCGAGACACTGGTCACCGGCTTCGCCGAGGTGATGGGAATGCCGGTGGGGATCATCGCCAACAACGGGGTGCTGTTCTCGGAAAGCGCCGTGAAGGGCGCGCATTTCGTCGAATTGTGCAGCCAGCGCGGCATCCCCCTGGTGTTCCTGCAGAACATCAGCGGCTTCATGGTGGGCCGCAAGTACGAGTCAGAGGGCATCGCCCGCCACGGCGCCAAGCTGGTGACCGCGGTGGCCTGCACCGAGGTGCCGAAGATCACCCTGCTGGTGGGTGGGTCCTTCGGGGCGGGCAACTACGGCATGGCCGGGCGCGCCTACCAGCCGCGGTTCCTGTGGACCTGGCCCAACAGCCGCATCAGCGTGATGGGCGGGGCGCAGGCGGCCGGGGTGCTGGCGACGGTCAAGCGCGACGCGATCGAGCGGGGCGGAGAGACCTGGACCCCCGAGGAAGAAGAGGCCTTCAAGCGCCCGACGCTGGAGATGTTCGAACGCCAGTCGCACCCGCTCTACGCCTCGGCGCGGATGTGGGACGACGGCATCGTCGACCCGCGCCGCAGCCGCGAGGTGCTGGCCCTGTCCCTGCGCGCGGCGCTGAACGCGCCCATTGCCGAAACCCGCTTCGGCGTATTCAGGATGTGATGACATGAGCCGCAAGCCACGGGACAAGGCCTGGGAGCACAGCCGCTACAAGGACTGGCGTCCAACGCAGGCCGAGGCGCCGAAGACGAAGCGCGGCCGCGGCCCGGCGCCCGAGGCAGAGGCCCCGCCGCCCCGGCGCCGCCGCTCTGTCACCGGCCGCCTTCTGCGCGGGGTGCTGTGGATGGTGGTGCTGGTGGCGGCGCTGCTGACCACCGCCGACTGGCTGAACGGCCGCGCCCGCGCTGCGCCGGGCGAATGCCGGGTGGCGCTGGTGGTGGACGCGGGGGCAGTGCTGACGGACTGCCCGGAGGGGCCGGGGCCGGGGCCGAGGCTTGGGCTGACGCCGCAGGGCGAGATCGCCGGCTACCGCGCGCCGCGCCTGTTCCGGCCCGGCTGCTTGGCAGAGGTGCCGGCGGCGGTGGCGGCGGCCTTCCAGCTGCGCAAGGCGCTGTACGGCGCGGACCGGATCGAGCTGCGGACGGGGGCCGAGGCGGCGACGGAAACGGTTGTAGAGACGGCGACGGAGCCGGAGACGGACGTTGGGCCCGAAACCGCGCCGGAGACCGTGCCAGAGACCGCGCCAGAGACAGCGCCAGACGCCGATACACCGGCCACCGTGGAGCCGGCAGACGAGACCGCCACCATACCGGACCCCACCCTCGACACCCCCTCCGGCCTGCGGGTGCTGGTGGACGGGGTGGACGTGGCGCAGCCCATGCTCGCCTCCGGCCGGGTGCAGCCGCTGGACGGCCCCGGGTGGTGCTCATGATCGACACCCGCCTTACCCGGCGCTTCGGCCTCGACCACCCGGTCGTCAGCGCCCCCATGGCGCGGGTCGGCGGCGGCAGGCTGGCGGCGGCGGTCAGCCGCGCCGGGGGGCTGGGAATGGTGGGCGGCGGCTACTGCGAGGGCGACTGGACGCTGGAGCAGCTGGATGCCGCAGGCAACACCCCCGTCGGCGCCGGCTTCATCACTTGGCGGCTGGCCCAGCGGCCGGACCTGCTGGAGGCGGTGCTGGCCCGCGCCCCCCGCGCGATCTTCCTGTCCTTCGGCGACCCCGCCCCCTTCGCCGCCGCGCTCCGCGCCGCCGGGGTGCCGCTGATCTGCCAGGTCCAGTCGCTGGGTGACGCCCGCGCCGCGCTGGACGCGGGCGCATCGGTGCTGGCGGCGCAGGGGCGCGAGGCGGGCGGCCATTCCGACAGCCGCGCCACCATGACGCTGGTGCCCGAGGTGGCGGACCTGCTGGCGCGCGAGGCCCCCGACGTGCTGCTGCTGGCGGCCGGCGGCATCGCCGACGGGCGCGGGCTGGCGGCGGCGCTGATGCTGGGGGCGGACGGGGCGCTCTGCGGCACCCGTTTCTGGGCGGCGGAGGAGGCTCTGGTGCCCCCCGGCCACCACGCGCAGGGCCTCGCGGCGGGCGGCGATGACACCGTGCAGACCCGCAGCGTCGACATCGCCCGGGATTTCGACTGGCCCGCGCGCTTCCGCAACCGGGTGATCCGCACCGGCTTCACCGACCGCTGGGACGCCGACCCCGAGGGGCTGCGCGCCGACGCGGCGGCCAAGGCAGACTGGTGCGCGGCGCTGGGCGAGGGACGCACCGAGGTGGCCGGGGCCACGGTGGGCGAGGGGATCGGCCTGATCTCCGGCACCCGCCCGGCGGCCGAGATCGTCGCTGCCATGGCCGCCGAGGCAGAGGCGCTGCTGAACGGCGGCTGGAGGCGCGGATGAAGGTCGTCGAGGGCGACATCACCCGGCTGGACGTCGACGCCATCGTCAACGCCGCCAATGCCTCGCTGCTGGGGGGCGGCGGCGTCGACGGCGCCATCCACCGCGCCGCCGGGCCGGGGCTGCTGGAGGAATGCCGCGCCCTCGGCGGCTGCCCCACCGGCGCGGCCAAGGCCACCGCCGGCCACCGCCTGCCGGCCCGCTGGGTGATCCACACCGTCGGCCCGGTCTGGCAGGGCGGCGATAACCACGAGCCCGACCTGCTGGCCGCCTGCTATCGCAACGCGCTGGCGCTGGCGGTGGGCCTTGGCGCGCGAAGCGTCGCTTTCCCCGCGATCTCCACCGGCGTCTACGGCTACCCGCCCGAACAGGCCGCCCGGGTGGCGGTAAGCACCCTGCGACAGGAACTGGCCCGGCTGGACGCGCCGCCCGAGGTGCTACTGGTGGCCTATGCCCCGCAGGCCGGGGCGGTGCTGCGGCGGGCACTGGAGGACGAAGCCTGATGTTCGACACCCTGCTGATCGCGAACCGGGGCGAGATCGCCTGCCGGATCATCCGCACCGCCCGCGCCATGGGGCTGCGCACGGTCGCCGTCTACTCGGACGCCGACGCGGACGCGGCGCATGTGGCGCTGGCCGACACCTCGGTGCACATCGGCGGACCGGCGCCCGCCGACAGCTACCTGCGCGGCACCCGCATCATCGAGGCGGCGCGCGAGACCGGGGCAGGGGCGATCCACCCCGGCTACGGCTTCCTGTCGGAGAACCCCGATTTCGTCGAGGCGGTCGAGGCGGCCGGCCTGGTCTTCGTCGGCCCCCCCGCCAGCGCGATCCGCGCCATGGGCCTCAAGGACGCCGCCAAGGCGCTGATGGAGGAGGCCGGCGTGCCGGTGGTCCCCGGCTACCACGGCCGCGACCAGGCAGACGAGCGGCTGGCGGGCGAGGCGGCGCGGATCGGCTGGCCGGTGCTGATCAAGGCGGTGGCCGGCGGCGGCGGCAAGGGCATGCGGCTGGTGGAGCGCGAGGCGGACTTTGCCGAGGCGCTCGCGTCGGCCCGCGCCGAGGCCCGCGGCGCCTTCGGCAACGAGGCGGTGTTGATCGAGAAATACGTCCAGCGCCCGCGCCACATCGAGGTGCAGGTCTTCGGCGATGGCACCCGCGCGGTGCACCTGTACGAACGGGACTGCTCGCTCCAGCGCCGCCACCAGAAGGTGATCGAGGAGGCCCCGGCGCCCGGCATGACCGCCGAGATGCGCGCCGCCATGGGCGCGGCGGCGGTGCGCGCGGCCGAGGCGATCGGCTATTCCGGCGCGGGCACGGTGGAATTCATCGTCGACGGCAGCCGCGGCCTGCGCCCGGGCGGCTTCTGGTTCATGGAGATGAACACCCGCCTGCAGGTGGAACACCCGGTGACAGAGGCGGTGACCGGCCTCGACCTGGTGGAATGGCAGCTGCGCATCGCCGCCGGGGAACCGCTGCCGCTCTCGCAGGAGGAGATCCCGCTCTCCGGCCACGCCTTCGAGGCCCGGCTTTACGCCGAGGACGTGCCCAAGGGCTTCCTGCCCGCCACCGGCACCCTGACGCACCTGCGCTTTCCCGCCAGCGCCCGCGCCGACACCGGGGTGCGCAGCGGCGACACCATCAGCCCCTGGTACGACCCGATGATCGCCAAGGTCATCACCTCCGGGCCCAACCGCCGCGTGGCGCTGCAGCGGCTGGCGGCGGCGCTGCGCGGCACCGAGGTGGCGGGCACCGTCACCAACCTCGCCTTCCTCGGCGCGCTGGCGGAACATCCCGGCTTCGCCGCCGGCGAGGTCGACACCGGTCTGATCGCCCGCGACCTCGACACCCTGACCGCCGCGCCCCCGGTCCCGGCGGCGGTGAACGCCCAGGCGGCGCTGGCGGCGCTGGACCTGATGGGGCCACCGGGCTGGGACCAGGGCTTCGCGCTCTGGTCCGCCGCGCCGCGCCGGGTGACGCTGCGCCGCGGCGGCGCGGAGATCGAGGCGCGGATCACCTTCGCGGGCGCGGGGGTTGCGGATGTCGCGCTGGACGGGCAGACCCTGCGGGCCGAATGGCGCGGCGGCGGCTGGCGGCTGGGCGGGGCCCCGGCGGCGGAATGGTCGCGGGCGGGCGCGGTGGTCACGGTCTTCGCCGGCTACGGCGCCGCCTTCGAGGTGGTCGACCCACTGGCCCGCGCCGCCGCGGCGGCGGGCGGCGGCAACGTGATCGAGGCGCCGATGCCGGGGCTGGTGCGCCGGATGCTGGCGCAGGCCGGCCAGCAGGTCGGCGCGGGCGACTGGCTGGCGGTGCTCGAGGCGATGAAGATGGAACACGCCCTGACCGCCCCGCGCGACGGCGTGGTCGCCGAGGTCCTGGCCGCCGAGGGCGCGCAGGTCGAGGCGGGGGCGGCGCTGATCCGGCTGGAGCCGCCGGCGGAATGACGGGAACGGGAGAAACGATGATCCGGCTGCACCACTGCCACGGCACGCGCTCCATGCGCTCGCTCTGGCTGCTCAACGAGATCGGCGTGGACTTCGAGCTGGTGATGCACGCCTTCGACCGCTCGCTGCGCGCCCCCGAATACCTGGTCTACAACCCCGCCGGCCGCGTCCCCGCGCTGGAGATCGAGGGAGAGCTGCTGTGGGAAAGCGGCGCCATCGCGGAATACCTCTGCGAACGCTTCCCCGAGGCCGGCCTCGGCCGCCCCGCCGGCGCCATGGACCGGGCCGAGTTCCTGACCTTCGTGCACTTCGCCGAAACCGTCAGCCAGCACTGCGCCGCGCTGACCCAGCAGCACCTGATGCTCTACGAGGACCGGATGCGCTCGCCCACCGTGATGAAGCTCGAGGCGAAGCGGCTGGAAAAATGCTACGCCGCCATCGAGGCGCGTCTCTCGACCCCGGTGGAAAACCGCGACTACCTGCTGACGGGGGGCTTCTCGGCCGCCGACATCGGCGTGGGACAGGCGGTCTACATGGCCCGCCACTTCGCCCGCACCGAGCCCTACCCCGAACTCTCCCGCTGGTACGAGCGCCTCTCCGAACGCCCCGCCTTCCGCGCCGCCCTGCCGCCCGAGGGCGAGGGCCTCTACGACCGCGACTTCTATCCCCCCTGGCCCGATCCCGCGGACAACGCATGACACGGGCGCCCCTCTGCCCATTCTTCTTGTCGAGAAATACCTCGGGGGGCCGCCGCAGGCGGCGGGGGCAGCGCCCCCTCTGCCGGCCCCGCCAGGCGCCCCGGCCCTTTACCGCGCAGGTTGACCCTGCGCCCGTATGGGTCTAACCCAAGCCCCGTGGCGATTTGTACACCGGATTGCGGGCCACGTTAAACATACCGCTAAAGAGGTCGCGGACGGTCCCGGACCCCCGACGCTCTCTGCGGTGGGGGTTTTTTGTTGCGCGCAAGGAGGCGCTGACAATGGCGAAGGACTGGAACACCCGCACGAAGCTCGTGCACGAAGGCATCCGCCGCAGCCAGTACGGCGAGGTGGCAGAGGCGATCTACCTGACCCAGGGCTTCGTCTACGACACCGCCGAACAGGCCGAGGCGCGCTTTGTCCAGGCCGGGGAGGACGAGTTCATCTATGCCCGCTACGGCAACCCCACGGTGCGGATGTTCGAGGAACGCATCGCCGCGCTCGAGGGGGCCGAGGACGGCTTTGCCACCGCTTCCGGCATGGCGGCGGTCAACGCCGCGCTGATGTCGATGCTGAGGGCGGGCGACCACGTGGTCAGCGCCCGGGCGCTGTTCGGCTCCTGCCTCTACATCCTCGAGGAGGTCCTGACCCGCTTCGGCGTCGAGGTGACCTTCGTCGACGGCACCGACCTCGACGCCTGGAAGACCGCGATCCGCCCCGGCACCAAGGCGGTCTTCTTCGAGACCATGTCGAACCCCGCGCTCGAGATCGTCGACATCGAGGCGGTCTCGCGCCTCGCCCACGCGGCCGGGGCGCTGGTGGTGGCCGACAACGTCTTCGCCACCCCCATCTATTCCCGCGCGCTGGAACTGGGGGTCGACGTGGTGGTCTATTCCACCACCAAGCACGTGGACGGGCAGGGGCGCTGCCTCGGCGGCGTGGTGCTGGGCAGCCGCGAGTACATCCGCAAGACGCTGGAGCCCTACATCAAGCACACCGGCGGCGCGCTCTCGCCGTTCAACGCCTGGGTGATGCTGAAGGGGATGGAGACGCTGGACCTGCGGGTGCGCGCCTCCACCGCCGCCGCCACCCGGATCGCCGAAGCGCTGGAAGGCCACGGCGCGCTGGCCCGGGTGATCTACCCGCACCTCGCCTCGCATCCTCAACACGAGCTGGCCCGGCGGCAGATGGAGGCCGGCGGCACCATGCTGGCGGTGGACGTGGCGGCGGGCAAGGACGCCGCCTTCCGGGTACTGAACGCGCTGGAGATCTGGACCATCTCGAACAACCTCGGCGACGCGAAAAGCATCGTCACCCACCCCGCCACCACCACCCATCAGCGCCTGTCCGAAGACCAGCGCGCGGCGCTGGGCATCACCCCGGGCCTGATCCGCCTGAGCGTGGGGCTGGAGGACGCCGGCGACCTGCTGGCGGACCTGGAAACGGCGCTGGCGCAGGTATAGCCCGGGTCCCCGAACCCAACCGCACCACACCTCAGCCCGGGGCGACCAGCCCCGGGCCGCGCCCGACCCTTGGGGCGGGAGGGCGCATGGTCAGGACAACCGCGGTGTCAGCGTCACACGGTGCGGCACGATAAATCACAAGGCTCCACTGGCATCGCCCGCACCCTCCCAGGGTCGAACACGCCCCTCTGCGCCTTCACCAAACCTCCCCATACTGGCAGCCCGGGGCGACCAGCCCCGAGCCGCGCCCGACCCTCCCAACGGGAGGGCGCATGGTGAGCACATTCGCGGTGTCAGCGTCACGCGGTGCGGCACGATAAACCACAAGGCTCCCCCGCCATCGCCCGCGCCCTCCCAGGGTCGGACACGCCCCTCAGCGCCTTTGCCAATCCGCCCCAAACCGTCGCCCCGGGGCGACCAGCCCCGGGCCGCGCCCGACCCTCCCGAAGGGAGGGCGCATGGTCAGGACATCCGCGGTGCCAGCGTCACACGGCGCGGCACGATTAACCACAAGGCTCCCCCGCAGCACCAACGCCCTCCCAGGGTCGCCCGCGCCCCTCATCGCACAGGCAACCCCCGACACCCCCCATTTGAATCCCGCGCCCCGTATCGCTATCTCTACTCCCGTACCAGGGAGACAGCGCCATGAACCTCCGCACCAGGATACCCGGCCCGGACCGAGACGCCGCCGAACAGGCGCTGGCGGTGCTGCGCGCCTGGGCCGAGCGGACCGCGCCGGACGAGGTGGCGGCGCTGGACCCGGCGCTCACCCGCCTGCTGGCCGAACCGGGGCTGCCCAATGCCTACCCGGCCCTCGCCCGCGCCTATCCAGAGGAATTCCAGGCCGACGAGGCTTACCGCGCCACGCTGCCCGACCTGCAGAACGGGCCCGAAAGCCTGATCCGCGGCGCGCGCCGGGCGATCCAGCACGTGGGCATCTCGAACTTCCGCCTGCCGATCCGCTACCACACCCGGGACGGCGCCGACCTGGCGTTGGAGACCTCGGTCACCGGCACCGTCAGCCTGGAGGCAGAGAAGAAGGGCATCAACATGTCCCGCATCATGCGCAGCTTCTACCGCCACGCGGGCGAGACCTTCAGCTTCGAGGTGATCGAGCGGGCGCTGGCCGACTACAAATCCGACCTCGGCAGCTTCGACGCCCGTATCATGATGCGCTTCCGCTTTCCCATGCGTGTGGGCAGCCTGCGCTCGGGGCTGGAGGGCTACCAGTACTACGACATCGCGCTGGAACTGGTGGAACAGGACGGCCGCCAGCGCCGCATCCTGCACCTCGACTACGTCTATTCCTCGACCTGCCCCTGCTCGCTGGAGCTGTCCGAACACGCCCGGGCCGGGCGCGGCCAGCTGGCGACCCCGCATTCCCAGCGCTCGGTGGCGCGGATCTCGGTGGAGATGACCGAGGACGGCCACTGCCTGTGGTTCGAGGACCTGATAGAACTGTGCCGCGCCGCGGTGCCCACCGAGACCCAGGTCATGGTAAAGCGCGAGGACGAACAGGCCTTCGCCGAACTCAACGCCGCCAATCCGATCTTCGTCGAGGACGCGGCGCGGCTGTTCAGCGACCAGCTGCTGCGCGACGCCCGCATCGGCGACTTCCGCGTCATCGCCAGCCACCAGGAAAGCCTGCACAGCCACGACGCCGTCAGCGTGCTGACCGAGGGAGAGACCTTCACCTCCGGCTCGCTCGACCCGCGGCTGTTCGAATCGCTCTACCACACCGGCTGAGCCCCGCTTCCAGTTTCTTCCGGTTCAAAATATCCCCGGGGGTCCGGGGGGCGGCGCCCCCCGCCGCGCGCCGTTCCGGCGGCGTGCGGCCGCAGAACCCGCTGGCCCTGACCCCGCCGGGGCGGCTATGACCGGGGCCATGGATACCGCCGCGCTCGTCACCGCCTTCGTCACCCTTTTCGTGGTCATCGACCCGGTCGGCCTCAGCCCGCTGTTCGTGGCGCTGACCCAGGGCATGACCCCCGCCCGCCGCCGCGCCATCGCGCTGCGGGCCTGCGTGGTGGCGGTGGTGCTGCTGACGGTCTTCGGCCTGTTCGGCGAGGCGCTGCTGGACTTCGTCGGCATCTCCATGCCCGCCTTCCGCATCGCCGGGGGCATCCTGCTGTTCCTCACCGCCCTCGACATGCTGTTCGACCGCCGCACCAAGCGCCGCGAGGGCCACGCGCAGGAGCAGGAGGACGACCCCGGCGACGATCCCTCCGTCTTCCCGCTGGCGGTGCCGCTGATTGCCGGGCCCGGCGCCATGGCGACGATGATCCTGCTGGTGGGGCAGGACCAGTCCGACTGGGCCTGGCTGGGGGCGGTGCACCTTGTCATGATGGCGGTGGTGGCGATCAACATGCTGCTGTTCCTCTCGGCAGGGCTGATGGAGCGGGCGCTGGGGCCCACCGGCATCAACGTCACCACCCGGCTGCTGGGCATGCTGCTGGCGGCGCTGAGCGTGCAGTTCGTGCTGGACGGGCTGGCGGGCTCGGGGGTGCTGGGCGGGCTGGCGCCGGCGGCGGCGGACCCTGCGGGCATCGCCACCCGCTGACATCGGCGCCCACAGTCCCTATGTAGGCCACGAAAGGGCGCTTCATGGATTCCCACGATACCGGACGGCTGGTCTACCTGGTGCTGCTGGGCTGCGCCGTGGGCGGCTATTTCCTGGTCGCCAACCGCCGCAACATCGGCCAGATGCTGCGCCACGGCGCGCTCTGGGGGCTGATCTTCCTCGGGGTGGTGGCGGCAGCGGGCCTGTGGTCGGACATCAGCCGCGACGTGGCGCCGCGCCAGTCGGTCTTCGAGGAGGAGGGCCGTATCGAGGTGCCCCGCGCCCACGACGGCCACTACTACCTGACCGCGCTGCTGGACGGAAAGCCGGTGATCTTCGTGATCGACACCGGCGCCACCGACATCGTGCTCAGCCGCGCCGACGCGCGCACCGTGGGGATCGACGTGGACAACCTGATGTACACCGGCCGCGCCGGCACCGCGAACGGGATGGTGAAGACCGCCCGCACCACCGTCGACCGGCTGGAGATCGGGCCGATCTACGACGACGACGTGCCGGTCTGGGTCAATGCGGGCGAGATGAACACCTCGCTTCTGGGCATGGCCTACCTGCAGCGTTACCGGCGGCTGGAGATTTCCGGCGGCACCCTGATCCTCGAGCGTTGAGCATGCCGGAACCCCATCCGGCCCGTGCCTCGGCCTGGCGGCGCAACCTGCTGCGGCTGGCGCTGATCGTGGCGGTGGGGGCGGCGACATGGTGGATGTCGGACTACCTCGCGATGGAGGCCGAGGAACTGCAGCCGGGCGCGCTGGCCATGCGGCGCGGGATGCTGGCGCTGGTGCTGGCCAGCTACGCGCTGCTGATCGCGCTGCCCTTCGTGCCGGCGGTGGAGATCGGGCTGACCATGATCGCCATGGGCGGGCCGGACCTTGCGCCCTTCGTCTACGCGGCCACCGTGGCGGGGCTTGTCACGGCCTTCCTGATGGGCCTCTGGCTGCCGCTGCCGGCGCTGTGCCGGCTGCTGGAGGACCTGCGCCTGCACCGGCTGAGCGCGCAACTCAAGGCAATCGCGCCGCTGGGGCCGGAGGCGCGGGTGGCGGCGCTGCGGGCGCGGCTGCCGCGCTGGCTGTCGCCGCTGGCGGGCAGCGGGCGCTACCTGCTGCTGGCGCTGCTGGTGAACCTGCCGGGCAGCACGCTGATCGGCGGCGGCGGCGGGATCTGCCTGATGGCCGGGCTCAGCGGCCTGTTCCGGCCCTTTCCGACGCTCGTGGTGCTGGCGCTGGCGGTGATGCCGCTGCCTCTGGGGATCTGGCTGTGGTGGCCGGGGCTGGGTTAAAGCCGCCAGAACCGGGTGGTGAGGATCACCAGCACCGCCATGATCTCCAGCCGCCCGATCAGCATGGCGATCGACAGGATCCACTTGGCGCTGTCCGACAGCCCCGCGAAGTTACCGGCGGGGCCGATCTGCGGGCCAAGCCCCGGCCCGATGTTGGCCAGCGCCGCCGCCGCGCCCGAGACCGAGGTGATCGTGTCCAGCCCGGTCAGCGCCAGCAGCACCGCGATCACCCCCATCAGCACCACGAAGATCATGAAGAAGGACATGACCGAGTCCAGCACGTCCTGGCCCACCGGCCGCCCCTCGTAGCGCGGGGTGAAGATGCCGTGGGGCGAGTGAATCTTGCCGATCTGCGCCCGGATCGAGGCGAACAGCAGCTGGTAGCGGAACACCTTGATCGAGCAGGTGGTCGACCCCGCGCAGCCGCCGATCAGCCCGATGAAGAAGAAGGTGACCACCGGGAAGGCGCCCCAGGTCTGGTAGTCGGTGCTGGAATAGCCGGTGCCGGTGATGATCGAGGTGACGTTGAACAGCCCCTCGCGGAAGGACTCTGCCAGCGGGTCGCCGCTGGACATCACCCGGAACAGCGTCATCACCGTCACCAGGATCACGATGATCCACAGGTAGGTGCGGATCTGGGTGTCGCGCAGGATCGGCCGGGCGGTGCCGGCGACGATCTGCACGTAGCGCACGAAGGGCAGGCTGGCGAGGATCATGAAGACCGCCGCCACGTATTCCGCCGGTCCCTGGAATTCCGCGAAGGAGATATCGTAGGTGGAAAACCCCCCCGTCGAGATGGTGGTAAGCGCGTGGTTCAGCGCCTCGAAGACCTCCATCCCCGCGGCGCTGTAGGCCATGACGTTGGCCACGGTCAGCACCAGGTAGATCACCGAGATCCGGCTGGCGATCTGCGCCGCCCGGGGCAGCACCTTGCCGCCGGTGTCGAAGGCCTCGGAGCGGAAGATCTGCATGCCGCCGACCCGCAGCTCCGGCAGGAAGACCATCGCCACGACGATGATGCCGATACCGCCGAACCACTGCATCATCGAGCGCCACAGCCGGGTGCCCTCGGGCAGGAACTCCAGCCCGGTGAAGACGGTGGCCCCGGTGGTGGTCATGCCCGACATCGCCTCGAAGAAGGCGTCGGTCAGCGTGGCGCCGGGCTGGCCGATCATGAAGGGCAGGGCGCCGAAGACCGGCAGCACCAGCCAGACCCCGGTGGTCAGCAGGAAGGTCTGCTGGATCGTCAGCCGCTCGCGCACCCCGTTGGCGCAGGCCAGCGCCAGCAGCGTGCCGCAGGCGGCGGTGAGGATGCCGGTTTCCAGGAAGATCGGCCAGTTGCCGTTGCGGTAGTAGATATCCACGAGCATCGGCAGCAGCATGGTGCCCCCGAGGCAGGCGACAAGCAGGCCGGTGACATATCCCACGGGGCGCAGATCGAACATGAGGGGCAGGCTTGGCCCCGGCGCCCGGGGGTGTCAAGCCGGCCGCGCCTTGCCCCGCGCGCGGGGCGGCGGGGGTGGCGCGTTTGCCAGACTTTGGTGGGGGGCGGGTCCTGCATCGCCTGGAGTAAGGCGCTGACCAGCCCCCGAACAAGCCGTAGGCGCGGGGGCGAGCGCCTGCCCGTTCCGGCGGGCTGGCGCTTTGGAGTTGCAGGGCAAAGCTCATTTTACGCGCGGATGTGGCGGGGATAAAGCGCCTTCGCCGGGGGTAGGCGGCGCCACCCCACGGGCAGGCTGGTGTTGCGCCTTGGCGGGGTGAACCCCGCCCTACACCTCGTTCGAACGAGGCACTGGTCAGCCCCCGAACAAGCCGAAGGCGCGGGGGCGAGCGCCTGCCCGTTCCGGCGGGCTGGCGCTGTGTCATCCTCGTGCAGGGCTCATTCTGTGTGCGGATTTGGCTGGGATAAAGCGCCTATGCCGGAGGGCAGCAGCGCCACCCCACGGGCAGGCTGGCGTTGCGCCAGAGGCGGGGTGAACCCCGCCCTACGTCTGCACACGATCGAAGCGCTGATGCGCCCCGGACAAGCCGGAGGCGCGGGGCGAGCGCCTGCCCGTTCGGGCGGGCTGGTGTTGCGCCTTGGCGGGGTGAACCCCGCCCTACGCGGTGGGCGGACAAGTCGCGGCCACGCCCCGTCACCCCACCCGCGTCTCCGCTGCCTCCAGCCGTTCCTGCGCCGCCAGCCACAGCCCCTCGGCGCGGCCCAGGCCGTCCATCACCTCGGCGTATTTCTTCTGCCAGACCTCGGCCTCGCCCAGCTTGTCCTTCTCGTACATCCCCGGATCGGCCAGCTTCCTGGCCAGCTTGTCGCGCATGTCGTTCAGCTTCTCCAGCCGGCTCTCGCAGCGGCGCACCTCGGCGCGCAGTTCCAGCAGCGCCTCGCGGCTGACCGGCTTGGGGCGGGGCTTTTCCTTGTCCTTGTCCTTCTCGCGCGACGGGGTCTCGGGGCTGAGCAGCCGCTTGCGGTACTCTTCCAGATCCCCCTCGAACGGCGCCACGCGGCCGCCGCTGACCAGCCACAGGCGGTCGGCCACCAGGCTCAGCAGGTGCATGTCGTGGCTCACCAGCACCACCGCGCCGGAATAGGCGGTCAGCGCCTCGACCAGCGCCTCGCGGCTTTCGATGTCCAGGTGGTTGGTCGGCTCGTCGAGGATCAGCAGGTGCGGCGCGTCCAGCGTCGCCAGCATCAGCGACAGCCGCGCCTTCTGCCCGCCCGACAGCCGCCCCACCTCGGTCTCGGCCTGCGCCGCGCCAAGGCCGAAGCCGCCCAGCCGGGCGCGCAGGCGCGGCGGGGCCTCGTCGGGGCGCAGCCGGCGCAGGTGTTCCAGCGGGGTCTCGTCAGCGCGCAGCTCGTCCAGCTGGTGCTGGGCGAAGTAGCCCACCCGCAGCTTGGACGAGGTGGTCATGCGGCCCGACTGTACCTCCAGCCGCCCGGCCAGCAGCTTGGAGAAGGTCGACTTGCCCTCGCCGTTGCGGCCCAGCAGCGCGATCCGGTCGTCCTGGTCGATCCGCAGCGACAGCCGGCCCAGCACCGTGCGCTCGCCGTAGCCGACGGCGGCGTCCTCCATGGTGATGATCGGCGGCGAAAGTTCCTCGGGCTCGGGGAAGGTGAAGGCCCGCAGCGCGGCCTCCTGCGGGGTCGAGATCAGCTTGATCCGCTCGATCATCTTCAGCCGCGACTGCGCCTGCACCGCCTTGGTGGCCTTGGCGCGGAAGCGGTCGACGAAGCTTTGCAGGTGGTCGATGCGGGCCTGGTTCTTGCGGTTCGAGGCCTCGGCCTGGGCGATGCGTTCGGCCCGCTGCTCGGCGAACTTGTCGTAGGGGACGGTGTAGTAGGTAAGCTTGCGGTCCTCGAGGTGCAGGATGCTGCCCACCGCCCGGTTCAGCAGGCCGCGGTCGTGGCTGATGATCAGCACCGTGTGCGGATAGCGCGCCAGGTAGGTCTCCAGCCACAGCGCGCCCTCGAGGTCGAGGTAGTTGGTCGGCTCGTCCAGCAGCAGCAGGTCGGGCGCCGCGAACAGCACCGCCGCCAGCGCCACGCGCATCCGCCAGCCGCCGGAGAAGGCAGAGCAGGGCATGCGCTGTTCGGCGTCGGTGAAGCCGAGGCCCTTCAGGATCGAGGCGGCGCGGGCCTCGGCGCTCCAGGCGTCGATGTCGGCCAGCCGGGTCTGCACCTCGGCGATGCGCACCCCCTCGGCGGTCTCGGCCTCGGCCATCAGCGCGGCGCGCTCGGTGTCGGCGGCCAGCACGGTGTCGATCAGCGACCCCTCGGACCCCGGCACCTCCTGCGCGACGCCGCCGACCCGGGCGCGGGACGGCAGCGAGATCTCGCCGCCCTCCAGCGCCAGCTCGCCCCGGATCAGCCGGAACAGCGTCGTCTTGCCGGCGCCGTTGCGGCCGACGAGGCCCACCTTGTGGCCCGTGGGAATGCTGGCCGAGGCCCCCTCGAAGAGGGGCCGGCCGTCGATGGCGAAATGGATGTTCTCGATGCGTAGCATGGGCGCGGGGATGCGGCGCGCGGGCGCGCTTGTCAATGCCGCGCCGGCGCTCCTATGGTGGCGGCGATGCCGGCCCCGGAGTAGCCCCATGCGTTTCGCCCCCTACCTCGCCGCCTGTGCGCTGGCCGCCGCCCTGCCGGCCGCCCCCTCGGCGGCACAGGAGGATGACGACTGGACCCAGTACCTGCCGTTCCAGAGCCCGGGCGGCGCGGTCTACTGCGTGGTGGTCACCGGCCTGCGTAACTACGTGCGCTGCGACGTGATGGACGCCGTGGACGCGGCAGACGACCTGCCGGAGGCCTGCGACCGGCGCTGGGGGCTGGCGTTTGAACTGCCGGAGCGCGGCCCGCCCGTGGTGCTTTGCACCGGCGAGACGGTGACCGACCCGACGGTGCAGGTCATGCCCCCTGGCTACAGCCACGGGCGCGGCGGGGTGATCTGCTTTTCCGAGGTCGCGGGCATGACCTGCATGAACGCCGAGGCCCACGGCTTCACCCTGAAACAGGGCGAACAGCAGCTGTTCTGACGGGTTTTGTCGCCGGCTTGCCGTACAGTCACCCCCGCGCGGGGCCGATCGTTGCGCGGATCCTGCCGCTATGAGGCAAGATTTCGACAATGCGGCGCCGAGGTGGCAGAAGGATGGCGGGGGCCGGGACGACAGGGTTTGGTCGGATGGTCATGGTTATCGGGTACGTCAGCGCGTTTCATCGCGACGAAAGCGGTGCGGTCAGCACCGATTGGGTGGTGGTCTGCGCCTTCTGCGTGGGGCTCGCCATCGCGGTGGGCAATCTCTTCGGGGGGATCTCGAAGGATCATTCCGAACGGATCGGCGCCACCATGGTCAGCAACGGCATCAAGACCTACTGAGGCCGGGGACCTACGCCGGCCAGGCCACGCGGAACCCCTGGTGGGTGGTGGTGCTGTCCGGCGAGTTGCCCGAGCGCGCGGCGATCCGGTAGCGGAAGCAGTAGCTGCGGTGGCACAGGAAACTGCCGCCCTTCAGCAGCCGGTAGCCCTTCATCCCCTGCAACCGGGCCTTCACCTCCTTCTTCAGCGAGCGGATGGTGAAGGCGTCGGCGGTCCATTCCCAGACGTTCCCCACCATGTTGTGCAGCCCGTAGCCGTTGGGCGCGAAGCTGCCCGAGGGGGCGGTGGCGAGGTAGCCGTCGGCGCCGGTGTTGGTCTCGGGAAAGCGGCCCTGCCAGATGTTGCAGGGCAGGGCGGTCTCGTCGTCGGGCTCGGCGTCGCCCCAGGGGAACATCACCTCGCCGCGCCCGCCGCGCGCCGCGTGCTCCCACTCCGCCTCGGTGGGCAGGCGGCCGCCGGCCCAGTCGGCATAGGCGCGGGCGTCGTTCCAGGACACGTGTACCGCCGGGTGATCGGGCAGGTCCCGCGCCGCGTCGCCGCCGCTGCCGTCGATGTCGCGCCAGGTGGCGCCGTCGACGCGCCGCCACCACTCGATCCCCTGCACGCCCATGGTGGGGGGGTGGCCGTCGGGGACCTGGTTCCAGAAGACGAAGGACCAGCCGAAGCGCTCTGCCTCGGTGACATGGCCGGTGGCCTCGATGAAGGCGGCGAACTGGGCGTTGGTGACGGGGTTGGCGGACAGGCGGAAGGGCTTGACGCGGGCGCGGCGCAGGGGGCTTTCGCCGTCCACCGGGATCTGCGGCGCCGAGGTGCCCAGCAGGCCCTGGCCGCCGGGGATCAGGACGGTGTCGGCGGTGGCCGGGTCGAAGCGGGCGGCGGGTCGCGGCGTAGCCGGAGCGGGGACGGCCGGGGCCGGGGCGGGCGCTTCCGCGGCGGGCGCGCGCGCCGGGGCGCAGCAGCTCTTCACTTCGCTTGCCCGCTCGTTCATCGCCCGTCTCCCGCTTGCCCTCTCCCCCTGCAGATAAGGCAGCCGGTCCCCCGATTGCAATCGGGGCGCGCAAATCTCGCCCCCGCTCTGGCCGTTCCCTGCCGCAGGGTCTACCTCTTGCGCCAGTGAAACCAGTCCGGAGCCTCCCATGACCCAGCAAACCCCCATCCGCCGCCGCGAGGACCCCCGGCTTCTGAAGGGCGAGGGGCATTACGCGGGCGACCGGCTGCCCGAGGGGTGCGCGCAGATGGTGTTCCTGCGGGCGCCCCATGCCCATGCCGACCTGGTGCGGCTGGACACCGGGGCCGCCCGCGCCATGCCCGGCGTACTGGCGGTGCTGACGGCGGCGGACCTGGAGGCGGCGGGGCTGCGCGGCATGGCGGGGGGCTTCGGCACCGGCCGCGCCGACGGCTCGCCCGCGCCGGACACCCCGCGCCCGGTGCTGGTCAAGGACCGGGTCCGCGCGCTGGGCGAGGCGGTGGCGGCGGTGGTGGCCGAGACCGCCGCGCAGGCGCAGGACGCGGCCGAGGCGATCGAGGCGGATTACGAGGTGCGCCCCGTGGTCACCGCCGCCAACGCCCTGGCGGCCGATGCGCCGCTGGTCTGGGACAACGCGCCGGGCAACGTGGCCTTCGACTGGTCCGCCGGCGACGCGTCGGCGACCGAGGCGGCGCTGCAGGCGGGCGCCCACGTGACCCGGCAGGAACTGTCCGTCTCGCGCGTGACCGCCGCGCCGCTGGAGACCCGGGTGATGCTGGCGGTGCCGGGCGAGAACGGCGCGCTGACGGTGCGGGCCAGCCACCAGGCGCCCTTCGGGCTGAAGGGCGGGCTGGAGGGCGCCGGGTTCGACGGCCCCCTGCGGGTGGAGATCGGCGATGTCGGCGGCTCCTTCGGGATGAAGGGCGGGCTGCAGCTGGAGGCGGTGCCGCTGGCGCTGGCGGCGCGGCAGCTGGGCCGGCCCGTGCTGTGGGAAGGCTCGCGCAGCGATGCCTTCCTGTCCGACGACCAGGCGCGCGAGCAGCGGGCGGTGGTGGAGCTTGGCTTTGACAAGGACCACCGCATCACCGCGCTGCGGGTTCGGGTGGATGCGAATGTCGGCGCCTGGATCACCGGCAAGGCGGGGTGGTCCATCAGCAACATCGGCGGTGTCGCCGGGGTTTACGACATCCCCGCGATCCGGGCCGAGGTGCGCGGGGTGCTGACCAATACCCCGCTGCAGGCCGCCTACCGCGGCGCCGGGCGGCCCGAGGCGACCTACCTGGTCGAGCGCGCGCTGGACGTGGCGGCGGCCGAGCTGGGCCTGTCGCCGCTGGACCTGCGCCGCCGCAACCTGATACCCGCCGAGGCCATGCCCTACGACACGGCGCTGCTGTTCAACTACGACTGCGGCGACTTCGCCGCCAACATGGACCAGGCCGAGGCCTTGGCCGACGTCGCCGGTTTCGAGGCCCGCCGCCGCGAGGCCGAGGCGCGGGGCAAGCTGCGCGGGCTGGGGGTGGCCAATTGCATCGAGGTGGCGGGCGGGCCCTATTCCAAGGTGAACCCCGACCAGGCGGGCGCCGACCTGATGGCCGACGGCACCCTGCGGCTGCGGCCCGGCAGCATGTCCGTGGGGCAGGGCTTCGAGACGGTGTTCCCGCGCATGGTGGCGGACCGGCTGGGGGTGGACCCCGGGCAGGTGGTGCACGCGCAGGGGGATACCGACCTGCTGGACTGGGGCAAGGGCAACGGCGGCTCTGGCCAGCTGTGCGTCGGCGGCGGCGCGGTCCACGCGGTGACCGAGGCGCTGCGCGCGGCGCTGATCGAGCGGGCGGCCGAACGCTTTGGCGCCACCGCCGCCGAGGTGACGCTGGAGGACGGGCTGCTGCGCGCCGGCAACGAGACGCTGACGCTGGCCGAACTCGCCGCGGAGATGGAGCCGGACGCGGAGGGTGCGGTGCTGCGCTGCAAGGAGACCTTCCGCCCCGAGGCCCCCACCTATCCCAACGCCACCCACATCTGCGAGGTCGAGGTGGACCCCGAGACCGGCGAGGTGGAACTGATCGCCTACAGCGCCGTCGAGGACATCGGCACCGTCATCGCGCCGCAACTGGCGCGCGGGCAGCTGCACGGCGGCATCGTGCAGGGCATCGGCCAGGCGCTGGGCGAGGAGATCGTGCTGGACGACTCGGGCGAGCTGCTGACCGGCAGCTTCATGGACTACCAGATGCCCCGCGCCTCTGACCTGCCGATGTTCCGGCTGGACTTCAACCCGGTGCCCACGAAGATGAACCCGCTCGGTGCAAAGGGGGTGGGCGAGGCCGGCACCGTGGGCGGGCTGAGCGCCATGGCCAACGCGGTCAACGCGGCGCTGGCCACGCGCGGGGTGCGGCACCTCGACATGCCTACAACGCCGCTGCGGGTCTGGCAGGCGCTGCGGGAGGCGGGGCAGGGCGCAAACCGGGGCGGGACCTGATTTCTTCAGGCTTGAAACTTCAAGCTTGAAATAAAATCCGGAGCGCGTAGACTTCTCCCTGCTGAGGACTGGGAGGACCGGATGCGGATTGCCTGCCTGGGAGGCGGCCCCGCGGGGCTGTACTTCGCCATCTCGATGAAGCTGCGCGACCCCGCGCACGAGATCATCGTCTACGAACGCAACCGGCCCGACGACACCTTCGGCTGGGGGGTGGTACTGTCCGACGAGACGCTGGACAACCTCGCCGCCAACGATCCCGAAAGCGCCGGGGCGATCCGCGGCCACTTCGCCTACTGGGACGACGTGGCGCTGGTGGTGAAGGGCCAGCGGCTGGTCAGCGGCGGCCACGGCTTCTGCGGCATCGGCCGGCACCGGCTGCTGGTGCTGCTGCAGGACCGCGCCCGCGCGCTGGGGGTGGACCTGCGCTATTCCACGGAAGTTGAGGATATCGAGGCGCTGAAGGCCGATCACGACCTGGTGGTGGCGGCGGACGGGCTGAACTCGCGCACCCGCCGGCACTTCGAGGAGGCCTTCCGCCCGGATGTCGAGGAACGGCTGTGCCCCTTCGTCTGGCTGGGCACCCGCCAGACCTTCCGCGACGCCTTCACCTTCATCTTCGAGCAGACGGAACACGGCTGGGTCTGGGCCCACGCCTACCAGTTCGACGCCGATACCGCGACCTTCATCGTCGAATGCTCGCAGGCCACCTTCGACGGCTTCGGCTTCGGGCAGATGAGCCAGGCGGAAAGCATTGCCGTCTGCGAGCGGATCTTCAAGGACCACCTCGGCGGCCACGCGCTGATGTCCAACGCCAACCACATCCGCGGCTCGGCCTGGATCCGCTTCCCCCGCGTGCTTTGCGAGAAGTGGAGCCACGAGAACGTCGTGCTGCTGGGCGACGCGGCGGCGACGGCGCATTTCTCGATCGGCTCTGGCACCAAGCTGGCGCTGGAATCGGCCATCGCTCTGGCCGACCTGCTGACCGAAGAACGCGACATGGCCGCCGCCTTCGCCCGCTACGAGGACGCGCGGCGGCTGGAGGTGCTGCGGCTGCAATCGGCGGCGCGCAACTCCATGGAGTGGTTCGAAAGCGTCGAGCGGTACCTGCACCTCGACCCGGTGCAGCTGAACTACTCGCTGCTGACCCGCAGCCAGCGCATCAGCCACGAGAACCTGCGCCTGCGGGATCCGGACTGGCTGGCCTCGGCCGAACGGTGGTTCCTGCAGCAATCGGGCGTGCCCGAGGACGCGGGCGCCCGCCCGCCGATGCTGGCGCCCTTCCGACTGCGGGACATGGACCTGAAAAGCCGGATCGTGGTCTCGCCCATGGCGCAGTACAAGGCGGTCGACGGCTGCCCCACCGACTGGCACCTGGTGCACTACGGCGAGCGGGCCAAGGGCGGGGCGGGGCTGGTCTATACCGAGATGACCTGCGTCAGCCCCGAGGGCCGCATCACCCCCGGCTGCCCCGGCCTCTACGCGCCGGAACACGAGGCGGCGTGGAAGCGGCTGGTGGATTTCGTGCACGGAGAGACGGACGCGAAGATCTGCTGCCAGATCGGCCATTCCGGGCGCAAGGGCTCGACCGGGCTGGGCTGGGAAGGCATGGACGCGCCGCTGGACAGCGGCAACTGGGAGGTGGTTTCGGCCTCGGCGATCCCCTGGTCGGGGAACAACCAGACGCCGAGAGAGATCACCCGCGCCGAGATGGACGCGGTGCGGGACGAATTCGTCGCCGCGGCCCGCATGGCCGGGCGCTGCGGCTTCGACATGATCGAGCTGCACGCGGCCCATGGCTACCTCGTATCCTCCTTCATCTCGCCCCTGTCGAACCGGCGGAGCGACGAATACGGCGGCAGCCTCGACAACCGGATGCGCTGGCCGCTGGAGGTCTTCGCGGCCATGCGCGCGGTATGGCCCGATGAAAAGCCTATGTCGGTGCGGATCTCGGCCACCGACTGGGTGGGCGAGGACGGCGTGACCCCGGACGAGGCGGTGGAGATCGCCCGCCGCTTCGGCGCCGCCGGGGCCGACCTGATCGACGTCTCCGCCGGCCAGACCAGCGTGGAGGCGCGGCCGATCTACGGGCGGATGTTCCAGACGCCCTTCTCGGACCGGATCCGCAACGAGGCGGGGCTGGCGACCATGGCGGTGGGCAATATCTACGAGGCGGACCACGCCAACTCGATCCTGCTGGCGGGGCGCGCCGACCTTGTGGCGGTGGGCCGGCCGCACCTGGCCGATCCCTACTGGACCCTGCGCGAGGCCGCCCGCACCGGCGACCGCGCGGCGGACTGGCCGCTGCCCTACCTTCCGGCGCGCGACCAGCTGTGGCGCCTTGCGGACCGCGAGGCAGAGACGGTGGGCAAGGTATGAGCCTTACGGGCAAGCACGTGGTGGTGACGGGCGGCGGCAGCGGCGTGGGCGCCGCCACCGCGCAGGCCTTCGCGGCGGCGGGGGCGAAGGTGACCGTGATGGGCCGCCGCGCCGCGCCGCTGGAGGCGCAGGGGCTGGCGTTCGAGACCTGCGACGTGACCGATGCCGAAGCGGTGGCCGCGGCCTTCGCCCGCGCGCGGGACCGGCAGGGGCCGGTGGCGGTGACGGTGGCCAACGCCGGGGCGGCCGACAGCGTGCCGTTCCACAAGATGACGCCGGCGACGCTGCAGGCCATGCTCTCGGTCAACGTGGCCGGGGTGGTCAATGCCTGGCAGGCGGGGCTGGGGGACATGCGCGGCGCGGGCTGGGGGCGGCTGATCGCCGTGGCCTCCACCGCCGGGCTGAAGGGCTATCCCTATGTCACCGCCTATTGCGCGGCGAAACACGCGGTGGTGGGGCTGACGCGGTCGCTGGCGCTGGAACTGGCGAAGACGGGGGTGACGGCGAACGCGCTCTGCCCCGGTTTCGTGGACACGCCGCTGCTGGACCGCTCCGTCGCGAACATCATCGAAAAGACCGGCCGGCCCGAGGCCGAGGCGCGGGCGGCGTTGGCGGCGAACAACCCGCAGGGCCGGCTGATCGACCCCTCGGAGGTGGCGGGCGCCGCGCTGTGGCTGTGCTCGGACAGCGCGGCGGGGGTGAACGGCCACGCGCTGGCGCTGTCGGGGGGCGAGGCGTGAGCGCCGGGCGCGAAAGGCTGCGGCTGTGGCTGCGGCTGCTGAAGGCCTCGCGCGCCATCGAGGCGGAACTGCGCCGCCGCCTGCGCGACGAGTTCGCCAGCACCCTGCCGCGCTTCGACGTGCTCTCGGCGCTGGACCGGCGGCCCGAGGGGCTGAAGATGTCCGAGATCTCGGACCTGCTGCGGGTGTCGAACGGCAATGTCACCGGCATCGTCGAGCGGCTGACCCAGGAGGGGCTGACCTGCCGCGTCGCGGTGCCCGGCGACCGGCGCGCCCAGCGGGTGCGCCTGACCCCCGAGGGCCGCGCGGCCTTCGCGGAACTGGCCGGGGCCCATGCCCGCTGGATCGACGAGCTGCTGGGGGGGCTGGACTCCGCCCAGGCCGAGGAAATCAGCGCGCTGCTGGCGCGCGTGCCGAAGGAGATGAGCCATGCGCAGTGACGTGCAGCACTTCCGCTGCGAGATCGAGGGGCCGGTGGCCTTCGTCTCGCTGGACCGGCCGGAGCGCAAGAACCCCCTGACCTTCGACAGCTACGCCGAGCTGCGCGACTGGTTCCGGGATCTCGCCTACGACGACACGGTGCGGGCGGTGGTCTTCGGGGGCAGCGGGGGGAACTTCTCGTCCGGGGGCGACGTGCACGAGATCATCGGCCCGCTGACCCGGATGAACATGAAGGAGCTGCTGGCCTTCACCCGGATGACCGGCGACCTTGTGCGGGCGATGATCGGCTGCGGCAAGCCGGTGATCGCGGCGGTGGAAGGGGTCTGCGCCGGGGCGGGGGCGATCATCGCCATGGCCTCGGACCTGCGGCTGGCGGCGCCGGACGCGAAGGTGGCCTTCCTGTTCAACCGCGTGGGGCTGGCGGGCTGCGACATGGGCGCCTGCGCGATCCTGCCCCGGATCATCGGCCAGGGGAGGGCGGCGGAGCTGCTGTACACCGGCCGGTCGATGTCCGCCGAAGAGGGCGAGCGCTGGGGCTTTTTCAACCGCGTGGTGCCGGAGGGCGGGCTGGAGGCCGCGGCGCGCGAGCTGGCCGGGCGGATCGCGGCGGGGCCGGGCTTTGCCAACTCGATGACCAAGACCATGCTGGCGCAGGAATGGTCCATGAGCCTCGAGCAGGCGATCGAGGCCGAGGCGCAGGCCCAGGCGATCTGCATGCAGGGCAACGATTTCCGCAGGGCGTATGAGGCCTTCGTGGCGAAGGAGAAACCGGTTTTCGCGGGTGACTGACGGCCAGGGGCTCTGCCCCTGGACCCCGAGGTATTTGGAACAAGAAGAAACAGCATGGCGGATTCTACTTACCTGACGTGGCCCTTCTTCGAGGACCGGCACCGGGCGCTGGCGGCGCAGGTGGAGGAGTTTGCCGGCGGGCTGGCGGTGGATCATTCGGACGTGGACGCGGCCTGCCGGGGGCTGGTGGCGGCGCTGGGTGCGGCAGGAATCGCGGCGCATTCGGGGGCGGCGGACGGCCGGCTGGACGTGCGGGCGCTGTGCCTGATCCGCGAGACCCTGGCGCGGGCCGACGGGCTGGCGGATTTCGCCTTCGCGATGCAGGGGCTGGGGACCGGGGCGATCAGCCTGTTCGGCACCGAGGCGCAGAAGGCGGCCTGGCTGCCCGAGACCCGCGCCGGGCGCGCCATTTCCGGCTTTGCCCTGACCGAGCCGGGGTCTGGCAGCGACGTGGCGGCCTCGACCATGACCGCGGTGCGGGACGGGGACGGCTTCGTGCTGGAGGGCGAGAAGACCTGGATCTCGAACGGCGGGATCGCCGATGTCTACACCGTCTTCGCCCGCACCGGCGAGGCGCCGGGGGCGCGGGGGCTGTCGGCCTTCGTGGTGCCCGCGGACAGCCCCGGGCTGGCGGTGGCCGAGCGGCTGGAGACCCTGGCGCCGCACCCGCTGGCGCGGCTGCGCTTCGACGGCTGCCGGGTGCCGGAAACGGCGATGCTGGGGGCGCCGGGCAAGGGCTTTGCCGTCGCAATGGCGGTGCTGGACGTGTTCCGCCCCACCGTGGCCGCCGCCGCGCTGGGCTTTGCCCGCCGGGCGCTGGACGCGGCGCTGGAGCGGGTGACCACGCGGCACGTGCAGGGGGCGGCGCTGGCCGAGCTGCAGCTGGTGCAGGGCCACATCGCCGACATGGCGCTGGACGTGGACGCGGCGGCGCTGCTGACCTACCGCGCCGCCTGGGCCCGGGACGCGGGCGCGCCGCGCATCACCCGCGAGGCGGCGATGGCCAAGCTGTTCTCGACCGAGCGGGCGCAGCGGGTGATCGCCGCCGCGGTGCAGCTGCACGGCGGCGACGGGGTGCGCGCCGGCGCGCCGGTGGAGCAGCTATACCGCGAGATCCGGGCGCTGCGGATCTACGAGGGCGCCTCGGACGTCCAGAAAGTCATCATCGCCCGCCAGGTGCTGGCGGCGTTCAGGGGAGACTGACCATGCTGCGGCCCTCGGCCCATACCGATACCTTCGCCCGTGACAACCTGCCCCCCGCCGATACCTGGCCGGACCTGCGGCTGGAGGGCTTCGACTACCCCGACCGGCTGAACGCCGCGGTGGAGCTGACCGACCGCATGGTCGAGAAGGGCTTTGGCGACCGCACCGCGCTGATCGGCAACGGCCGGCGGCGCACCTACAAGGAGCTGGCGGACTGGACCAACCGGCTGGCCCACGTGCTGGTGGAGGACCTCGGCGTCGAGCCCGGCAGCCGGGTGCTGATCCGCGCCGCCAACAACCCCGCGCTGGTGGCCTGCTGGCTGGCGGCGACCAAGGCCGGGGCGGTGGTGGTGAACTCCATGTCGATGATGCGCGCGGCCGAGCTGCGCAAGTTCATCGACAAGGCCGAGATCCGGCTGGCGCTGTGCGACACCCGGCTGATGGAGGAGATGGAGAAGGCCGCCGAGGGCAGCCGCTTCCTGCAGCGGGTGGTGGGTTTCGACGGCAGCTCGAACCACGAGGCGGAACTGGACCGCATGGCGCTGGAGAAGCCGGTGCATTTCGACGCGGTGCAGACCAGCCAGGACGACGTGGCGCTGATGGGCTTCACCTCCGGCTCTACCGGCGAGCCGAAGGCGACCATGCACTTTCACCGCGACCTGCTGATCATCGCCGACGGCTACGCGCGCGAGGTGCTGCAGGTGACGCCTGACGACGTCTTCGTGGGCTCGCCGCCCCTGGCCTTCACCTTCGGGCTGGGGGGGCTGGCGATCTTCCCGCTGCGCTTTGGCGCCACCGCGACGCTGCTGGAGAACGCGGCGCCGCCGAACCTGATCGAGATCATCCAGAAGTACCGCGCCACCGTCTGCTTTACCGCCCCCACCGCCTACCGCGCCATGCTGCGCGCGATGGAGGAGGGGGCCGACCTGTCCAGCCTGCGCGCCGCCGTCTCGGCCGGCGAGACGCTGCCGGCGCCGGTCTACGAGGAATGGCGCGCGAAGACCGGCAAGCCGATGCTGGACGGCATCGGCGCCACCGAGATGCTGCATATCTTCATCTCGAACCGCTTCGACGACCACCGCCCCGCCTGCACCGGCCGGCCGGTGACCGGCTACGAGGCCAAGGTGATCGGCCCGGACGGAGAGACGCTGGCGCCGGGCGAGATGGGGCGGCTGGCGGTGCGCGGCCCCACCGGTTGCCGCTACCTGCGGGGCGAGCGGCAGGCGGGCTACGTGCTGGACGGCTGGAACGTCACCGGCGACAGCTTCATGATGGACGAGGACGGCTATTTCCACTTCGCCGCCCGCAACGACGACATCATCCTGTCCTCCGGCTACAACATCGCGGGGCCCGAGGTGGAGGCGGCGCTGCTGTCGCATCCGGCGGTGGCGGAATGCGCGGTGATCGGCGTGCCGGACGAAGAGCGGGGGCACATCGTGCAGGCCCACGTGGTGCTGGACGCCTCGGCCGAGCCCGGCGCGGCGATGGTCAAGGCGCTGCAGGACCACGTGAAGGCGCAGATCTCGCCCTACAAGTACCCGCGCTCGGTGGTCTTCACCCCGGCGCTTCCGAAGACCGAGACCGGCAAGGTCCAGCGCTTCCGGCTGAAGCCATGAGCGGGCCGGTGGAGGCGGCGGAGGGCGCCAAGATGGACATGTCGGGGGACATGTCCTACGGCGACTACCTGTCGCTGGAGACGATCCTGGACGCCCAGCACCCGCTGAGCGCGGCCCACGACGAGATGCTGTTCATCGTGCAGCACCAGACCTCGGAGCTGTGGATGCGCCTGGCGATCCACGAGTTGCAGGCGGCGCGGCAGGCGCTGGAGGCGGGGCAGTTGCGGCCGGCCTTCAAGATGCTGACCCGGGTGGCGCGGATCTTCGAGCAGCTCAATTCGGCCTGGGACGTGCTGCGGACCATGACGCCCTCGGAATACACCCGGTTCCGTGACACGCTGGGGGCCTCATCGGGGTTCCAGTCGCACCAGTACCGGCTGATCGAGTTCATCCTGGGCAACCGCAACCGCAACATGCTGAAGCTGCACGCGCACCGCCCGGGCACGCTGGCGCTGCTGGAGGCGGAACTGGCGCGCCCCTCGCTGTACGATGCGGCGCTGGCGCTGCTGGACGGCTCAAGCGCCGGGCCGGTGGGGCTGCGCCCGCCCTCGGACGAAGCGCACGCCGCGCGGCCCGAGGTGATGGAAGGCTGGAAGCGGGTCTACCAGGACACCGACACCCACTGGTCGCTGTACGAGCTGGCCGAGAAGCTGGTGGATCTGGAGGACTACTTCCGCCGCTGGCGCTTCAACCACGTCACCACGGTGGAACGGATCATCGGCTTCAAGCGCGGCACCGGCGGCACCGCCGGCGTGTCCTACCTGCGCAAGATGCTGGAGGTGGAGCTGTTTCCCGAGCTCTGGCAGCTGCGGGGGGTGCTTTGATGGATCAGGAAGGGGAGGGCCGCATGGGTCATCGCAACATCCAGCCCGAGGGCTGGGCCCCGGCGCGGGGCTATGCCAACGGGATCGAGGCCGAGGGGGTCCTGTACGTCGGCGGGCAGATCGGCTGGAACGCGCAGCAGGTCTTCGAGGCCACCGATTTCATCGGCCAGCTGGAACAGGCGCTGCGCAACATCGCCGACGTGGTGCGCACCGCCGGCGGGCAGGTGGAGGACGTGGTGCGCCTGACCTGGTTCATCACCGACAAGCGCGAGTACATGGCCCGCCAGCGCGAGGTGGGCGCGGCCTACCGCAGGGTCTTCGGCAAGCACTTTCCCGCCATGTCGGTGGTGGTGGTGCGCGAGCTGATCGAGGACCAGGCGCTGATCGAGATCGAGGCCACCGCGGTGCTGCGCCGCCCTGCGTGAACCCGCATATTTTTCCACATGGTGCACATCATGGAAAGAATCTGCCTAGGATGCCGCAGCGGGTGCTGATTCGACGCCCGCACATCCTTGGGAGGACAGATTGAAACATCGCTTTATGAAGGGCCTGACCCTTGCCGCCGCCCTCGTGGCGCAGCCCGCGCTGGCGCAGGAGACCATTGGCTTCTCGGTGCCCAGCCTCGGCTTCCCGTTCTTCGTGCACATGCAGAACCAGTTCAACGCCGCCGCCGAGGAGGCGGGCGTGACGGTGCAGAACTACGACGGGCAGAACCAGACCACCAAGCAGACCTCGGACGTCGAGGCGGGGATCATCGCCGGGCTGGACGGGCTGGTGATCAGCCCGATCGACTCCGTCGCCATGGCCCCGGCCGTGCGCCAGGCGGTCGAGAACGGCATCCCGGTGATTACCGTCGACCGCCGCGTTGACGGGGTGGACGTGCTGGGCCACGTGGGCGCCGACAACGTCAAGGGCGGCGAGGCGCAGGCCAACCTGATCGTCGAGATGTTCCCGGACGGCGCGCGCATCGTGAACCTGCAGGGCCAGCCCGGTTCCAGCCCCGCGATCGACCGCAACGCCGGCGTGCACAACGTGCTGGACTCGATGGCCGACAAGTACGAGTTCGTGGCCGAGCAGACCGCCAACTTCGCCCGCGAGGAAGGCGCCAGCGTGACGGAATCGATCCTCGCCGGCCTCGACAGCCCGCCGGACGTGATCGTGGCCGCCAACGACGACATGGCGCTGGGCGCGATGCAGGTGGTGCAGGAGCAGGGGCTCGACATCGCCATCATCGGCTTCGACGCGCTGCCAGAGGCGCTGGCGGCGGTGCGTGACGGCACCCTGACCGCCACGATCGAGCAGATGCCCGGCGGCCAGGCCACCGGCGCGCTCGAGGCGATCCTCGCCCACCTGCGCGACGGCACCGCGCCCGAGAAGGTGACGCTGCTGACGCCGATCGCGATCACCAAGGACAACATCGACCAGGCCGAACGCCTGGGCGAGATCGAGTGATCCACCCTTGTCCGCGCCCCTTGGTGGGCGCGGACACCCTTGATTTCCCTCAATTCCTTTCGACGGTGACATGAGCCTTTCCCCATCCCGGCCCGGCGGCTTCGATCCCGTCGACTTCGCCGCGCGCCATTCCGCGCCGCTGTTCCTGATCCTGCTGGTGATCGTCTTCGCCGCGCTGGAGCCGCGCTTCCTGCACCCGCTGAACGTGATGAATGTGTTCCGGCAGGTCTCGATCTCGGGGCTGATCGCGTTGGGCATGACCTTCGTGATCCTGACGGCGGGGATCGACCTGTCGGTGGGCTCGCTGGTGGCGCTGGCGGGGCTGGTGGGCGCCTACGTGGCCAAGGGCGGGCTGGAAAGCCGCTTTGCCGTGGGCAGCGGCGCCGAGGGCAACCCGGTGATCCTGGCCTTCCTCGCGGCCGCCGCGGTGGGTATCATCTGCGGCGCGTTGCAGGGCTGGGCGATCACCCGGCTCAGGGTGCCGCCCTTCGTGGTGACGCTGGGGGGCATGACCGCCTTCCGCGGCGCCGCGCTGCTGTTCTCGGGCGGCGGGCCGATCAGCGGCTTTTCCGCCGACTACGGCTGGTGGGGGCAGGGGCGCATCCTGACCGTGCCGGTGCCGGTGATCATCTTCGTGGTGGCGGCGGTGCTGGCCCACGTGGTGCTGCGCCACAGCCGCTTCGGCCTGCACGTCTACGCGGTGGGCGGCAACCCGGCGGCGGCGGATGCCAACGGCGTCGCGGTGCGGCGGGTGACGCTGATGTGCTACGTCATCGTCGGCTTCATGTGCGGGCTGGCCAGCTTCCTGCTGTCGGCGCGGCTGAACTCGGCCGAGGCGGTGGCCGGCATCATGCTCGAACTCGACGTGATCGCCGCCGTGGTGATCGGCGGCACCTCGCTGTTCGGCGGGGTGGGCAGCGTCTTCGGCACGGTGATCGGCGCGCTGCTGATCGGGGTGCTGCGCAACGGGCTGGTGCTGCTGAACGTGTCCTCCTTCATCCAGCAGATCGTGATCGGGCTGATCCTGGTGGCCGCGGTGGCCATCGACCAGTCGGCGGCAAGGCGGCGGGCATGAGCGGGCCGGTCCTGTCGCTGCGCGGCATCAAGCGCCACTTCGGCGCCATAACCGCGCTGGACGGCGTCGACATGGACATCGCCCCCGGCGAGGTGGTGGGCCTGATGGGTGACAACGGCGCCGGCAAGTCGACGCTGGTGCGGATCATCGCCGGCAGCTTCCCGCCCTCCGAGGGCGAAATCCGGCTGGAGGGGCGGCCGGTCAGCTTCCAGCGCCCCGCCGACGCCCGCGCCGCGGGGATCGAGCTGGTGCACCAGGACCTTGCGCTCTGCAACAACCTCAGCGCCGCGCTGAACGTCTTCCTGGGGCGCGAGCTGACGCGCAAGGTGGGCCCATTCCGGGTGCTCGACCGCCGCGCGATGAACACCCGCGCGGCAGAGCTGTTCGCCGAGCTGAAGTCAGAGACCCGGCCGAAAGACCCGGTGCACGCCATGTCTGGCGGCCAGCGGCAGGCGGTGGCCATCGCCCGCACCCGGCTGGCGGACCCCAAGCTGGTGATCCTCGACGAGCCCACCGCCGCCATCAGCGTGCGGCAGGTCTCCGAGGTGCTGGCGCTGATCGGCCGGCTGCGCGACCAGGGCCACGCGGTGATCCTGATCAGCCACCGCATGCCCGACGTCTTCACCGTCGCCGACCGCGTGGTGGTGCTGCGGCGCGGGCAGAAGGTGGCGGACCGGACCGTGGCGCAGACCTCGCCCGAGGAGGTGACCGGCCTGATCACCGGCGCGATCGAGCGGGTGTAGGCAAGCGGACAGGGCCGCCGAAGCCGCCGGAAAATCTGCGTAATGCACGGATTTAATTAGGTAAAATAACTGGCGCCCCGGGGCCGGGGCCGCTACGGTCAACCCATCCGACACCTCCCCTGACCGGAGCCGCCATGACCGCTCGCCCGAACCTCGTTCTCATCATGTCCGACGAACACAACCGCGCCTGCGCCGGCTGCTACGGGCATCCCTTCGTGCGGACACCCAACCTCGACCGGCTGGCGCGGCAGGGCACCCGCTTCACCGACGCCTACTGCAACAGCCCGATCTGCGTGCCCTCCCGCGCCGCCTTCGCGACGGGCCAGTACGTGCACCGCACCGGGCACTGGGACAACGCCTTCCCCTACACCGGCACGCCCGAAAGCTGGCACCACCGGCTGCGCGATGCCGGGGGAGAGGTGGTGTCGATCGGCAAGCTGCACTTCCGCGGCGGCGACGACAACGGATTTTCGGAAGAGATCCTGCCGCTGCACGTGGTGGACGGGGTGGGCGACCTGAAGGGCCTGCTGCGCCGGCCCATGGCCGCCAAGAAGGGCAACGAGCAGATGGCGAAGGGCGCCGGGCGCGGCGACAGCGAGTATTCGCGCTACGACCGGGCGATCTGCGACGCCGTCAAGGACTGGCTGCGCGCCCGGCAGGCGGACGGCACGCCCTTCGCGCTGTTCGTCAGCTTCGTGATGCCGCACTTCCCGCTGGTGGCGCCGGGGCCGTTCTACGACCTCTACGAGGACATGGACCTGGCCACCCTGCGCCACGGGCTGGACGCCCCCGCGCCGGACCACCCGGCGCTGGCGCAGCTGCGCGGCTACATGGCCTATGACGACCACTTCGACGACGAACGCCGCGCGGTGGCGCTGCGGGCCTACTACGGCATGGTCTCTGCCATCGACGCGATGGTCGGCGAGATCCTGGAGGTGCTGGAGGAGACGGGGCAGGGCGGCGACACCTTCGTCGCCTATACCTCGGACCACGGCGACAACCTGGGCAACCGGGGGCTCTGGGGCAAGTCGGTGATGTACGAGGACAGTGCCGGGGTGCCGGTGATCCTGCGCGGGCCGGGGGTGCCGGAGGGGCACGTCTGCCGCACGCCGGTCAGCCTGATGGACATGCACCCGACCGCGCTGGACCTCTGGGGCCTGCCGCCGGACGCCGCCCTTCCCGGGGCCTCGCTGGTGCAGCTGGCGAACGCGCCCGACGCGCCGGAGCGCCCGGTCTTCGCCGAATATCACGCGGCGGGCGCGCCCACGGGGATGTTCATGTATCGCGAGGGGCGGTTCAAGCTGGTGGAATACCCCGGCGAGCGGCCGCAGCTGTTCGACCTGGCCGAGGACCCCGGCGAGCGGCGCGACCTGGCGGCGGACCCTTCCGCGCAGGACGCGCTGGCGCGGCTGCGCGCCGGGCTGGCGCGGATCTGCGACATCGAGGAGGTTCCCGCCCGCGCCTCCGCCGACCAGGCCGAGGCCATCGCCCGGCACGGCGGGCGCGAGGCGATCCTGCGCGGCGTCGACATCCCCCATACGCCCGCCCCGGTCTGAGGCGCTCAGCCCGCCGCCGCGGCGCGCGGGTCGGTGAAGGCCACGGGGATATAGCCGCGCACCGCCGCCTCGCCGCCCAGCCGCTCGCACAGCTCGGCCTGGTCGCGGAAGGCGGCGGCGCTGGCGGCCTCCGGATCGACGATCCGGCGCAGCGCGGCGCGGCAGTCGCGCAGTGCGCCCGCGGCCTCGGGATCGGCGGCGCGGTTGCGCAGCTCTTCGGGGTCCTCGGCCAGGTCGTAGAGCAGCGGCGCGTCGCCCACGCACTCGATCAGCTTCCAGCGCCCCAGCCGCAGCATGAACATGCCGGTGGCGGAGCCCACCGCGTGGTATTCCGCCATCACCGGCCGGTCCGGCAGCGCCACCTGCGCCAGGTCGCGCAGGCTGGCCCCCGGCAGGTCGGCGCGCGGCGGCAGGCCCGCCACCTCGCGCACCGTGGGGGCAAGGTCGATCAGGCTGACGGGGGTCTCGCTGCGCCGCCCCTCGGGCACGCCGGGGCCGGCGATCACCAGCGGCACCCCCGCGGCTTCCTCCCACAGGGTTGACTTGCCCCAGTAGCCCCGCGCGCCAAGGTTGTCGCCGTGGTCCGAGGCATAGATCACCACCGTGTCCTCCGCCGCGCCCGAGGCCTCCAGCGCCGTCAGCACCCGGCCGACGTTCTCGTCCAGCGCGCTGCACAGGGCGTAGTAATGCGCCACCGCCTCTCGCAGCTGCGCCTCGTCCTCGAAGTGGTCCTGGAAATCCAGCAGCGCCCGCATGGCGCCGACCGAGGCGTTCTCGGGCCTGTAGTCCCGCGCCTTGGGCAGGGGCAGGGCGGCGGCGTCGTAGAGATCGCGGAAGCGGCGCGGCGCGTTCAGCGGGAAATGCGGCAGCACGAAGCTGACGAAGGCGGTCCAGCCGCCCGCCGGGTCCTGCGCGGCCAGCCAGGCCTCGGCGGCGTCGGCCACCCGGCAGTCGTAGTCCCAGTAGGGCGAGACCCCCTTGCCGGTCATCGCCGACATCTGCCGGGTGCCCGGGCGCGGCGGCGGGTCGCGGCGCAGCAGGGTCGAGGGATCGCCGATGCCGTCCTTGACGTGCAGCGGCACGATCTGCCGGTCGAACCCCGCGTCGCATTCCTCGTCGCGGAAGTGCAGCTTGCCGATGGACACAGAGGCCCGCCCCGCCGCCTGCAGGTCATGCCCCCAGGTGGGCACCCGCCCGTCGTAGGGCATGGCGTTGTCCCAGTAGCCCACCTGGTGCGGGTAGCGCCCGGTGTGCAGGCTGGCGCGCGAGGGCACGCAGATCGGGCTGTTGCAATAGGCCGTCTCGAACAGCGTGCCCCGGGCCGCCAGCGCGTCGAGGTGCGGGGTGTGCACCTGCGCGTTGCCGTAGGCGCCCATCACCTTGCGGCTGTGCTCGTCGGACATGAGGATCAGCGTGTTGGGCATGAAGGCCCCTTTCCGGTCTTGCAGTCGTCTCAGGTATCGGGCGAGGCGGCCTCGGCAGCGCCCGGCGCCGCCGCCCGCGGCGCGCGCCGCACGAAGGGCAGCACCAGCATCACCGCCGCCACCGCCACGAAGAACAGCGCGATGGGATGGCCGGTGACCGCCAGCAGCGAGCCGTCCGAAAGCTGCAGCGCGGTACGGATTTCGGCCTCGAAGGGCGCGGCCAGCACGAAGCCGATCACAAAGGGTCCCAGCGGCACCCGCGCCCGGTCCAGCACGTAGCCCAGCAGCCCGAAGCCCAGCATCACCCAGACGTCGAACAGCCGGTTGCCCACCGAGAAGCTGCCCACCACGCAAAGCACGAAGACCACCGGCACGAGGTAATGCGCCGGGATCGTGATGATCCGCGCGATCTGCCGGTAGGTGCCGATCATCAGGGCGAACATCATCACGTTGGCCACCATGTAGGCGGCGATCATCGCCCAGACGAGATCGCCGTTGGTGGCGAACAGCAGCGGTCCGGGCTGGATCTGGTGCATGATCATCGCGCCCAGCAGGATCGCGTCCACCGGCGCGCCGGGGATGCCGAGGGTGATCAGCGGGATCATCGCGCCGCCCACGTTGGCGTTGTTGGCCGCCTCCGAGGCGACGATGCCCTCGTCGTGGCCGGTGCCGAACTTGTCGGGGGTGCGGCTGAAGGTGCGGGCGATGCCGTAGGCGACCATGGACGAGATGCTGGCCCCGACGCCGGGCAGGATGCCCACGAAGGTGCCGATCCCCGAGGACCGCAGGATGTTCCAGCCGTGCCGGCGCCACTCCGCCAGCCGCGGAAAGCTGCCGGCCGAGGCGCCCAGCGACACCAGCTTGCCCTTGCCGAGGGCGCGGTCGGTCTCCTTCAGTAGCTGGCTGATGACGAAGATCCCCAGCAGCACCGGCAGCAGCCGGAACCCGGTGGCCATGTCGTCGAAGCCGAAGGTATAGCGCAGCTGGCCGTCGGATTCCGCCAGCCCCGGCAACGCCGCGACCACGCCGAGCACCGCCGAGAACAGCCCCTTCAGCATCGACCCCTTGGCGATCGCCGCCACCAGCACCAGCGCCATCAGGATCAGCGCGGCCAGTTCCCAAGGCCCGATCTTCAGCGCCCAGATCGACAGCGGCGGCGCCAGCGTGGCCAGCACCACCCCCGCCAGCAGCCCGCCGATCAGCGAGGCCCCGATGCCGAGGCTCAGCGCGCGGCGCGCCTCGCCGCGCTGCGCCATGGGATAGCCGTCGAAGGTGGACATCACCGAGGAGGGCGTGCCCGGCATCTTCAGCAGCGTCGCCGAGATCAGCCCGCCGCTGACCGACCCCACGTGGATGCCGATCAGCAGCAGGATCGCGTTCACCGGCTCCATCGAGAAGGTGAGCGGCAGCGCCAGCGCCATCAGCATGCCGCCGCCAAGGCCCGGCACGGCGCCCACGAGAATGCCGCTGGCGGTGCCGATCAGGGTCCAGAACAGCGGCAGCGGGCTGAAGGCGGTGATAATTCCGTCGAGCATCATGTCCCCGGCAGGTCGATGAAAAAGAGCGAGGTGAACAGCCAGAGCGTCCCGAAGCCCATCACCAGCGCGATCGGCACGGCGTAGAGCGCGAGGCGGGGCTTGCCCCCCACCAGCGGGATCGCGATGGCGGTGAAGAGGATGGTGGACAGCAGGAAGCCGAGGCCCAGCTGCATGGCGGCAAGGTAGCCGGCCATCAGGGCCATGGTGCCGTAGGTGCCGGCGCGGGGGGGCGTATCGTCCATGCCCGCCGCGCGGGGACGGGACGACAGCCAGCCCTGCGCCAGCGTGCCCAGCCCCAGCCCCACCAGCGCCACCGCGCAGACCCGCGGCAGCGCCGCCGATCCCACGGGGTCGAACAGGGGCGGCGCGATGTTTCGCGCGCCGACCCAGAGCACGGCCCCGGTGACCAGCCCGAGGGCCGCCACCACGAGGCTGCTGCGATCAGGTCCGTTACGGGTCACCGGTCCGTGCTCCTGCCCTGCCGCCTACTTCGCCATGGCCCGCGCGGCGGCCACCAGCGGCTCGCTGCGCGCGTTCATGTCGTCAAGGCGCCGCTCGACGTCGGCCGCGTCCATCCAGGCGGGATCGATGCTCATGCCCTGCAGCTCGGCCTGCACGTCCTCCTGCGCCAGCACGGCCGACAAAGTCTCTTCCAGCTTGGCCTTCACCTCGGGGTCCAGCCCCTTGGGCGCCAGCCACAGCCGGAACACGCTGATCGCCAGGTCGACGCCGCTTTCCTTCGCGGTGGGCACGTCGGCGAGGTCGGGGTCACGCTCTTCCGAGTACAGGAACAGCGGCTTCAGCCCGCTTTCCTCGTACTGCTTGAACTCCGACACCGAGAACAGCGCGATGTCGGTGTGCCCGCCCAGGATCGAGGCCAGCCGCTTGGCGCCGCCGCCGATCTGCACGAACTTCATCTCGATATCCGCGGCATCGGCGAACATCATCGGGATGAAGTGCACCGGCAGGCCGATGTTGGTGGCCACGACGACAGAATTCGGTTCCGCCTTCGACTCCTCGATCAGCTGCTCGGGCGACTCGAAGCGCGAGCCCTTCAGCACCCCCATGCCGATCTCGGTCAGACCGGTGCCGCCGAGAACGGTGAAGGCGGTGTGGTCGTAGTCTACCACGCCCATGGCCTTCGAGGTGATGATGCCCGGGCTCCAGATGCCGATGGTATAGCCGTCGGGATCGGCGTCGCGCACCGCGCGGGTGCCCACGGTGCCGCCGGCGCCGGGCTGGT
This sequence comes from Rhodobacter sp., assembly GCA_048262455.1. Classification (GTDB taxonomy): domain Bacteria; phylum Pseudomonadota; class Alphaproteobacteria; order Rhodobacterales; family Rhodobacteraceae; genus Psychromarinibacter. The sequence goes on from JBLXFD010000001.1 coordinate 110,792, forward strand.
TGATGACCACCACCGAAGGGTAGATGCCCATCTCGTCGATCTCGCGCTGGAAGATCCGCGCCAGCGCGTCGACGCTGCCGCCGGCATCGGTGGGCACGACGATTCGCAGCGGCTCGCTGGGATAGTCCGATTGGGCATAAGCCTGTGCCGGCAGGGCCAGCAGGGCCGCAGCGCCGAGTTTCATCAGAAGTTTCATGGTTTCCTCCTCCCAAAGGTGATGATTTCGCGGCATGCTATGGCGCTGACGCAGGGTCGGGTAGCCGTCAATGCGGACTAAAGTTATAACTGGCAGGAATAGGAGGGGCCGATGGACCTGCGCCGGCTGAGCCACTTTCTCACCGTGGTGGGCGAGGGCAGCATCAACGCCGCCGCCGCGCGCTGCCACATCACCCAGGCGGGCCTCACCAAGAGCATCCGCGCGCTGGAGGCCGAGTGCGGCGCGCAGCTGTTCGAGCGCAGCCCGCGCGGCGTGCGCCTGACCCGGCAGGGGCAGGAGTTCCTGCGCCACGCCCGGCTGCTGCAGAACCAGGGCGAGGCGGCGCTGGCCTCGCTCAGCGCCATCGGCGCGGGCCGGGACGTGGAGCTGCGGGTGGGCGTCTCCATGCGCTGGGCGCTGAAGCTGATCATGCCGCGGCTTTTCGGCCGGCTGGCGCGCGATCCGGCGCGGCCGCGCATGACGGTGATGTCGGGGCAGAAGTCGTGGAAGATGATCGAGGACCTGCGCGACGGCGCCCTCGACCTGCTGCTGGCCACCCCCACGGAACGCGACGACCTGACCGGGCTGGAGGCGCGGTTCTTCCGCCGCGACCCGCAGGGCATCGTGGTGCGGCGCGATCATCCGTTGGCCGGGGCAGGGCGGCTGGAACTGGCGGAACTGGCGGGCTGGGACTGGATCAGCGGCACGCCCGAGACCTATTTCCGCAACCACCTGGACGGGCTGTTCCGGGCGCGCAACCTGATCCCCCCGGTGCCGCGGATGACCAGCGATTCCAGCACCCTGATCCTCGACACCGTGGCGCAGACCGACCTGCTGGGCATGGCGACCGAGCGGCTGATCTCGGTCGAGCACAGCGGCCGCGTGGTGATGCTGGACACCCCGGCGCGGCTGGAGCGGACGACCGCCGTCCTGACCCGCGCCGGCGATGTGCTGCCCGAGACGGCAGAGCGGCTGATCGCCGCCATCGGCGAGGAGCTGGAGGCGACGCTGGGGGGCGGCGGCTGATCCGGTCCAGACAATTTCGCTGGACATCCGAAATTGGTTGGACCAGTTTCCCCGGGGAACATTTCCGAGGGAGGACCACCGATGACATTGACGATCCGCAACCGCCTAGTGCGCAGCCTGGCCGCCGGCGCGCTGCTGGCCGGCACCGCCAGCTTCGCCGCCATGCTGCCCGCCGGGGCGCAGGAATTCCCCGCCAAGCCGATCGAGATCATCGTGCCCTTCAAGCCGGGCGGGCGCACCGACGCCGTGGCGCGGCTGCTGGCCGAGAAGATCCAGGAGAACGGCTGGCTGTCGCAGCCCATGGCCGTGGTCAACGCCGACGGCGGCGCCGGGGCCAACGCGGTGAACCGCATGCAGCGGGCCGACGCGGACGGGCACACCATCGTCCACTGGCACCACCAGTCGCTGATCGCCATGGCCATGAACCTTGGCGACTTCGGGCTGGAGGATTTCCGGTCCATCGGCTTCACCGGCGGCGGCAGCCCCCTGTGGGCCGTGCGCGCCGACAGCGAGTTCGACACCTTCGAGCAGCTGGTCGAGCACCTGAAGGCCAACCCCCGCAGCTTGGTCGAGGCGGTGGGCATCGGGTCCATCCCGCACTTCATCGGCGCCATGCTGGCCCGCGAGGCCGGGTTCGAGACCAAGTACGTCACCGCCAACTCCGGCGCCGACCGGCTGCGGCTGCTGCTGGGCGGCACCGCCGACATCGCGCTGTTCGCCGCCTCGGAGTACACCGCGCAGGGCGAGGGGCTGAAGGCGCTAGTCTACTTCGGGCCGGAGCGGCTGCCGAGCCTGCCGGACGTGCCGACGGCGCGCGAGCTGGGCTACGACGTGGCCTGGGCCAACCCCAACTGGTGGCTCGCCCCCGCCGGCACCCCTGACGCGGCGGTCGAGGCGCTGGCCTCGGCGCTGGAGAAGGCGATCGCCGACCCGGAGATCCAGACGTACTTCAACGAGAACACCCTGCAGCCCTACTGGACCCCCGGGGACCAGGCGATGGAGGAATCCGAGAAGCTGCTGGGCCAGCTGGAAGCCGTGGCCGCCACGATCCAGTAACCGCAATCCGCGGCGCCGGCGCCCTTGCGGGCGCTGGCAGCCCGGTCCCCCGGCGCGCCCTCCCGCGCGCCGGGGCCCTGATCCACCCGGATCCGCCCCGCGCCTGCCAAGCCAACCCTCTGCCCGAGGAAGCCCGCCGATGACCCCGACCCGCCGCGCCGCCCTGGGCGATCTCGCGCTTTGCGCCGCCGTCGCAGTGGGCGCCGCCACCCTGCTGATCGGCGCCTCGACCCTGCCGCCGCCGCGCTTCGACCCGCTCGGCTCTGCCGCGCTGCCGCGGGCGCTGGCGGTCATCATGCTGGTGCTCGGCGCCTGGATCCTCGGCCGCGCGCTGCTGCGGCTGTTGCGGCCCGGCGTTGATCCCGCGCCCGCCCCGGAGGCAGAGGCCCCCGCCGCCCCCGCTGAACGCACCCACAACCCCGCGAAGGGCCTGATCGTCTTCGCCGCCCTCGTCGCCTACATCGCCGGTCTCGACATGGGCCGCGCGCCGCTGATCCCCGCCACGGGGATCTTCCTGGCGGTGGTGGGCGCCACGATCTCGGGCCCCAGCCTGCGCAGCCTGCTGCTATACGGGCTGTTCGGACTGGCGCTGTCGGCGGGCCTCAGCTGGGTGATGACCAATTTCCTCTATGTGAGCTTCAACTGATGATCGCCGCCTTCGAGGCCCTCCTTACCTGGTACAACCTGCTGTTCCTGTGCTCCGGCGTGGTGCTGGGCATCGTGGTGGGCGCGATCCCGGGGCTGACGGCCACCATGCTGATCGCGCTCACGCTGCCGCTGACCTTCCACATGGACCCCGTCAGCGCCATCACGCTGCTGATCGGCGAATACGTGGGCGGCATTTCCGGCGGGCTGATCACCGCGATCCTGCTGCGGATGCCGGGCACGCCGGCCTCGATCGTCACCACCTTCGACGGCTACCCGATGACCCTGGACAACCGGGCAGAGCGGGCGCTGGCGCTGGGCATCGCCGCCTCGGTGGCGGGGGGGCTGATCTCCTGGGCGTTCCTGGCGGGCATGTCCCCCTCGCTGGCGCGCTTCGCGCTGCAGTTCGGACCGTGGGAATACTTCACCCTGGTGCTGATGGCGCTGGTGATGCTGGCGGTGCTGGCGCAGGGCTCGCTGGCCAAGGGGCTGCTGGGCGCGGCGCTGGGCATGGCCTTCGCGCTGCCGGGGATCGACAGTTCCACCGGCCAGTCGCGCCTGACCTTCGGGCACAGCGAGCTGCTGAGCGGCTTCGGCCTGCTGCCGGTGCTGATCGGCGCCTTCGCCATCAGCCAGGTGCTGCGCGACGCCTCGAAGACCACCGTCATGACCGGGATGAAGCTGCCCGACCGCCGCCTGCCGGTGGCCTGGAGCGACCTGCGCACCCACTGGGGCAACGGGCTGCGGTCCTCGGTCATCGGCACCTGGATCGGGCTGCTGCCCGGCATCGGCGGCAATATCGCGGCGCTGGTGTCCTACAGCACCGCCAAGCAGATCTCGCGCGAGCCGGAGCGTTTCGGCAAGGGGCACGAGCCCGGCGTCGTGGCCGCCGAGGCTGCCAACAACGCCTCGATCGGCGGCGCGCTGATCCCGCTGATCACCATGGGCATCCCCGGCAGCGTGACCGAGGCGATCCTGATCGGCGCGCTGACGATCCACAACCTGCAGCCCGGCCCGCTGCTGTTCCAGAACTCGCCCGAGATCGCCTACGGCATCATCGCCGCCTACCTGCTGGCCAACGTGGTGATGCTGCTGGTGATGTGGGGCGCGGTGCGCTGGATCGCGCAGGTGGTGCGGCTGCCGCAGGCGGGGCTGCTGGGGGCGATCCTGGTGTTCTGCGTGGTCGGCTCCTACGCCATCAACTCCACCTTCACCGATGTCTGGGTCATGGTGGCCTTCGGCGTCGTGGGCCTGGGGCTGGAGGCGGCGCGCGTGCCGCTGGGGCCCTTCGTGATCGGCTTCGTGCTGTCGCCCATCGCCGAGGAGCAGTTGCGCGCCTCGCTGATGATGACCGACGGCGACTGGACCGAGATCGCCGGGCGGCCCTGGGCCATGGTGTTCCTGGCGCTGGCGGTGATGACGGTGGCCTGGCCGGCGGTGGCGGCGCGCATGGGCGCCCGGGCGCGGCGGCGGGCGGCGGCGGCGGAGGCCGGGGGCCGGTGAAAGCGCTGGACCTGCCCGAAGGCGGCCGCCTCTACCTGCGGATCGCGCGCCAGCTGGCGGCCGAGATCGAGGCCGGCCGCTACCGCGACGGCGAGCGTCTGCCGCCGGAACGCGACCTGTCGGCCAGCCTCGGCGTCAGCCGCACCACGGTGCGCGAGGCGCTGCTGGCGCTGGAGATCATGCACCAGATCGAGATCCGCACCGGCGCCGGCGTCTACGTGCTGCCCGCCAGCCAGCGCGCCCGCGGCAAGGGCGCCGCCGAGGTGCCCGACGAAAGCGGCCCCTGGGACCAGCTGGAGGCGCGGCGCGCCATCGAGGGGCAGGTGGCCTACCTCGCCGCCGAGCGCGCCACCGAGGCGCAGCTGGCGGAACTGGAGGCCCTGAACGCCCGCAGCGAGGCGATGCTGGACGACATCCCCGGCTTCGACGCCGCCGACGCCGCCTTTCACGCGGCGCTGGCGCGGGTGGCGGGGAACGCGCTGCTGGAACGCTACGTGGCCGATCTCTGGGCCATGCGCGGCGGGCCGCTCTGGGGCCGCTGGTACCAGCAGACCCGCAGCATCCAGAACCGCCGCCGCAGCATCGACGACCACCGCGTCATCCTGCGCGCCGTCGCCCGGCGCCGCCCCGACGCCGCCATGACGGCGATGAAATCGCACCTGGACGTGCTGGCCGAACGCTTCCACGCCCTGAACCTGTGACCCCCATGACCTGCAAGACCCTGCCTGAAGGAGCCCGCCCGTGAGCCAGCAGCCCGACATCGTCCTGATCGTCACCGACCAGCAACGCTACGACACCATCCGCGCGCTGGGGGCGGGGCACATGGACACCCCGAACATCGACCGGCTGGCCGAGCGCGGCGTCAGCTTCACCCAGTGCCACGTCACCGCGCCCTCCTGCGTGCCCTGCCGCGCCAGCCTGTTCACCGGCTACTACCCGCATACCAACGGCGTGGTGGCCAACGGCCAGCCATGGAGCCGCACCTGGGTCTCGGACCTCGCCGGCGCGGGCTATCACTGCGTGAACATCGGCAAGATGCACACCATCCCCTACGACGCGAAGGCGGGCTTCCACGAACGCTACGTGGTGGAGAACAAGGACCGCTTCATGGAGGGCCGCTGGTTCTTCGACGAATGGGACAAGGCGCTGGCGGCGCACGGGCTGAAGAAGCAGCAGCGCGTGGAATACCGCAAGCGCGACGACTACCGAGACCGGCTGGGCGCCTTCACCTGGGACCTGCCGGAGCGGCTGCAGTCCGACAATTTCGTCGGCGGCATGGCCAAGTGGTGGCTGGAGACGAAGCCGGTGGAAAAGCCGCTGTTCCTCGTCGTCGGCTTCCCCGGGCCGCATCCGCCCTACGACCCCACCCCCGAGATCGCCGAGAAGTACATGGCCCGCGACATCCCGCTGCCCGAGGTGACCGAGGCGGAGATGGACGGTCTGCACCCGGTGTTCAAGGAAAAGCGCCAGCACGACGTGGACGTGGACCATGATTCCGTGGCGTGGAAGCTGGACCCCACCCGCGAGGAAATGCACCGCATGCGCGCCTACTACTGCGCCAACGTCGAGATGATCGACCGCGAGGTGGGGGCGATCCTCGACACGCTGGAGGCGCGGGGGCGGCTGGACGACACGATCATCATATTCACCTCGGACCACGGCGACTGCCTGGGCGATCACGGGCTGATCCAGAAATGGGCGCCCTACGAGGAGGTCACGCGCGTGCCGCTGATCATCTCGGCGCCCGAGAAGTTCGCCGGCGGGCGCAGCGTGGACGAGTTGGTGCAGCTGTTCGACCTTGGCCCGACGATCCTGGAATGGGCCGGGGTGACTCCGGATCCCACCTTCGAGGCGATCTCGCTGAACCCGGCGCTGGAGGGCGAGGCCTTCGCCGGCCGCAGCCACGTGTTCTGCGAGCAGGGGGGCGACGTGAACCTGACGGGCACCACCTTCCTGACGATGATCCGCTCCGAAACCCACAAGCTGGTGCAGTTCCAGGGGATGGCGGAGGGGCAGCTGTTCGACCTTGTCGCCGACCCGAACGAGCGGGTGAACCTCTGGGACGACCCGCAGGCGGCGGAGGTGAAGGCAGAGCTGCGCGAGGCGCTGCTGAACTGGCACATCGACAGCGCGCTGCACACCAAGAACGCGCGGCGGCTTATCGTCTCGCCCGCCGGGGTGGACAGTATCCAGGAGTCGGCTTGAGGGTGGGCGGCGGCTGAGGCGTAAGATCCGGGAGCGGCGGCTTTGCCGCTCCCGAATTAGTCTGTGCAGTCAATCAGCCGTCTCTGACTGAACGGCCTCCCGGACCGCCGCGCTGAACTTTTCCCGAAGGTTCCGGTCCACCGCCAGCCTCCGGCGTAGCGAACGCGGCAGCTCCAGCTGCACCCCCTCGCCGGAGACGGTGCGGTTGCAGATGTTGGTCTCGTGCACGCCCGGCAACCTCTCGTTCGGGATCGCCTCGAACCCGGCACCCCGCAGCGCCGCGCCGATGGCGTCGCGCAGCCCGGTCGCTCGGCCGCCCAGCCACACCGCGTCGGTCCCGTCATCCCGGCGCCCGTGGATCGCGACCGCGGTCTTTGCCCTACCCACAAGGTCGACGGCACCGGGCTCGTCGAAGCGGTGCGAGGTGATGTGGAAATCGCCATGCGCCCCGGCCCTCAGCGCCTCGAAGGCGTAGAAGGACAGGTCGGTCCCCGCGATCTCCTCGGCGATCTCCGAGGTTTCCGGCTCGATGGTGCCGCCGTGCGGGGCGAGGATCACCACGGGTGTGCCGCGATCCTCCCACCTGATGCGATAGTCGACGTCGGGCTGCATCTCGGCGGCGAGTTCTTCGAAGTTCCGGTAGCGATCTGCCATGGATCGTTTTCCTCTTCGCGGGAAAGCGAGCGCGCGCGCCTACACGTCCAGCCTGCTCACCGTCTTGGAGATGCTGTCGCCCTTCCGCTCCAGCGCGATGATCTCGCCGAACTCGATGTGCAGCCAGTCCTTGCCGCTTTCGGTCAGGGGCTCGGACGCGAAGATGGCAGAGGTCGCCTCGTCCTCCGGGCAGACGTCGATGTCGTAGGAGTTCTCGTGATCCAGGAAATTCCGGCCCATCAGGACGTACATCGGCTCCAGCAGCATCGAGAGCGCCAGGTCGTCCTTCCCGGGCCCGGAGGGGCGCAGGTCCTTCCAGTTGCCGGCAACTTCGGTCTCCCCGCTGTGTCCGCAGCCGTAGTTGACCCCGATGATCCGGTTCGGCGCAACCAGGGCGATCTTCAGCTTGGTCAGGGCGGCAAGGTCGAGCTTTTCCATCGCCTGCAGGATGACTTTCAGCAGGTCCTCGAACCCCTTCTTCACGTCCGCATCACTGTCGCCCCTGAGCAGTGAGAGCAGCAGGACGTAAAGGAACTCCGTATCGGTGGTGCCCCGCATCTGCTTGAGGAACCGGTCCTCGCAATGCGCCAGCAGTTCCCTTTGCAGCAACCGCCAGTGCGGCAGGGTCCCGTTCTGGGCGATGATCCAGGGCGTTCCGTCGAAGGAAAAGGGGTGGCAGTTCTCGTCGGCCTGGACGACGCTGGCGTCGTAGCTGGAGGCCCTGACGTGGGCCAGCACGGTGCTGGCCTGAAGGCTCGGGATGATCCCCTTGGCATTGTCGTCGTAGAAGGCCGCCTTGGGCCGGTGATAGAGCAGGGGGTCCTTCGGTTTCAGAAGGTGCTCGCCCCAGGCGCCGAAGCCCCAGCCCGCAAGCTGAAGGTCGGGGTGAAGCTCCGGGTCCAGGCTCTGGTTGATGAGGCTGTTTTCCGGCTCCAGCAGGAGGCTCGCAAGCGGTATTTCAGGTCCGATATAGGCAAAGACGCGGCACATGTGGTTCCTAACTTTCCACGTGAACGCAGGCCGGACAGGTTCGTTGCGCAGGGGGCCGAAATTTTCGGACCGGCGGGTGCCCTGCGGACGCAAGGATTTTCTGGAAAATCCTTCCTCGGCAAGATTTTCCAGAAGATCTTGCTACCCCCGCGCCACCGCCGCGATCGCCTGACCCGCCGCGACCCCCGACGACCAGGCCCATTGAAAGTTGTAGCCACCCAGCCAGCCCGTGACGTCCACCGCCTCGCCGATGGCGTAAAGGCCCGGCACCTGCCGCGCCTCCATGGTCTTGGACGACAGGCCGGCGGTGTCGATGCCCCCCGCCGTGACCTCGGCCTTGGCGTAGCCCTCGGTGCCCGAGGGCAGGAAGGTCAGGTCCTCCAGCACCGCCGCCGCCGCGTCCAGCGCCGTGTCGGGGGCGTTGCCCAGCTCGGTCTCCAGCCCGATCCGGGTGGCCAGCACCTCGGCCAGCCGGGCCGGAAGATGCTCCGCCAGCGCCGCCTTCAGCCGCGCCCGGGGCATGGCGCGCCGCGCCGCGCGCAGTTTCTCGCCCGCGCCGGGCAGCACGGTCAGCGAGACCGGCTGCCCCGGCGTCCAGTAGGACGAGACCTGCAGGATCGCCGGGCCCGACAGCCCCTTGTGGGTGAACAGCGCCGCCTCGTCGAAGGCCATGCCCCCGGCGCGGGCGGTGGCGGGGAAGGCGGTGCCGGGGATGGCGCGCAGGTCCATGTCACGCTCGCCCAGGGTCAGCGGCACCAGCGCCGGGCGCGGCGGCACCACCGCCAGCCCGAAACGGCGGGCGATGTCGTAGGCGATGCCGGTGGCGCCCATCTTCGGGATCGAGGGCCCCCCCGTCGCCAGCACCAGCCGCTGCGCCCGCGCGCCCGCAACGGTGAAGCCGCCGGGCCCGTGCCCGATCTCGCCCACCGGGGTCGACAGCCGCAGTTCCACCCCGCCGCGGGTGCATTCGTCCAGCAGCATCGCCACGATCTGCCGGGCCGAGCCGTCGCAAAATAGCTGCCCCAGCGTCTTCTCGTGCCAGGCGATGCCGTGCCGTTCCACCAGCGCCAGGAAATCCCACTGGGTGTAGCGGCTCAGCGCGGACTTGGCGAAATGCGGGTTCTCGGACAGGAAGCACCCCGCCTCGGTGCCGGTGTTGGTGAAGTTGCAGCGCCCGCCGCCGGAGATCAGGATCTTCTTGCCCGGCTTGTCCGCATGGTCCAGCAGCAGCACCCGCGCGCCGCCCTGTCCGGCGGTCGCGGCGGCCATCAGGCCCGCGCCGCCGGCGCCGAGGATGATCGTGTCGTAGTCCATCCGCGCCTTCTAGTGCGGGGCGCGGGCGGCGGAAAGGGTCAGCGCCGCCGCAGCGCCTGCCAGACGCGGGCGGGGCTGGCGGGCATGTCCATGTGCTCGATCTGCAGCGCATCGCAGACCGCCGAGATGACAGCGGGCAGCGCGCCCACGGTTCCGGCCTCGCCCGCGCCCTTGGCCCCCAGCGGGTTGGTGGGGGTGGGGGAGGGACAGTGCAGGATGGCGGGCGCGGGCAGGTCGGCGGCGCGGGGCAGGGCGTAGTCCATGAAGCTGCCGGTCAGCAGCTGGCCCTCGGGGTCGTGGACGATCCGCTCCATCAACGCCTGCCCGGCGCCCTGGGCGATGCCGCCGTGCACCTGCCCCTCGGCCAGCGCCGGGTGCAGGACGGTGCCGATGTCCTCGGCCACCACGTAGCGCGTCACCTCGACCGCGCCGGTCTCCGGGTCCACCTCGACCTCGCAGACATGGCAGCCGTTGGGGAAGGTGGCGTCGTCCGGGGCGTGGATGCCCTTGGCCGACAGGCCGGGGCGGGCGCGCGCCAGTTCCGCCCAGGTCAGCGCGGCGTTGCTGCCGGGGGCGCGGAAGGTGCCTTCGTCGAAGTCCACCGCTGCCACCTTCAGCACCTCGGCCGCCGCGGCGCGGGCCGTCTCGATCAGCTGTTCCGCCACCCGCGTCAGCGCGGTCCCCGCGCTCTGCGCGCTGCGCGAACCCATGGAGCCGAAGCCGTCCTCAACCGCCGCGGTATCGTTCACCGTGACCGCGATGTCGCCGAAGTCCACTCCCGTCAGCCGCGCCGCCAGCGCGCCGAAGGTGGTGCGGTGGCCCTGGCCGCTGTCGCCGGTGCCCAGCCGCAGGTCCAGCCCGCCGGTCGCCGTCAGCCGCAGCTCGGCGAACTCGCCCGAGGGCTTGCCGTAGGGCCCGCCCGCCCCCTCGATCGCCATGGCCAGCCCGCTGCCGAACAGGCGCCCCCGCGCCTCGGCGGCGGCCCTGCGGGCGGCGCGGCCCTCCCGGTCGGCGGCGGTCAGCGCCCGGTCCAGCACCCGGGGGAAGTCGCCGGAATCGAAGTTGAAGCCAAGCGCCGTCACGTAGGGCACCTGCGCCGGCGGCACCATGTTGCGGCGCCGCAGCTCGGCCGGGTCCAGCCCCAGCCGGCGGGCGGCGATATCCACCAGCCGCTCGATGGTATAGGTCGCCTCTGGCCGCCCGGCGCCGCGGTAGGGCACGGTGGGCTGAGTGTGGGTCAGCACCCCGGTAACCGTGAAACTCGCGGCGGGAATGCGGTAGACCCCGGTGATCCCGGCGTAGTGCATCACCGCCGGCACCAGCCCGTTGGGCGCGATGTAGCCGCCCAGCGCCGCGAAGGCCTCGGCCCGCAGCGCCAGGAAACGCCCCTCCGCGTCCAGCGCCAGCGCCGCGCGGGTCAGCCGGTCGCGGCCCTGGAAGTCCGACAGCATCCCCTCGGCCCGGCTGGCGGTCCAGCGCACCGGCCGCCCGGCCTGAAGGCAGGCCCAGGTGGCCAGCGCCGCCTCCCGTGCCGGGGAGTTGCGCATCCCGAAGGCGCCGCCGATGTCGATCCGGGGCATGCGCACGTCCCCCGGCGACAGTCCCGGCACCAGCGCGGCAATGGCGTCGGCGTAGCGGTGGCCCACCTGGCTGCCGATCCGCAGGGTGACGCCGCCCGCCTCGGGCACCGCCAGCAGGGCCCGCGGCTCCAGCGGGCAGGCGGCGACGCGGGTGATGTCCAGTTCCGCCTCGACCACGTGGGCGGCGCGGGCAAAGGCGGCCTCGACCGCCGCGGCGTCGCCGTTTTCCACGCGGAAGGCGCGGTTGTCGGGGATGCCCGGCCAGACCGGCGGCGCGTCCGGCGCCAGCGCGGCGGCGAGGGTGACGGCGGCGGGGGCGGCGGCGATCTCCAGCCCCACCGCCTCGGCCGCGTCCTGCGCCTGTTGCGGGGTCTTGGCCAGCACGGCGGCCACGGGATCGCCCGCGAACTGCACGTGACCGGTGGCGAGGATGGGGCAAGGCGCCTCTGTCATCTCGCCGCCGCCGGGGTGCGGGAAACGGAAGCTGCTGCGCAGCAGACCCATTCCTGCCGCCGCGAGGTCCGCGCCGGTCCAGACCGCCGCCACCCCGGGCATCGCCCGCGCGTCCTCTACCTCCAGCACCTCGATCCGGCCCGCCGCCACGGGGGCGCGCACCAGCACCATGTGCAGCGCGCCGGGGGCGGGCACGTCGTCAACGAAACGCCCGGCGCCGGTCAGCAGCGCCGGGTCCTCGGTGCGGGGCGGGTGCTTGCCCCCCTCGCTCACGCGCCGTCGCCGTAGGTGGCCAGCGCCTCGGCGAACATCGCGCCGTCCACGTTGCCGCCCGAGGCGACGGCGATTACCGCCTCGCCCTCGACCGCCTCCGGCAGGTACAGCGCCGCCGCCAGCGCCACCGCGCCGCCGGGTTCCAGCACGATCTTCAGCCGGGTGAAGGCGGCGGCCATGGCGCGCAGGCACAGCGCGTCGGGCACCGCGATGCCGGGGCCGCAAAGCCGGTGCATGACCGGGAAGGTCAGCTGCCCCGGCTCCGGCGTGACGATGGCGTCGCAGATGGACCCGGTCAGCGCTTCGTTGCGGCGGATCTCGCCGGCGGCGATCGAGCGGGCGGTGTCGTCGAACCCCTCGGGTTCCACCGGCCGGGCGCGCAGGCCGGGGGCGCGCGCCTCCAGCGCCAGCGCGATGCCCGAGGTCAGCCCGCCGCCGCCGCAGCAGACCAGCACGTCGGCCGCGTCCACCCCGGCCTCGGCGGCCTGCGCCGCGATTTCCAGCCCCGCGGTGCCTTGGCCGGCGATCACCTGCGGGTTGTCGAAGGGCTTGATCAGCGTCAGCCCGCGTTCCTCGGCCAGCCGCGCCCCCAGCGCGTCCCGGTCCTCGCCGGCGCGGTCGTACAGCACCACCTCGGCCCCCAGCGCGCGGGTATTGGCGATCTTCAGCTGCGGCGCGTCGCGGGGCATGACGATGACCGAGGGCACCCCGTGCCGCCGCGCCGCCTCTGCCACCCCCTGCGCGTGGTTGCCCGAGGAAAAGGCGATGACCCCGCGCGCCCGCTGCGCTTCGGGCAGGGCCGAGACGGCGGACCAGCCGCCGCGGAACTTGAAGGACCCGGTGTGCTGCAGGCACTCGGGCTTGACCAGCACCCGGCGGCCCGCGATCTCGTCGAGGAAGGGCGAGGACAGCAGCGGCGTGCGGCGAACAACGGGGGCCAGCCGGGCCTCTGCGGCCTCGATCAAGGCGATGTCGATTGTGACGGGAGCGGCGGCGGGGGTGTCTAGCGGCATTGGTCGATCCATTGGTGTATGACGGCAAGGGCCTCTGGTTCGTCGAGGAAGGGCACGTGGCCGCGCCCCGGCACCTCGGCGGCGATCATGTCGGGGCGGCGGCGGCGCATCCGGTCGAAGGTGGCGCGGGTCAGCAGGTCCGAGTTCTCGCCCCGCAGCGCCGCCAGCGGCAGCCCGGCAAGGGCCTCGAACATCGGCCACATGTTCACCGGCGCCAGCGAGGGCGTGTTCACCGTGCGCGCCAGCGCCGGGTCGTAGTTCAGCCGCAGCCCGCCTTCGTCGTCCGGCACGAGGTGGCGCTGCACCTCCTCCAGCCAGCGTTCCTGCGGCACGTCGCGGAAGCCGGTCATCATCCGGGCGCGGGCCTGCGCCGCCTGCGCGTGGGTTTTCACCGCCGGCTGCTTGCCGACGTAGCCGCGGATCAGCTCCAGCCCCTCCGGCGCCAGTTCCGGGCCGATGTCGTTCAGGCAGACGCCGATCAGCCGGTGCTTGACGGTCGAGGCCATCAGCATCGCCGCCAGCCCGCCGCGCGAGGTGCCGAGGATGGCCGCCTGCTCGATCTCCAGGTGGTTCATCAGCTCCAGCACGTCGCGGGCCTCGACCGGCAGGATGTAGCTTTCGGGCGGCCCCCAGTCCGACCTGCCGCGGCCGCGGTAGTCGGGGCGGATGAGGCGCACGTCCCGCAGGTGCGGGGCGACGAAGTCGAAGTCGGTGCCGGCCCGGGTCAGCCCCGCGAGGCAGACCAGCGGCAGGCCCTCGCCTTCGTCGGTATAGGCCAGTTGCAGCCCGTCCGAGCTGGTGAAGAAGCGGCTCACCCCTGCGCTGCCAGCTCGGGGATGGTGGAGAGGTCGGAGAGCACCTTGTCCGGCCGCCAGTCCAGCCGGTCCACCGGCTGCCCGGCGCGGTTGACCCAGACGGTGCGGAAGCCGAAGCCGGCGGCATGGGCCGCGTCCCAGCCGTTGGACGAGACGAACAGCACCTCGGACGGCGCGCAGCCGAAGCGGGCGCCCACCAGCTCGTAGACCTTGCGGTGGGGCTTGAAGACGCCCACCTCCTCGACCGAGAGCACCGCGTCGAGGTATTCGCCGATCCCCGCGCTCTCCACCGCGCCCGCCAGCATCCGCGGCTCGCCGTTGGACAGGATCGCGGTGGCGCGGCCCTCCTGTTTCAGCGTGGCCAGCATCTGCGGCACCTCGGGGTAGGCGGCCAGCTCGAAGTACAGCGCCAGCAGGCGTTCGCGCAGTTCCGGATCGTCCAGCCCCTGCGCCTCGAGCGCCCAGTCCAGCCCGTCCTGCGTGACCTGCCAGAAGTCGGTATGGGCCCCGGCGACGGCACGCAGCCAGCTGTATTCCAGCTGCTTGCGCCGCCAGTCCTCGGCCAGCCGGGGCCAGGCCTCGGAGAGCTGCGGGAACGCGGCCTCCCCGGCCGCCTCGCGGGCGGCGGCGGCGACGTCGAAGAGGGTTCCGTAGGCATCGAAGACGCAGGTGGTAACGGGCATGGCGGGCTCCTTCCGGCGGAAGACTGGCAGAAGCGGGGGGCGAGGGGAAGGGTGGGGGCTGTCCTTCCGATCGGCAAGAGCACCCGGCCCGGAACAAGGCGCGAAGCGCCGCCGGGCCAGCGCCCGTCCGTCCCCCGTGCGGGCGCTTCGTTGACGTTGGCGCGGGGGGGGGGTGGAGCGAAGGGGTGGCGGTGAGATAGAGTGAAGACCACCACCGTCACACGCGCCCACCCACGGACGGGCGCCGGCCCTCTGTTGTGACAAGAGCACCCGGCCCGGAACGAGGCGCGCAGCGCCGCCGGGCCAGCGCCCGTCCGTCCCCCGGGCGGGCGCTCCGTTGACGTTGGCGCGGGGGGTGGAGCGGGGACGTGGCGGTGCGATAAAGTGGCGACCACTAGCGGAGTGTGCGCCCACCCACGGCCGAGCGCTGTCCCTCTGATGTGACACGAGCACCCGGCCCGGAACAAGGCGCGCAGCGCCGCCGGGCCAGCGCCCGTCCGTCCGCCGGGCGGGCGCTTCTTCACCGTTCGCGCGGGGGTGGAGCGGGGAAGTGACGGTGCCATAAAGTACAGACCACCAACGGCAGGAGCGCCCACCCACGGACGGGCGCCGGCCCTCTGTTGTGACAAAGGCACCCGGCCCGGAACAAGGCACGCAGTGCCGCCGGGCCAGCGCCCGTCCGCCCCCCGGGCGGGCGCTTCCTCACCGTCGGCGCGGGGGTGGAGCGACGACGTGGCGGTGCAATAAACCGCAGACCACCGGCGTCACATGCGCCCACCCACGGACGGGCGCTGCCCCTCTCAAAGCGCAACACACCCCCGAGACCCGCAGAAACACCCCCCGCGACCCCGCTCCACCCGCGTTGCGCGGTTGAACACGGGCGCGGCATCGTCTACGCGATGCGCGACGTCACAGGATCAATTCCAGGGCCAGCGCCACCCCGGGGACGGGCAGGCCGGCCGCAGCTTTCGCGACAACGAGGGGACCCGAAAATGGCCGACGCAAAACAACCCGACATCGTGTATACCATCGTGGACGAAGCGCCCGAACTGGCCAGCGCCTCGCTGCTGCCGGTGGTGCGCTTCTTCGCCGATGCCGCCGGGGTGACCGTGGACACCCGCGACATCTCGCTCGCCGGGCGGATCCTCGCGGCCTTCCCCGAGTACCTCTCCGAGGACCAGCGCCAGCCCGACGATCTGGCCGCGCTGGGCGAGCTGGTGAAGACCCCCGAGGCCAATGTCATCAAGCTGCCCAACATCTCTGCCTCGGTGCCGCAGCTGACGGCGGCGGTGAAGGAGCTGCAGGCCCAGGGCTACGCGCTGCCCGACTACCCCGAGAGCCCCTCGACCGACGAGGAAAAGAAGGTCCGCGCCCGCTACGACGCCATCAAGGGCTCGGCGGTGAACCCGGTCCTGCGCGAGGGCAACTCCGACCGCCGCGCCGCGGTGGCGGTGAAGAAATACGCCCAGGCGCACCCGCACCGGATGGGCAAGTGGTCGGCGGACTCGCAGACCAAGGTCTCCTCGATGGGCGCAAACGACTTCTTCTCCAACGAGAAATCCGCGACCCTCAGCGCCGCCCAGGCCGGCCGCGCCAAGATCGTTCTGGAGACCGCAGGCGGCCGCGAGACCGTGCTGAAGGACGGCATCGATCTGCCCGAGGGCACGGTGGTGGACGCCACCTTCATGTCGGCCGCCGCGCTGGACCGGTTCCTCGAACAGCAGATCGCCGAGACCGCCGAGGCCGGCACGCTGTTCTCGCTGCACCTGAAGGCGACGATGATGAAGGTCTCGGACCCGATCATCTTCGGCCACGCGGTGCGCACCTGGCTGAAGCCGGTGTTCGAGCAGCACGGCGCGCGGCTGAAGGAACTGGGGGTGAACCCCAACTCCGGCCTCGGCGACCTGCTGGCCCGGGTCGAGGACGCGCCCGAGATCAAGAAGGCCATCGACGAGGTCATGGCGCAGCGCCCGCCGCTCTACATGGTCAACTCGGACCGCGGCATCACCAACCTGCACGTGCCGTCCGACGTGATCATCGACGCCTCGATGCCGGCGCTGATCCGGGCCGGCGGCAAGGGCTGGGGCCCCGACGGGCAGGAGGCGGACGCCAACTGCGTGATCCCCGACAGCTCCTACGCGCCGGTCTATGACGAGTCGATCCGCTACTTCAAGGAAACCGGGGCGCTGGACCCGGCCACCTCGGGCACCGTGCAGAACGTCGGGCTAATGGCCCAGAAGGCCGAGGAATACGGCAGCCACCCCACCACCTTCGAGATCCCCGAGGCGGGCACCGTGCGGTTCGTCACGCAGAACGGCGACGTGCTGCACGAGCACCGGGTCGAGGCGGGGGACATCTGGCGGTCCTCCAGCACCCGCCGCGCGCCCATCGAGGACTGGGTGAAGCTGGCGATCTCGCGCCAGAAGGCCACCGGCGCCCAGGCGATCTTCTGGCTGGACGAGAACCGCGCCCACGACGCGCAGCTGATCGCCTACGTCAAGCCGCTGCTGGAAAGCGCCGGCGTCGCGGACCGCTTCAAGATCCTCGCCCCCCGCGCCGCCACGCGCCTGACGATGGAGACGATCCGCGAGGGCAAGGACTCCATCGCCATCACCGGCAACGTGCTGCGCGACTACCTGACCGACCTGTTCCCGATCCTCGAGCTGGGCACCTCGGCCAAGATGCTGTCCATCGTCAAGCTGATGCAGGGCGGCGGGCTGTTCGAGACCGGGGCCGGCGGGTCCGCCCCCAAGCACGTGCAGCAGCTGATGGAGGAAAACCACCTGCGCTGGGATTCGCTGGGCGAGTTCTGCGCGCTGGGCGAAAGCCTGCAGTTCCTGTCCGAGGCGCGCGGCAATGCCAAGGCGGGCGTGCTGGGCCGGGCCGTCGACGCGGCGACCCAGGGCATCCTCGACCACGACCGCTCGCCGGGCCGCAAGGTGGGCGAGCCGGACAACCGCGCCAGCCACTACTGGTTCGCCCGCTACTGGGCCGAGGCGCTGGCCGCCCAGGACGAGGACGCCGAACTGGCGGACCGCTTCGCCCCGGTCGCCAAGGCGCTGGCGGAGAAGGAGCAGCAGATCCTGTCCGAACTGGCCACGGGCCAGGGCGCGCCGGCCGAGACCGGCGGCTACTACCATCCCGACCGCGCCCGGCTGGCCGAGGTGATGCGCCCCAGCCCGACGCTGAACGCGGTGCTGGGCTAGAAAGACACCGGGCCGTCCCGCAGGGGGCGGCCCGCCATTGCGCGGAGGGGCCGGGATGCTGTCCAACACCATGACGCGGCGGATCGAGTGGGGCGACTGCGACCCCGCCGGCATCGTCTACAACCCCAACTTCCTGTCCTATTTCGACCACGGCACCGCGCTGCTCTACGAGGCCGCGGGCTGGACCCGGCGCGAGATGATCGCCGAGTTCGGGGTCTCCGGCTGCCCGCTGGTGGCCACGCGGGCCGAGTTCAAGGTGCCCTGCGAGGCCGGCGAGGACGTGCAGATCACCTCCACCGTCACGCGCATCGGCACCTCCAGCTTCGACGTGCACCACCAGCTGCACCGGGACGGCGTGCTTTGCGTGGAAGGCTTCGAGACCCGGGTCTGGACCGTCCGCGACGACGCCGGCAAGCTGGTCTCGCGCCCGATCCCAGAGGCGATGGCCGCGAAGCTGCGCGGCGACTGAGGCGGCTTTTCCCCGCCGCGCCGGGCCGCTAGGCTCTGCCGCGGAAGGAGCCGCCATGACCCCCAGACCCCCCAGACCCCTCGTCCTCTGCGCCCCCGAACCGCGCCGGCTGGACCTGATCTTCACCCCCGATCGCCTTGCCGAGTTGCGCGCCCGCTACGAGCTGCTGGAGGTGGAGGCGCCCAAAATCCCCGGCCTGCCGGACGAGGTGCTGGGCCGGGTGCGCTACGTGCTGGGCCAGCCGCCGCTGGAGGCGCCGGTGCTGGCGCGGATGACCGGCCTGCGCGCGGTGCTGAACATCGAGGGCAACCTGCTGCCCAACATGCCCTACGACGATCTGTTCGCCCGCGGCATCCACGTGCTGACCACCGGGCCGGTCTTTGCCCTGCCGGTGGCCGAGCTGGGGCTGGGGCTGGCGTTGGACCTGCTGCGCGGGATCAGCGGCGCCGACCGCGCCTTCCGAGAGGGGCGCGAGGCCTGGGGCATGGACGGCAACCGCGGCGCGCGGCTGCTGAGCGGGGCGGAGGTGGGGATCATCGGCTTCGGCGATCTCGGCCGCGCGCTGCGCCGGGTGCTGGAGGGGTTCGGCTGCCGGATCCGGGCGCACGACCCCTGGCTGCCGGACGCGCTGCTGCGCGGGCAGGGGGTGGAGCCGGCGACGCTGGCCGAGGTGCTGGAGGGGTCAGACGTGGTCTTCGTGGTCTCGGCCGTGACCACCGAGAACCGCGGCGCGCTGGGGGCCGAGGCCTTCACCGCCATGCGCCCCGGCGCCGCGCTGGTGCTGCTGTCGCGGGCCGAGGTGGTGGACTTCGAGGCGCTGCTGGACGCGGTGGAGGCGGGGCGCATCGTGGCGGCGAGCGACGTGTTCCCCGAGGAGCCGATGCCGGAGGACCACCGGGTGCGGCGCATGGAGGGCTTCCTGCGCTCGGCCCACCGCGCGGGGGCGCTGGAGGCGGCCTTCACCGCGATGGGCGAGCTGGTGCTGGACGACATGGCCCTGATGGACCGCGACCTGCCACCCCTGCGCTGCAAGCGCGCGGAGCGGGAGACGGCGAGGCGGATGCGCTCGCGGCCGGTGGAGAAGAGTTGAGGGGGGGCGGCGGGGCGTGGCGGGGTGAACCCCGCCCTACGGCATCATCGGAGCGAAGCGATGGTGCGCCCCGAACAAGCCGAAGGCGCGGGGCGAGCGCCTGCCCATCCTCGCGGGCTGGCGCTGTGTCACCCGCAGGGCAACGCTCATTCTTTGCGCGGATGTGGCGGGGATAAAGCGCCCATGCCGGAGTTATGCGGCGCCACCCCACGGGCAGGCTGGCGTTGCGCCATGGCGGGTGAACCCCGGCCTGCCAATCCACACGGATGAAGCGCTGATCCGCCCCGAACAAGCCGAAGGCGCGGGGCGAGCGCCTGCCCGTCCCGTCGGGCTGGCGCTGTGTCATCCGCAGGGCAAAGCTCATTCTGTGCGCGGACGTGGCGAGGATAAAGTGCCTATGCCGGAGCGCAGCTGCGCCACCCCACGGACAGGCTTGCGTCGCGCCAAGGCGGCGAAAGCCCGCCCGACCGCTTCTTCCGAACGAAGCACTGATCCGCCCCGAACAAGCCGAAGGCGCGGGGCGAGCGCCTGCCCGTCCGGGCGGGCTGGCGCTTTGTCACCCTCGTGCCCCGCTCATTCTTCGCGCGGATGTGGCTGAGATAAAGTGCCTATGCCGAGGGTCGGCAGCGCCACCCCACGGGCAGGCTGGCGTTGCGCCGAGGCGGGGTGAACCCCGCCCTACCACTCCATTCGAACGATGCGGTGACCGCCCCGGACAAGCCGAAGGCGCGGGGCGGGCGCCTGCTCGTCCCGGCGGGCTGGCGCTTTGTCACCCGCAGGACAACGATCATTCTGCGCACGGGCTTGGCGGACATAAAGCGCCCACCCGGAAGGTCAGCAGCGCCACCCATGAGCAAGCTCACGCAGCGCCCAGGCGCCGCACCCCGCCCCGCAGCCCCTACGCTCCCCGGATCTCCCGCACCGCCGCCAGGAACCGGCCCACCTCTTCCACCGTGTTGTAGTGGCACATCGACACCCGCACCGCGCCTTCCAGACCCAGCGGGTCAAGGATGTTGCCGGAATAGTGGTCCGCCTTCCGGGTATGCGTGCGGATCCCCCGCTCGCGCAGGGCGGTCACCACCTCGGGGGCCGGCACGCCCTCCAGCGCGATGGAGACAAGCCCCTCTCGCAGCGGGTTGTCCACGCCGCCGATCACCGTGATCCCCTCCAAATCCGCCAGCCCGGTGTGGTTGCCGGTGCCGTGCAGCATCGCCTCGGTCAGCGCGTGTTCCTGGGCGTGGATCGCCTCGCCGGCGGCCACGATGCGGGCGCGGCGGTCGTCGCTGTCGGTGAAGCGGCTGCCCAGCCACTCAAGATACCCCACCACGTCCGAGAAGGTGGCATAGGCGCCGGTGTCGCGGGTTCCGAATTCCCAGGGCTCGTTCGGCGCGTCGATCAGGTGCTCGTGGCGCAGCGCGTTCAGCCGCTCGGAGACCCAGGCCACCCCGTAGCCGTGCCGCGAAAACATCTTGTAGGGCGAGATCACGTAGCCGTCGATGTCGTAGCTCTCGATGTCCAGCCGGCCGTGGGCGGCGTGCTGGATGCCGTCGACGATGATGCAGCACTCGGGCGCCACGGCGCGGATCTCGCGGGCGATGGCGGCCACGTCCACCGCCATGCCGGTGACGGGCGAGGTATGCAGGATCGTCGCCACCCGCGTGTCGGAGGTCACCTCGGGACGGTAGGCTGCAGCGTCCACCGACCCGGTGGCGTCGTCATGGGCCACCAGCACGTGCTCCTTGCCCGCCACTTCGGCCCAGTGCCGCGCGGCGCTGCGCGAGGCGGGGTGCTCCAGCGTGCTGCCCAGCACGCGGCCGCCCCCGGGGGTGCCCAGGCAGGCCGTGCGGATCAGCCGGAACAGCAGCTCGGTCCCGCTTTCGCCCACGAAGAACAGGCCCGTGGGTGCGTTGAACAGCACCCGCATGTCATCCTTGGCGGTGTCGATGATCTGCTGCAGCGCCGCCGAGGCCGGGTTGTCGCGGCCTTGGTTGTCGGGGATCGCGGCGAACCTGGCCGAGGTCTCCACTACGCTGTTCAGCGTCAGCGCGCCGCCCGCGTTCTCGAAGAAGACGCGCTCGCCGGTGAAGGGGCAGGCGTCCACGTGGGCAAAACGGCCGCGAATTTCGTCCATCAGGCCGGGCTTGCTGTCGAACATCGAAGAACTCCTTGAGCGGGAAGGGCCGGGGCGCGCGCAGGGCGCCGGCCGGAATGACGCGGCGGTCTTAACGCGCGGGAAAGGGGAAGCAAAGGGGGGTGCTAGAGCACCCGCACCCCCGGCGCGCCGGGCACCAGCCGGCCGATCCGCGCCGCCGGGATGCCCGCCGCGCGCAGGGCCGCCAGCCGGTCCTCCGCGGTCTCGGCGGCCACCGCCGCCAGCAGCCCGCCGGCAGTCTGCGGGTCGAACAGCACCGCCGCGCGCGGGCTCTCCGGCGCCTCTACCCGCGCCGCCAGCGCCCGGTTGTCGGGATAGAGCGTGGACCGTACCCCCGCCGCCGCCAGCGCCTCTGCCCCCTCCATCATCGGCACCGCCGCGAGGTCCAGCTCGGCCGCAAGCCCCGAGGCGTCGCAGATCCCCAGCAGGTGCCCCGCGAGTCCGAAGCCGGTGACGTCGGTCATCGCGTGCGCCCCGGCCAGCAGCGAAGCGGCGGGCCCCTGCGGCACGTCCATCGCCGCCAGGCACTCCGCCACCCAGGCGCCCCGCGCGCGGCGCTGCATCTCGGCGGCCAGGATGGTGCCGGACCCGATCGGCTTGGTCAGCAGCAGCACGTCGCCCTCGCGCGCGCCCCCCAGGGTGATCGGCGCGCTCTCGCACAGGCCGGTGACGGTGAAGCCCACCGTCAACTCGCTGCCCAGCGAGGAATGGCCGCCCACGATCTCGGCCCCCGCCGCGCCGAAGACCTGCGCGGCGCCCGCCATGATCTCGGCCAGCCAGTGCTCCTGCAGCCGGGGCGCGAGGCGCGGCAGGATCACCTGCGCCAGCGCCGCCTGCGGGGCCGCGCCCATGGCCCAGATGTCCCCCAGCGCGTGGATCGCGGCGATGCGCGCCTGCACGAAGGGGTCCTCTGTGAAGGCGCGCAGGTGGTCGGTGGTGATCACCTGCCGCGCGCCGCCCATGCGCAGCACCGCCGCGTCGTCGCCGGGGCGCAGGTCGACATCGGCGCGCCCGGCACTTGGCAGCCCCGCCAGCACCCGCCCCAGCGCGCCGCCGCCCACCTTGGCGCCGCAGCCGCCGCAGGCGGGCTTTTCCCCCAGCGCCTCGCGCAGCCCCGCCGCCGCCGTCTTTGGCAGGTCCGGCGCGGCCATCTGTGGCAGGTCGTGGAACTTGTCCATGAACCTGCCGTCGATCCGGTCCTTCCAGCGCCACAGCCAGCGCCCCTCCAGCCGCAGGCCCCACTTGTCGGCCAGCGCCGACTTGCCGCCCAGCGAGATCAGCTTCAGGTAGTCCTTCTGCGGCTGGAAGGGGCGCAGGGGGCCGGTTTCTGACAGCGCCGCGCGGAGGTTTTCGTAAAGCACCGGCGCCGCGCGCACCGCGTAGACGCCGGCCTTGGGGCGCGGCGCGTGGGTCAGGTGGGCGCAGTCGCCGGCCGCGAAGACCGCCCGGTCGCTGGTCTGCAGCGTCGGGCCCACGTCGAGGAACCCCTCGGTCATGGCAAGGCCGCATCCCGCCAGCCAGCCATGCGGCCGCGCCCCCGCCGCGCCGACCACCAGCGCCGCCGGCAGGCGCGCGCCGCCCTCCAGCGTCACGCCCTCGGCGGTGACCTCGGATGCTGTGACGTGTTCGCGCAGGGAGACGCCCAGCCCCTCCATCCGCTTCAACAGCGCCGCGCGGGCGCGGGGGCCGAGGCCCTCCAGCGCGCGGCCGGTCTCCAGCACCGTCACCTCGGGCTTGGTTCCCGCCTGCGCCAGAGCGTGGGCCATGGCCATGGAAAGCTCCACCCCGCCGACGCCGCCGCCGATCACCACCACCCGCGCCGCCGCGCCCTGTGCCACTTGGCCGAGGAAGCGCTGCCAGCGGTCGGCGTAGGGGCCCAGCGGCTTGGCGGCCACCGCGTGTTCGGCAAAGCCCGGCAGCCCTGGCGGGTCCGAGGTGATGCCCACGTCGACCGAGCAGACATCGTAGGCCAGTGCCGGCCGCCCCGGCACCGTGACGCGTTTCGCCTCCGGGTCGATGCCCGTGGCCCGCCCGAGGATCAGCCGCGCCCCGGCGAAGCGGGCGAGCTGCACCAGGTCGATCTCCAGCGCCTCGCGCGGGTAGTGGCCAGCGATGTGGCCGGGCAGCATGCCGGTGTAGGGCGGGGCCGGGGCCGGGTCGATCACCGTCACCCGCACCCCCGGCAGCGGGTCCATCCCCCAGCGCCGCAGCACCAGCGCATGGGCATGGCCGCCGCCGATCAGAACCAGTTCCCGGGTCAGGGGCAGGGCGGGGGTCATGGCGCCAGCCACTGGCCGCGCCAGCCGTCCTCGCGGGTGAACAGCGCCCGCCGGTGAGGCTGGCTGCCGAGGCTGACGCCGTCGATGGCGGCCACGGTGAGGACCAGCTGCGTCATCCGCTCGGGGTCGGGGTGGCGGCTGTAGGCCTCTGGCTGCGCGATCGGGGTGCCGGGGGGCGGGACGGTGCCGTAGTTCAGCCGCGCGGCGGTTGGCAGCATGTCCCAGGCGCCGGTGCTGGAGGGGTGCAGCGCGATGCGCCCGCGCAGCCGGGTCTGCAGCTGCAGCTCGGGGTCCCAGAGGTGCAGCGCGGCGCGGGTGTCGTGGCGCAGGTCGGTGATCTTGTCCGACAGGGTGTCGGTGTAGAGCAGCACGGTCCCGTGTTGCCGCGAGGCCCCCCGCAGGACCAACGCCCGCGCCTCGGGGCCTTGGGGACCGCAGGTGGCGAGCACCGGCAGCGGCAGCGATCCGCGCTCCGGCGCCGAGGCGCGGGCCAGCTCGTCCCAGATCCGCGAGAGAAACGCCTCCAGCGAGGCGGCCCAGGGTTCCATGCCGCGTCCTTCCTGCCGTGAAGGGTTTGGTTACGCGGGAATCGGGGGGGATGGGAAGGGCGAGCGGGGAGGGGTCACCGGGTTGTCAGGTCCGGCAGGGTTGCCCGGGCCCGGAACAAGGCACGAAGTGCCGCTTCGTTGACGTCGGCACAGAGGTGGAAGCGGGGGAGTGGCGGTGGGATAAAGGAGCGACCACCAGCGGCGGGGGCGCCCACTCACGAACGGGCGCCGGCCCTGTGTCGTGACAAGAGCACCCGGCCCGGAACAAGGCACGCAGTGCCGCCGGGCCAGCGCCCGTCCGTCCCCCGGGCGGGCGCTTCGTGTCCGTTGGCGCGGGGGTGGAGCGAAGGGGTGGCGGTGCCATAAAGAGAAGACCACCAGCGGTGGATGCGCCCACCCACGGACGGGCGCTGTCCCTCTGTTGTGACAAGGGCAACCGGCCCGGAACCAGGCGCGTAGCGCCGCCGGGCCAGCGCCCGTCCGGGCGCTGTCCCTCTGTTGTGACAAGGGCAACCGGCCCGGAACCAGGCGCGTAGCCCCGCCGGGCCAGCGCCCGTCCGTCCCCACGGGCGGGCGCTTTGTCGACGTTTGCGCGGGGGTGGAGCAAGGGAGTGGCGGTGGTATAAAGCGGCGACCACCAGCGTCACATGCGCCCACCCACGGACGGGCGCTGGCCCTCCGTCCCGCAGCCCCCTCAGTCCACCGGCAACCCGCTCGGCACCCGGTCCGGCCGGCCCAGCGGGCGCTCCAGCGCCGAGCGGCCCGTGAGGCAGTGCAGGAAGGCGACGATGTCCTCCACGTCCCGGTCGCTCAGCGACACCGGCGTCACGTCCACCCGCGACAGCAGTCGCCGCATCTCGCGCGCGTCGTCCAGCAGCACGAAGTCCGCCTTGCGCAGCCAGGGCACGTCGGGCAGCCCGGCCATGTCCTTGGTCCACGACCTGAGGCTCGCCTCGGGGTCCAGGTGGTGGCGCACCATCGCCTCCAGCGTCGGCATGGTGCCGTTGTGCCCGTAGGGCGCCGTCAGCGCCACGTTGCGCAGGCTGGGGGTGCGGAACTTGTAGAGATCGGCAAGGTCCCCGGTCTTCAGCATACGGCCCACGTCGCGGGGCAGGGGGTCGAAGGCAAGCGCCTTGCCCGGGCCCACCGGCGGCAGGGCGAGGGCGTGGAACTCCTGGTCGGTCAGCAGCGGGCCGGAGTGGCAGGCGGCGCAGCCGGCCTCGCCGTAGAACAGCTCCATCCCGCGCTGCTCGGCGGTGTTCAGCGCCTCGGGGTCCCCGGCAAGATAGTGGTCGAAGTCGCTGTCGTAGTTGCGCCACTCGGTGCCCTCGAAGGCGGCGAGGGCGTTGGCGATCTCGACGATGGTGATGTCCTCGGCCCGGTTAACGTGGGCGAAGGCGCCGATGAACATCTCGGCGTATTCCGGGATCGCCCGCACCCGCTGGGACAGGATCGGCCAGGCGCCGTCCAGCCGCCTCAGCACCGCGTCGGCCACCTCGTTCTCGCCGGGATTGCCCGCCATCTCGTGGTGCGAGGTCACCGGGAACAGCGCCTGCACCGCAAGGATCGAGTTCAGTCCCTCCGGCAGGAAATCCTCCGCCGGCGAGTCGAATCCGTTGCCCCAGGCGTCGCCGGTCTGCAGCCTTCCGTCGTGGAACACGCTGCGGATGTCGCGGTGGGCGAGGTTCCAGATCGGCGGCGCGCTGCGCGGGATGCGGGCGTGGATCACGTGGCTGTCGTAGCCGGGAGTGCGGTCGCGCCCCAGCCCCTCGCCCCCCTCGCCGATGCCCAGCGGCAGCCCGTCCGCGCCGCCGAGGTCATGGTGATGGCAGGTGGCGCAGGAGATATTCTGGTTGCCCGACAGGATCTTGTCGTAGAACAGCAACCGCCCCAGTTCCGCCTGCCGGGCGTCGAAGCTGAGGAAGTCATCGTCGCTCAAGGGTGCCGGAAGCTCCAGCGCGGCGGCGGGCGGGGTGAATGGCGCGTAGGGTCCGGCGAGTGCCACGAGGCCGATGAAAAGCGCGCGTGTAAGACGGGCGGGCATGGCAAATTAACCTGTCAGCAAGCGATAAATTATTGCTATAGCAGGCGCGATGATCACGAAAATTTCAAGGCCGCGATGATGAACATACTGTTTCTTGCCGGGCGGCACCGGCCGCCGGGGGCGCTTTCATGACCATGCCCAAGGCGCTTTTGTTCGACGTTTTCGGTACCGTGGTGGACTGGCGCGGCTCGATCGAGCGGGGGGTGGCGGCCTTCTTCGAGGACCGCGAGGAGACGGTGGACGCCCTGCGTTTCGCGCTGGACTGGCGGGCGCTCTACCAGCCGGCGATGGAGGCGGTGCGCGAGGGCCGGCGCGACTGGGTGACCCTGGACGTGCTGCACCGCGAGAACCTGGTGACGCTGCTGGACCGCCACGGCCTGGTGCTGACAGAGGCCGAGGTTGACGGGCTGAACCACCTCTGGCACCGGCTCTCGCCCTGGCCCGACAGCGCTGGCGGGCTCGCCGCGCTGCACCGGCGCACGGTGACGGCGCCCTTGTCGAACGGGCACATCGCGCTGATGGTGAACCTGGCGCGGCACGCGGGGCTGCAGTGGGACACCGTGCTAGGGGCCGAGATCGCCCGCGCCTACAAGCCCGACCCCGCGGTCTACCTGCGCGCCGCCGAGGCACTGGGGCTGGCGCCGGAGGATTGCATGATGGTCGCCGCCCACAACGCGGACCTGCGCGCGGCCCGCGCCCTGGGCCTGCGCTGCGCCTTCGTGCTGCGGCCGCTGGAATACGGTGAGGCGCAGACGGCGGACCTGGAGGCCGAGGAGGACTGGGAGGTTGTGACGGACAGCCTGACCGGCCTGGCGCGGGCGCTGGAGGGCGGGTGAGGGGGGTGGCGGGGTGAACCCCGCCCTACCGCTTGTTTTATATGAGGCGCTGACCAGCCCCCGAACAAGCCGAAGGCGCGGGGGCGAGCGCCTGTCCGTTCCGGCGGGCTGGCGCTTTGGAGCTGCAGGGCGCGGCTCATTTGGTGCGCGGGTATGGCCGCGATAAAGTGCCTATGCCGGAAGTGGGCGGCGCCATCCCACGGGCAGGCTGATGTTGCGCTTAGGCGGGGTGAACCCCGCCCTACGACTTCGTTCGAACGACGCGCTGATCCGCCCCGAACAAGCCGAAGGCGCGGGGCGAGCGCCTGCCCGTCCCCACGGGCTGGCGCTGTGTCATCCGCAGGGTAACGCTCGTTCTGCGCGCGGATGTGGCCGGGATAATGCGCCCTCGCCACCGGACAGCAGCGCCACCCCACGGGCAGGCTCACGTCGCACCCAACCCCAAACGAAAAGGGGCGCCGGCCACCACCGACGCCCCCCATATCTTCCCGTCCGAAAACCCTCAGCGGTTTTCGACGTCCACGTAGTCCCGCGCCGTCGCGCCGGTGTAGAGCTGCCGCGGGCGGCCGATCTTGTGCTGCGGATCGCTCAGCTGTTCCTTCCACTGCGAGATCCAGCCCACCGTCCGCGCCACCGCGAAGATCGGGGTGAACATCGACGTCGGGAAGCCCATCGCATCGAGAATGATGCCGGAGTAGAAATCCACGTTCGGATACAGCTTCTTCTCCTGGAAGTAGGGATCCTCCAGCGCGATCTTCTCCAGCTCCTTGGCGGTCTGCAGCGTCGGGTTGTCCTCGATGCCCAGCAGTTCCAGCACCTCGTCGGCCGACTGCTTCATCACCTGCGCGCGCGGGTCGAAGTTCTTGTAGACCCGGTGGCCGAAGCCCATCAGGCGGAAGGGGTCGTTCTTGTCCTTGGCGCGGGCGATGAACTCGGGGATCCGGTCGGGAGTGCCGATCTCGCGCAGCATCTCCAGGCAGGCCTGGTTGGCGCCGCCGTGGGCGGGGCCCCAGAGGCAGGCGATACCGGCGGCGATGCAGGCGAAGGGGTTGGCGCCGGAGGACGAGGCCAGCCGCACCGTCGAGGTGGAGGCGTTCTGCTCGTGGTCCGCATGGAGGGTGAATATCCGGTCCATCGCGCGGCTGATGATCGGGTTGACCTCGTAGTCCTCGGCCGGCACGGCAAAGCACATGCGCAGGAAGTTCGAGGCATAGTCCACGTCGTTGCGCGGATACACGAAGGGCTGGCCGATGTGGTACTTGTAGGCCCAGGCCGCGATGGTCGGCATCTTGGCGATCAGCCGGATCGAGGCGACCTCGCGCTGCCAGGGATCGTTGATGTCGGTGCTGTCATGGTAGAAGGCGCTCATCGCCCCCACCACGCCGACCATGATCGCCATGGGGTGCGCGTCGCGGCGGAAGCCGCGGAAGAAGAACTGCATCTGCTCGTGCAGCATGGTGTGCATGGTCACCCGCTGCTCGAAATCCTCCAGCTGCTCGGCGGTCGGCAGCTCGCCGTACAGCAGCAGGTAGCAGACCTCGAGGTAATGCGACTTCTCGGCCAGCTGGTCGATCGGGTAGCCGCGGTGCAGCAGCTCGCCCTTGTCGCCGTCGATGAAGGTGATGTCGCTGTCGCAGGCGGCGGTGGAGGTGAAGCCCGGGTCGTAGGTGAAGACGTCGCCCTGGGCGTAGAGCTTGCGGATGTCGATCACGTCCGGCCCGGCGGTGGGGGACAGGACCGGAAGCTCGATCGACTTGTCCCCGACCGTCAGGGTCGCCGTCTTGTTGTTCTCTGCCATCCTCATCCCCTTCTGCGAAAGATTGCCCCGGACGGGGCCGTTACGACGGGCGAAATGCCCGTATCAGGCGGTCACGTCCCTCAGCCGGGCGAGCGTTTCCTCGCGGCCGATGACGAGCATCATGTCGAAGACACTGGGCGACACGCCGCGCCCCGAAAGGGCTGCCCGAAGCGGTCCCGCCACCTTGCCAAGCTTGGTGTCAGCCGCTTCGGCCACGCGTGTCACGACCTCTTCCAGCGCGTCGCGGTTCCAGCTAGCATTTTGCAACTGCGGCGTCAATTCAGCCAGTATACCACGGGATACATCATCCAGCGCCTTCGCCGCGCGCTCGTCCGGGACCAGTGGGCGGTTGGCCAGGACGAAATGCGCCTTTTCAAGAAGTTCCGGGAAGTTCTTCGCGCGATCCTTCAGGCAGTACATGGCGCGCGACAGCCCCTCGGCCTGCGCCTCGGACAGCCCGGGAAGGCCGGCGGCGGAAAGGTAGGCCCCGATCTCTGCCAGCAGTGCAGCATCCTCGGCCACGGCGATGTGCTGGCCCGACAGATGCTCCAGCTTCTTCATGTCGAAACGCGCCGCCGACTTGCCGATTCCCTCCAGCCCGAACCATGCCTGCGCCTGTTCGTCGGTGAAGAACTCGTCGTCGCCGTGGCTCCAGCCCAGCCGCGCCAGGTAGTTGCGCACCGCGGCGGCGGGAAAGCCCATGGCCTGGTACTCCTCGACCCCCAGCGCGCCGTGGCGCTTGGACTGCTTCTTGCCGTCGGGCCCGTGGATCAGCGGGATATGCGCCCAGACCGGCACGTCCCAGCCCATGGCGTCGTAGACCAGCATCTGCCGCGCCGCGTTGTTGAGGTGGTCGTCGCCGCGGATCACGTGGGTCACGCCCATGTCGTGATCGTCCACCACCACCGCCAGCATGTAGGTGGGCGTCCCGTCAGAACGCAGCAGCACCATGTCGTCCAGCTGGTCGTTGCCGATGGTCACGTCGCCCTGCACCTTGTCGCGGATCACCGTGCGGCCCTCCAGCGGCGCCTTGATGCGCACCACGAAGGGGGTATCGGGGTGGCTGGCCGCGTCCGCGTCGCGCCAGGGAGAGCGGAACAGCGTCGAGCGT
The DNA here is from genome assembly GCA_048262455.1 of Rhodobacter sp. GTDB lineage: Bacteria > Pseudomonadota > Alphaproteobacteria > Rhodobacterales > Rhodobacteraceae > Psychromarinibacter. The sequence continues at coordinate 140,731 of JBLXFD010000001.1, forward strand.
CCCTCGGCCTTGGCCGCCTCGCGGAACTCGGCGATTTCTTCCTGGGTGGAGAAGCACTTGTAGGCCTTGCCCGAGGCCAGCATCAGCCGCGCCACCTCGGCGTGCCGCTCCGCCTGCGCCGCCTGGCTGACCGCCTCGCCATCCCAGTCCAGCCCCAGCCACGTGAGGCCGCGAAAGATCGCCTGGGTCGCCTCGGGGGTGGACCGCGCGTGGTCGGTGTCCTCGATCCGCAGCAGGAACCGGCCGCCCCGCCCGCGGGCGTAAAGCCAGTTGAACAGCGCCGTGCGGGCGCCGCCGATGTGCAGGTAGCCGGTGGGAGAGGGGGCGAAACGGGTGACCACCTGCGCGTCCGTCATGGGCAAATTAACCTTCTGGAAAGGACCGGGGATTAGCGTTGCTGGCGGTCTAGTCAATCGGCTGGGGGAGAACAAGAGTGACGCCTTGGGGCCGGGCTGCGCTGGCGGTCGAGGCGCAGCGCGGCCACCTGTTCGTCTGGGCGCCGGTGGCGCTGTCCGCCGGCATCGGCGGCTACTTCGCGCTGCCCCGGGAACCGGCGGTCTGGCTGCTGGCGCTGGCGGGCTGCGGCACGGCGGCGCTGGCGCTGCTGACATGGCGCATCGCCCCGCGCGCCGCGCCCTTCGCGCTGGCGGCGGCGCTGGTGCTGGCGGGGCTGGCGCTGGCGGGCCTGCGGGCGCACCTGGTGGCGGGGCCGGTGCTTGGGTTCCGCTACTACGGGCCGGTGGAAGGGCGGATCGTGGCGATCGACCGCTCGGCCAGCGACGCGGTGCGGCTGACGCTGGACCAAGTGGTGCTGGAACGCACGGCGCCGGAGCGTACGCCGCGCCGGGTCCGGGTCTCGCTGCACGGCGCCCAGGGCTGGATCCGGCCAGAGCCGGGGCTGACCGTCATCATGACCGCCAACCTCGCGCCCCCCGCGGGACCGGTGGAGCCGGGGGGCTTCGATTTCCGCCGCCTGGCCTGGTTCCGCGGCCTCGGCGCCGTGGGCTACACCCGCACCCCGGTGCTGGCGCTGGCGCCGCCCGGCGAGGGCGCGGCGGGGCTGGGCATCCACCGGCTGCGAATGCGGATCTCGGCGGCGGTGCAGGCGGCGCTGCCGGGCGAGGCGGGGGCCTTCGCGGCGGCGGTCACCACCGGCGACCGGTCGGGCATGGGCCGCGACACGCTGGAGGCGCTGCGGGGCTCGAACCTGTCGCACCTGCTGGCGATCTCGGGCCTGCACATGGGGCTGCTCACCGGCCTCGTCTTCGGGGCGCTGCGGCTGGCCATGGCGGCGGTGCCGGCGCTGGCGCTGCACTGGCCGCTGAAGAAGATCGCCGCCTGCGGGGCGCTGCTGGCGGCGGGGTTCTACTACCTGCTCTCGGGCGGCAACGTGGCGACAGAGCGGGCGATGATCATGATCGCGGTGATGCTGGCGGGGGTGCTGCTGGACCGCCGCGCCATCACCCTGCGGGCGGTGGCCATCGCGGCGCTGCTGGTGCTGGCCCTGCGGCCAGAGACGCTGGCCGAACCCGGCTTCCAGATGTCCTTCGCCGCCACCACGGCGCTGGTGGCGGTCTTCGGCGCCCTGCGCGCCCACCCCCTGCCGCAACTGCCGCGCTGGATGCGCCCGCCGCTGGCGCTGCTGATCTCCTCGGCCGTGGCGGGGGCGGCGACCGCGCCGGTGGCCGCGGCGCATTTCAACCGCATTGCCGACTATGGGCTGATCGCCAACCTGCTGTCGGTGCCGCTGATGGCCAGCGTGGTGATGCCCGGCGCGGTGCTGGCGGCGGCGCTCTGGCCGCTGGGGCTGGCGCACTGGGGGCTGGCGCTGATGCGCCCGGCGATCGAGTGGATCCTTGGCGTGGCGCACCGCGTCTCGGGGATGGAGGGCGCGGTCACCCCGGTGGTCACGCCGGCGCCCGCGGTGCTGCCGCTGATGGCGGCGGGGATGCTGCTGGTGATCCTCTGGCAGGGACGGCTGCGCTGGGCCGGGCTGGCGCCGGTCGCCGCCGCCCTGGTGCTGTGGTGGGGGACAGAGCGGCCGCCGGTGCTGATCTCCGAAAGCGGCGGGCTGGTGGGGGTGCTGACACCCGAGGGGCGCGCCCTGTCGAAACCCCGGGGGGAGGGGTTCGTGGCGCTCAACTGGCTGGAGAACGACGGCGACGGCGCGGCGCAGGCGCGGGCGGCGGATAGGCCCGGCGCGGCCGGGCTGATCGAGATCGGCGGTGTGCGGCTGCTGCACGTCACCGGCCGCGGCGCGGCGGCGCGGGCGGCGGAGGGGTGCCTCACGGCGGCGCTGGTGGTCACGACGCAGAAGGTCGCGGCGGAGGGGCCCTGCCGCATGCTGGACGCGGCGTCCTTGCGCGAGACCGGGGCGCTGGCGATCTGGCCCGAGGCCGGGGGCCTGCGGCTGGAAGGCGCCCGCGACCGGGCGCGGCGGCTGTGGTCGCCTTAAGGGTGGGAAGCCGGGGCAGCGCGACGCGAGCCCGCCCGCCCGAATAGCGCTTCATCCTGATCGAAGATGTAGGGCGGGGTTCACCCCGCCAAAGCGCAACGCCAGACTGCCCGTGGGCTGGCGCCACACATCTCCGGCATAGACGCTTTATCCCTGCCAAATCCGCACACAGAAATAGCCGTGCACGAGGATGACACAGCGCCAGCCCGCCGGAACGGGCAGGCGCTCGCCCCGCGCCTTCGGCTTGTTCGGGGCGGATCAGCGCTCCGCTCGAAAGAAGAGGTAGGGCGGGGTTCACCCCGCCACTCCGCAACACGAACCTGCCCGCCGGCACAGGCAGGCGCTCGCCCCGCGCCTTCGGCTTATTCAGGGCGCATCAGAATTCCGCTCGAAGGAAAACGTAGACCGGGGCTCACCCCGCCACCGCCCCCCTCAATACATCCGTATCAACCCCACCAGCCGACCCTGCACCTGCACCTGGTCGTCCCGGAACACGCGCGTCTCGTAGGCCGGGTTCGCCGCCTCCAGCGCCACTGCGCTGCCCTTGCGGCGGAACCGCTTCAGCGTCGCTTCCTGCCCGTCCACCAGCGCCACCACGATGTCGCCGTTGTCGGCGGTGCTGGTCTCACGGATCACCACCACGTCGCCGTCGTTGATGCCGGCGTCGATCATCGAGTCGCCCCGCACCTCCAAGGCGTAATGGTGGCCGCTGCCCGAGAGCATGCCGCCCGGCACCGAGACATCGGTCTCGGCGTGGGAGATCGCCTCGATCGGCACGCCCGCCGCGATCCGGCCCATCAGCGGCACCTGCGCCACGTCGCCCGACGCCACGGCCCGGCCACCGTGGGAATTGCCCGAGACAGAACGCCCCCGCGGCTCCGGTGCCGGGCGGCCGCCCTCGACCACGCGGGGCGAGAAGCCGTCGCGCTGTTCCAGCGCCTCGGGCAGCTTGACGATCTCGATGGCGCGGGCGCGGTGGGCCAGGCGGCGGATGAAGCCGCGCTCCTCCAGCGCCGTGATCAGCCGGTGGATGCCCGACTTCGACCGCAGGTCCAGCGCCTCCTTCATCTCGTCGAAAGAGGGCGGTATCCCGTCGCGCCGCATCCGCTTGTTGATGAAGTCCAGCAGTTCCAGTTGCTTGCGGGTCAGCATCTTGTTCATCCCTGTGGCGCGCGCGGCGCGGGTGCCGCGCCTGCGTTCAGGCAATGTTCTACCGGCGTTCCCTGTATGTGTCAATCACGTGGTTAATCGGCCCTTAAATGGGCAGATACTCCAAGGTCTCGCCCGCCTGCCGCGCCGGGTCACGGGGCGGGCGCACCAGCAGCGCGTCGGCCTGCGCCAGCACCGTCAGCAGGGAACTGTCCTGCCGCTCGAACACCCCGATGCCCTGCCCGGACAGCCGCGCGCGCATGTAGTGCTCGCGCGGACCATTGGCGGGCAGGTCGCTGTCCAGCGGCCGGCGCAGGCGCGGCGCGGGGGCGGCGCCGAGGCCGAGCATCGCGCGGATCATCGGCAACATGAAGACATGCCCGCAAACCATTGAGGAGACGGGGTTCCCCGGCAGTCCCAGCATCGCCGCCCCGGACAGCCGCCCGGCCATCAGCGGTTTGCCGGGGCGCATGGCGATGCGGTAAAAGCTTTGCTCCATCGCCAGTTCCCGCGCCACCGGCCCCACCAGGTCGTGGTCGCCCACCGAGGCGCCGCCGATGGTCACCACGAGGTCTGCCCCCTCGGCCAGCGCGAAGGCGGTCTTCAGCGACGCCGCGCTGTCCCACGCGATCGGCAGCAGGCGCGCCTCGGCGCCCGCGGCTTCCAGCATTGCCTTCAGGCCGAAGCTGTTGGAGGCGATGATCTGGTCGGGGCCCGGGTCCTCGCCCGGCATCACCAGCTCGTCCCCTGTGGCAATCAGCGCCGCAACGGGGCGGCGGCGCACCGGCACCTCGGCCACGTTCATCGCCGCCAGCAGCGCCACGTCCTGCGGGCGCAGCAGCTTCGGGGCGGGGATCACTGCGCCAGCACGGAAATCGCCGCCCGCAGGGCGCACGTAGGCGGCGCTGTCGAGGTCCTGCTTCAGCGTGATCGTGTCACCGTCCCGGTCCACGTCCTCCTGGATCACGACCCGGTCCGCGCCTGCGGGCAGGGGCGCGCCGGTGAAGATCCGCACGGCCTCGTCCGCCCCAACCGCGCCGGGAAACCCGCGCCCCGCCGCCGCCTCGCCGATCACCCGGAAACGCGCGCCCGGGGCGACTCCCGCGGCCTGCACCGCGTAGCCGTCCATGGCCGAGGCGGCGAAGGGCGGCTGGTCGCGGCGGGCGGTGACGTCCTGCGCCAGCACCCGGCCGGCGGCGCGGGTCAGCGGCACGTGCTCCACCTCCACCATGGAGGAGAGGGCAAAGAGATGTTCCAGCGCCTCGGCGACCGATATCATGGGGCCTCGAACCGCCCGGACTTGCCGCCGTCCTTGAACAGCAGGCGGATGCCGCCGATCAGCATGGTCTTCTCGGCGGCCTTGAGCATGTCGTAGACGGTCAGGCAGGCGGTGGACACGGCGGTCAGCGCCTCCATCTCCACCCCGGTCTGGCCGGTGGTCTTGACCGTGGCGCGTACCCGCAGGCCGGGCAGGTTGGCGTCGGGGGTGATGTCCACCGAGACCTTGGTGACGGGCAGCGGGTGGCACAGCGGGATCAGGTCGGCGGTGCGCTTGGCCCCCATGATCCCCGCCAGCCGCGCGACACCGGCCACGTCGCCCTTCTTGGCGCGGTTTTCCGTCACCAGTTCAAGCGTTTCCGGCGCCATCTTCACCCAGCCCTCGGCGGTGGCCGTGCGGCTGGTGACCTCCTTGTCCGAGACGTCGACCATGTGGGCGTCGCCCCGTTCGTCGAAGTGGGTGAGCTTCGGCATCAGGCGGGCACCGGGTCGGCCAGCAGCGCGCGGGTGGCGGCGGCGACGTCGTCCTGCCGCATCAGGCTTTCGCCGATCAGGAAGGTGCGGGCGCCGTGGGCGGCCATGTCGGCGAGGTCGGCGGGGGTGAAAAGGCCCGATTCAGAGATCAGCAGCCGGTCCGCTGGAACGTCGCGGGACAGGGTGCGGGTCACGTCAAGAGAGGTCTCGAAAGTCTTGAGGTTGCGGTTGTTTATCCCCAGCAGCGGCGAGCGCAGGCGCAGCGCGCGCTCCAGCTCCGGGGCGTCGTGAACCTCGATCAGCGCGTCCATGCCCCAGTCGGTCGCCGCCGCCTCCAGCTCCTCGGCCTGGGCGTCGGAGACGCTGGCCATGATGATCAGGATGCAGTCGGCGTGCAGCGCGCGGGCCTCGGCCACCTGGTAGGTGTCGTAGAGGAAATCCTTGCGCAGCGCGGGCAGGTCCACGGCGCTGCGGGCGGCGGTCAGGAAGGCGTCGGCGCCCTGGAAGCTGGGGGTGTCGGTCAATACCGACAGGCAGGTGGCGCCGCCGGCCTCGTAGGCGCGGGCCAGCGCGGGCGGGTCGAAGTCGGCGCGGATCAACCCTTTGGAAGGGCTGGCTTTCTTGATCTCGGCGATCAGCCCGTAGCCGCTGCGGGAGGCCTGCTGCAACCGGCTGGCAAAGCCGCGCACCGGCGGGGCCTCGCGCGCGGCCTGCTCCACCTCGGCCAGCGGGCGGGCGGCCTTGCGGGCGGCGACCTCTTCCAGCTTGTAGGTCTTGATCCGGTCCAGGACGGTGCCGCTCATGCTGCCTCCGAAGTGATGCGGGCCAGCGCCTCGACCTTCCGGCGCGCGGCGCCGCTGTCGATGCTTTGCGCGGACATTTCAACGCCTTCCGGCAGGGTCTTCACGCGTTCGGCCACCAATAGGGCGGCGGCGGAATTCAGCAGCACCGCGTCGCGGTAGGCGCCCTCGGTGCCGTCCAGCAGCGCCCGGAAGGCGGCGGCGTTCTGCGCCGGGGTGCCGCCGAGGATCGCCTCGAAGGGATGTTCGGGCAGGCCGGCATCGGCGGGAGAAACCTCGAACTCGCGCACCGCGCCATCCTCCACCGCCGCGACCCAGGAGGGGCCGGCGATCGACAGCTCGTCGGTGCCGTCCGAGCCGTGGACCAGCCAGGCGCGGTCGGTTCCCAGCGCCAGCAGCGTCTCGGCCATGGGGCGGATCAGGGCGCGGCTGAAGGCGCCGGTCAGCTGGCGGCGCACCCCGGCGGGGTTGGTCAGGGGGCCGAGAATGTTGAAGATCGTGCGGGTCCCCAGCTCGGCGCGGACCGGGCCGACATGGGCCATGGCGGGGTGGTGCATCGGCGCCATCATGAAGGCGATGCCGACGCTTTGCAGCGCCTTTTCAACCACATCCGCCCCAACCATCACCTTGACGCCCAGCTGCGACAGCGCGTCGGCGGCGCCGGATTTCGACGACAGGTTGCGGTTGCCGTGCTTGGCCACCGGCACGCCCGCGCCGGCCACCACGAAGGCGGTGGCGGTGGAGATGTTCAGCGTGCCCTTGCCGTCGCCGCCGGTGCCGACGATGTCCATGGCGCCCGGCGGCGCGGTCACCGCGTGGCACTTGGCGCGCATCACGGCGGCGGCGGCGGCGTATTCCTCGACCGTCTCGCCGCGGGTGCGCAGGGCCATCAGCAGCCCGCCGATCTGGCTGGGCGTCGCCTCGCCGTCGAACAGGATGCCAAAGGCCTGCTCGGCCTCGGCGCGGGTCAGCGGACGCTCGGCGGCGGTGCCGATCAGCGGCTTCAGCGCGTCGCTCATGCCGCCACCGGCAGCCGGTCCAGGAAATTGCGCAGCATGGCGTGGCCGTGCTGGGTGGCGATGCTCTCGGGATGGAACTGCACCCCCTCGATCGGCAGGTCGCGGTGGCGCAGGCCCATTATCACGCCGTCGTCCAGTTCCGCCGTGATCTCCAGCGCCTCCGGCAGCGTCTCGCGCTCGACCACCAGCGAGTGATAGCGCGTCGCCTCGAAGGGCGAGGGCAGGCCGGCGAAGACCCCCTGGCCGGAGTGGCGCACCTGCGCGATCTTGCCATGCACGATCTCGTGGCAGCGCACCACGCGGCCGCCGAAGGCCTGGCCCAGCGTCTGGTGGCCGAGGCAGACGCCCAGCAGCGGCGTGCGCGTCTCGGCGGCGGCGGCGGTGAGGGCAAGGCAGATGCCGGCGCGGTCGGGATCGCAGGGGCCGGGGGACAGGACGATGCCGGCGGGGCGCAGCGCCATCGCCGCCTGCACGTCCAGCGCGTCGTTGCGGCGCACCGTGACCTCGGCCCCCAGCTCGCCCAGGTAATGCGCGAGGTTGTAGGTAAAGCTGTCGTAATTGTCGATCAGCAGGATCACGCGGGGCCTCTCGGGTTTCGGGGGTGCCCCCGGGTTTTGCATCGCGCTATACATGCTCCGAGGCCGCACCGGGGGTCAAGGGACCGGGGTGCGAAAGCTGGTCGTCGAAGCGGTTGCGGGAGTGTCTTGTGCGCGGGTTTGTGACGGGTGCGGTTCTGGGCGTGGCGGTGTCGGGGCTGGGACTGGCCGCGGCGTCCTACCTCGCGGAGCCGGTGGTGCTGGAGCCGCGGCTGGGCGCGGAGGATCTGCGCGCGGCGAGCGAGGGGGCCGGGGAGGCGCCGGAGACCGTGGGCGTGGAGGTGCCGAAGGATGCCTCTGAACCGCATGACGCGTCCGAGCCCGAGCCCACACCCGAGCGCGTGGCCGAGCCCGAGCCCAACCCCACACCTGACGCCCCCGCGCCCGAGGTTGCCGCCGACGCTCCCGACGCGCCCTCCGGGGCAGGCGAGGACAGCGCCGCGCCGCGGCCGCGCGAGGCCGAGGCCGCGCCGGAGCTGCCCGCGGCGCCCGGCGTGCTTGCCGCCTCTCCCGACGCACGCCCGGTCTCGGTGGCAGAGACGCCGCCCCCCGGCGCCCCCAAGCCCGACGAGGTCACCGCTCCCGCGCCGCCGCCCGCGGCCGAGGCGGCCTCTGCCCCCGATGGCGAAGAGGCCGGCCCCGATCTCGCCGCGCTGGCGCCCGAGGCCTCGGAGGGCGCGCCGCCCGCCGCCGCCGCCGACCCCTCGGTGATCCCCGACCCGCGGCCAGAGACTCCGCGCGCCGGCGACAGCCCTCCCGCCGCGCCATCGGGTGAGGCCGGCGAGGATGCCCCCGCCGGCGCCCCCGCTACCGACACGCCGCCCGCCGGCATCGCCGACGTGACCCCGCCCGAGCCCGCCACCCCCGACGCCGCGCCGCGGCCCGGCGAGGCGCCGGCCGCCGCGCCCGAGGCCGAAGAGGTCGCCGAAAGCGATGAGACCGGGGAGGCGCCAGAGGCGGACGACGGTCCCGCCGCCCTGCGCCTGCCGGTGCCCGAGATCGAGAACCTCGCCCCCGGCGCCTCGGTCCTGACCGACCGGCTGCCGCGCATCGGCGACGGCGCCGCCACCACTCCCGACGCCGACGCCGCGCTCGATGCGCCCGATGCACCGGCCGCGCCCGGGGCGGTGCCGGCGCTGACCGCCTACGCCATCCCCTTCGACGCGCCCGAGGGCACGCCGCTGCTGTCGGTGCTGCTGCTCGACCCCGGCCCGGGCCGGCCCGACCCGCAGTTGCTGCAGGACTTCCCGGTGCCCCTGACCATTGGCCTCGACCCGACGCTGCCCGGCGCCGCCGAGGCCCTGGCCGCCTACCGCCGCGCCGGGGTCGAGGTGGCGGTGCTGGCGCCGCTGCCCGACGGCGCCGCGCCGGCGGACGTGGAGCAGGCCTTCCAGGTCTACCTCAAGGCCCTGCCGGAGACGGTGGCGGTGCTGGACGTTCCAGAGGCGCGGATGCAGGAGAACCGCGCCCGCGCGGCGCAGGTGGCCGAGATCCTGAAGGCGACGGGGCACGGGATGATCACCTTCGAGCGCGGCCTGAACTCCGGCCTGCAGGTGGTCCGGGCCGAGGGGGTGGCGGCCGAGGCGGTGTTCCGCGAGTTCGACGACGGCGGGCGCAACGTGGCGGCGATGAAGCGGTTCCTGGACCTCGGGGCCTTCCGCGCGGCGCAGCAGGACGGGGTGCTGATGACGGGGGTGATGCGGCCGGAGACGCTGACGGCGCTGGCGGAATGGACACTGGGCAACCGCGCGGCCTCGGTGACGCTGGCGCCGGCCTCGGCGCTGCTGCGATCGCGGTAGGAGCGGTGGGGCGGGTTTACCCCGCCTGCGCGGAACGTGAGCCTGCCCGTGGGGTGGCGCCGCTCACATCCGGCATAGGCGCTTTATCCCAACCACACCCGCCCACAGAATGAGCGTTGCCCTGCGGACGACACAGCGCCAGCCCGTGGGGACGGGCAGGCGCTCGCCCCGCGCCTCCGGCTTGTTCGGGGCGCTTCAGCGCATTGTTCGGAGGGTAGGGCAGGGATTACCCCGCCATGGTGCAACGCCAGCCTGCCCGTGGGATGGCGCCGCTCACATCCGGCAGGGGCACTTAATCCCAGCCAAGTCCGCACGCAGAATGAGCCGAGCACGCGGGTGACACAGCGCCAGCCCGCCGGAACGGGCAGGCGCTCGCCCCGCGCCTCCGGCTTGTTCGGGGCGGATCAGCTCTTCGTTCGGAGGGTAGGGCGGGATTCACCCCGCCTTGGAGCAACGTGAGCCTGCCCGGGGGTGGCGCCGCTGCCCTCAGGCAGAGGCGCTAAATTCCAGCCACACCCGCGCGCAGAACGAGCGATGCACGAAGATGACACAGCGCCAGCCCGCCGGAACGGGCAGGCGCTCGCCCCGCGCCTTCGGCTTGTCAGGGGCGGATCAGCGCATTGTTCGGAGGGTAGGGCAGGGTTCACTCCGCCATGGTGCAGCGCGAGATGGTCCGCCGGGACAGGCGTTCGCTCGCGTAGGTCGACACAGGCCGTAGGGCGGGGTTCACCCCGCCGCTGCGCATAGCTCGGACCTCTGCCAAGCCCCCTAGAACGGGATCTCGTCGTCGATGTCGCCCGCCGGGGCCTGGCCGCCGTAGCCGCCCTGGTTGCCGCCGCCCGAGTAGCCGCCCCGGTCATCTTCCTGGTAGCCGCCGCCCTGGTCGCCGCCACCGCCGCCGCCGCGGGCGTCCAGCAGGGTCAGCTCGCCCTTGTAGGGACGCAGCACCACCTCGGTGGAGTAGCGGTCGGCGCCCGACTGGTCCTGCCACTTGCGGGTCTCCAGCTGGCCCTCGATATAGACCTTGGAGCCCTTCTTCAGGTACTGCTCGGCGATCCGCGCCAGCGGCTCCGAGAAGATCGCGACCGAGTGCCATTCCGTGCGCTCGCGCCGCTCTCCGGTGTTGCGGTCCTTCCAGTTCTCCGAGGTCGCGATGCGCAGGTTGCAGACCTTGCCGCCGTTCTGGAACGTCCGCACCTCGGGGTCGCGCCCCAGGTTCCCGACGATGATCACCTTGTTTACCGATCCGGCCATGGGCTGTTCCTTCCTCGAATCCCGTCGTCTCTGGCCAATCCTTAGACCACCGCCAGTCCAGCCGAACAAGGTGAAGATCGGGTGTACCGCGACTTCCCCCGGCGGCGGGCCGCCGGCTTTGCGCAGGCAAGAGGGCAGGGCGGGGGCCGGGAGAGCGAAAAGGACTCGCCTCGCCGGGGCAAATCCATAGAATGCGCCCCACGGACAAGGGACAGAACATGCTGCTGCGTATTCCAGGCTGCGCCTGTGCCGTCGCCGTGCTGCTTGCCGGCAGCGCCTCGGCGGAAGGGCTGAATTTCTCATCGAAGAACCGCAAGGGGCTTTTCGGGGTCCAGACCAAGGTGCTCGACGAGCGGGCCTCGACCCAGTACAACGCCTCGGTCCGCTTCACCCCCAAGACCTTCGAGGACGTGGCCGCCGCGCCCGCCTATGCCGGGAAATACTCCGGCCCCTATCTCGCCATGGCCCGCGCCGCGGCGCGCAAGCACGCGGTGCCCGAGGACCTGTTCCTGCGGCTGATCCAGCAGGAATCCGGCTGGCAGGCACACATTGCCTCGCACAAGGGGGCCTTCGGGCTGGCGCAGCTGATGCCCGAGACCGCGCGCACCCTCGGGGTCGATCCCGCGGACCCGGCGCAGAACCTCGACGGCGGCGCGCGCTACCTGCGGATGCAGTACGACCGGTTCAAGGACTGGCGGCTGGCGCTGGCGGCCTACAACGCGGGGCCGGGGGCGGTGGAGAAATACAAGGGCATCCCGCCCTACGCCGAGACCACCAACTACGTGAAGGTCATCTGGGGCCACTGATCCGGCCCGCAGGCCGCTTCGGCAAGCCTACAGCCAGCCCTCAACCGGCGGAACTTCCTCCCCGCGCGCCGCGTTCCGGCCAGAAGGGGAGCACCGAATTGTCCAAACCATCAGATTTCGCCTGGGCCGTGTCAGTGATGCGTGCGGGCTACGCCGGCCGCGGGCTTGTGTATCTTGTGATCGCCGGCTTCTCGCTATGGGCGATCTGGCGGGGCGGCGAGGCCGAGGGCACCGGCGGCGCCCTGAAGAAGCTGGACAACAGCGGCTGGGGCATGGCGGTGCTGTGGCTCATCGCCATCGGGCTCTTCGCCTACATGGTCTGGCGGGTGGTGGACGCGATCTGGGATCTCGAGGATTACGGCACCGACGGCAAGGGCGTGATCGCCCGGATCGGCATGGTGGTCACGGGGCTGATCCACGGGGCGATCGGGGTCGGTGCGGTGTCGCTGATCTTCGGGTCCGGCGGCTCTGGCGAGGACAGCAAGATCACCTATTACGTGGGCCAGGCGCTGGGGGTTCCCTTCGGGCGCTGGCTGGTGGGGATCGCCGGGCTGATCACGCTCGGGGCGGGGATCTACTACCTGCACAAGGGCTGGACCGGCAAGTATCGCGAGAAACTGCAGGGCAGCGGCTTCACCGAGAGCATCAACTGGGCGATGAAGGCCGGGCTGGTGGCGCAGGGCCTGATCGTGGGGATCGTCGGCTTCTTCCTGGCCCGCGCCGGCTACATGGGCCGGCCGGAGGAAGCGGGCGGGCTGAAGCAGGTGTTCGAGTTCCTCGGATCGCAGGCCTTTGGGCAGGTGATCGTGGTGGCGGTCTGTCTGGGGCTGCTGGGGTTCTCGCTGTTCTGCTTCATCAACGCGCGCTACCGGATCGTGCCGAAGGCGGCGGACGACGGGGTGCAGTCGCTGGCGGCGCGGTTGGGGTGAGGGGGTTGGGCCTCGGCCGGTTTGGTCGGTAGGCGGCGCGTTGGTTGGTAGGTGGCGCGGCGTACTCTGGGAGGGCAGAGAGGTTCGGACCTTTCGAGGCAGGAATGGGCGGAACGGCGGGCGCGGCTGGCGGAACGCACTGAGCGGCGATATGAGGGCAGCGCCCGACCCTGGGTGGGCGCACTAACCTTCGACGGTCGCCAAGACAGCGTCATGCTGCCTGCCACGGGTTCGGCGCGAAACATCGACAATGCGCCCTCCCGGGGGGAGGGTCGGGCGCTGCCCGGCCTGCGGCCGGGCGGTACGCCTCGAGCGAAGAACCCAATCTATCCGACGCCAGATCGTTGTGCCGCGCCCTTTCAGGGGCAAGCGGGACCGGGCGGAGCCCCGGCGGGCGCTGCCCGGCCTGTGGCCGGGCGATACGGTTCGAACGGAGTACCTTTCAAACGCGACGCCAGATGGAACGCCGCGCCCTCCCGGGGGAGGTACGCCGGTGCGCGTAGCGGCGAAAGGTCCGGGGTACATTTCGAGGCGAGGCCGGCGGGCGCTGGCCGGCCTGTGGCCGGGCGGGCACGCCACTCATGCCGCTCGAACAGGTCGTAGCGCGGCAGGCGGCAGTGTGATCGGCGTTGCGCCCGGACCGGGAACAGCTGCCCTCGCAGCTCGGCCGGCCGGTTGGACCGGTGGCCATACCCAAACCCTCGGTTTTCGCATCCGAAGTAGCCTACAAAACCTAACCCACCGTAAACACCGACTTGCCCGGCCGCACCCGCATCTCGCCGCCGTAGCAATTGCCGAAATCGTCCCGCGCGATGAAGCTGTCGCCCACCTGCGCCGTCACCAGCAGGCGGCGCACCCCCGGGTTCAGTTCTCCGACGATGCGCATCCGGGCGAAGGGGTCGACCCAGAAGATCTGCAGCCGCATCCCCTCGGCGGGCCGGCCGTAGATGAAGGCCACCTGCACCTGTTGCCCGCCGCGCTGCGAGGCGATCAGTGCCAGCGGCGGGCAGGGGTTGCCGAAGCGGCCGCCGCTCAGCAGCGAATCGAGGCCGAGCTGCGGGGGCAGCTCCGGCTCCGGCAGGGGCAGGTCCTCGGGGTCCGGGAGGGGCGGCTCGCCGCCGCGGTTCCAGCATTCCTCGAGCGCGATCACCGTGGCGTGGCTGCCCGGCAGCGGCACCTCCACCGTCTCGCGCCCCAGCCGGATCACCGCGAACTGGCCGGCCTGCAGCGCCTTGCGGGTGCGGTCGTCGAGGGTGAGGTAGGTCCAGCCGCCCACCACCTCGCCGGGAAGGCGGTAGGGGATGCCGTCCACGTTCATCGGCGCGTCCAGCGTCTGCCGGTTCGGCGCGAGGTCCAGCGCCAGCAGCCAGTCCGTGCCGGTGTGGATGATCCGCGCCCGGCGGTCGGAGGCCCTGCGCCCGGCGGCGCAATAGGTGAGCGCCGCGTTGTCGCGCCCGCTCACCAGCCGCCAGCCGCCCACCTCGTCGTAGGGGCTCTCGGTCGCGGGCGCGGGCACGGCCGCGTGCCTCTGGGCCGCCGCGCCGGCCGTCAGCACAAGCAGCCACACCAGGGCCATCCGCAACACCGCCATCCGCTCCTCCGTTTGCTGCGGGGGGATTGTGGACGGGTCGGGGGGGTGCGGCAAGTGGGGAGGGGGGATTGGTGCGGAATGGATCGGGTTCGGTTGGTGACGGGGGGCGCGGCGTGTGCCTGCCCAGGGGGCGCTGCTTGATGGGGGCATGGGCGCTTTATCCTAGCCAAGTCCACGCTTGGTTTGAGCGTTGCTCTGCGGATGACACAGCGCCGGCCCACCGGGACGGGCAGGCGCTCGCCCCCGCCTTCGGCTTGTTCGGCGACTGGACAGTGTGTTGTTCGGGTGGAGGGTTAAGGTGCGGTACATCCTGCATCTTCGGCACATGCGCTAAGACGGACGCCACCGGTGACCAGCCGATGCAACTGAAAGTATCGGTAGGGCGGGGTTCACCCCGCCATGGCACACCGCCAGCCTGCCCGTGGGCTGGCGCATCTTGCCACCCCGGCATGGGCGCTTTATCCCTGCCAAGTCCGCCCTTCGAATGAGCGTTGCCCTGCGGGTGACACAGCGCCAGCCCGCGGGGACGGGCAGGCGCTCGCCCCCGCGCCTTCGGCTTGTCCGGGGGCTGATCAGCGCATCGTTCGGAAGGAGGGGTTATGGCGCGACGCCAGCCTGACCGTGGGGTGGCGCAACTGGCCAACGGCATGGGCGCTTTATCCCGGCCAAATCTGCGCTCCGAATGATCGTTGCCCTGCGGGTGACACAGCTCCAGCCCGCCGGGACGGGCAGGCGCTCGCCCCGCGCCTTCGGCTTGTTCGGCGCGGGTCAGCGCGTTGCTCGAACGAAGTGGTAGGCCGGGGCTCACCCTGCCACCCTTAGTGCAACGCGAGCCTGCCCGTGGGGTGGCGCTGCTGCCCTCCGGCATGAGCACTTTACACCAGCCACAAACGCGCGCAGAACGAGCCGAGCGCGCGGATGACAAAGCGCCAGCCCGCCGGGACGGGCAGGCGCTCGCCCCCGCGCCTCCGGCTTGTTCGGGGGCTGACCAGCGCTTCTTTCGAAGGAAGATGAAGGGCGGGGTTCACCCCGCCTTGGCGCAACGCCAGCCCGCCGGGACGGGCAGGCGCTCGCCCCGCGCCTGCGGCTTGTTCGGGGCGGGTCAGCGCGTCGTTCGTAAGGAGCGGTAGGGCGGGGTTCACCCCGCCTCTGCACCGGATATTCGCAGCGCGGCAGGTTGATCTCGCACCATAGCACGGCCAACCCCGCCGCAACCCAACACCAACACCAGCCCTACCGCCCCCCCGGCGCCACCGTCTCCGCCTCGCGCGCCAGCTCCGGCTCCATCGCCCATTTGTAATGGTGGTGCTCAAATGTGATGTGCTGCCCCGCGTTCAGCACACCGGGCCGCGCGTGGCGGAAGATGGCGCGCCAGTAGGGCTGGATCGTCACGCCCTCGTCCTGGATCAGCCTTTCCATCCGC
Source organism: Rhodobacter sp. (assembly GCA_048262455.1). Classification (GTDB taxonomy): domain Bacteria; phylum Pseudomonadota; class Alphaproteobacteria; order Rhodobacterales; family Rhodobacteraceae; genus Psychromarinibacter. The sequence goes on from JBLXFD010000001.1 coordinate 156,304, forward strand.
GCCATCACCTCGGCCCGGCGCCCGGCGTCGGCCAGCGACAGCGCCCGCGCCAGCAGGGCGTCGAATTCCTCGTTGGCCCAGCCGAACTCGTTCCAGGCGGCGCCGGAGCGGTAGGCAAGGGCGTGGGTCTGCACCCCCAGCGGCCGGTGGTTCCAGTTGGTGGTGCTGAAGGGGAAGGTCAGCCAGCCCTCCCAGAACTGCTGCGCGGGCAGCACGGTGCGGCGCACCTTCAGCCCGGCGTCGCGCATCAGCGCGGCCACGGCGTCGGCGGTGGTGCGGCGCCAGTCGTCGTCGATCGAGACCAGCTCGTGCTCGAACTCCGCCATGCCCGCCTCGCGCATCAGCGCCAGGGCGGCGGCGGGGTCGTAGACCGGGTCGGGGGAGGGGGCGTACTCGGGGTGCTTGACCCCCACGTGGTGGTTCTGCGCCACCAGCCCGCGCCCGCCGTAGCCCAGCTCCAGCAGCACCGCGTTGTCCACCGCCAGCGCCAGCGCGCGCCGGACCCGGGCGTCCTGGTAGGGGCGGGTGCCGGCCACCTCGGCCTTCTGGTTGGCGCGGATCACCAGGGTGGCCATGGTCACCACCTCGGACTTTCGCAGCTCGCGGGTGTCCATCACTTCGATGAAGTCGCCCACGGACTCGTGCAGCATGTGCACCTTGCCCGCCTCGAGCGCGGCGGCCCAGGAGGCCGGGTCGGTGCCGAAATCGAGGTACTCGATCCGGTCCAGGTAGGGCCCGCCGTAGACCGCGCTGCCCCACCACTCGCCCGGGCGCCGTTCCAGCACCGCGCGCTGGCCCGCCTCGTATTCGGTCAGCCGGTAGGGACCGGTGCCCAGGGCGTTGAGGGTGTCGTCGGGGTCATAGCCGGCGTGGACGATGGCGGCGGGGTAATCGGCAAAGCCGGCGATCAGCGAGATGTCCGAGACCGGCAGCTTCAGCCGCAGGGTATGGGCGTCCACCACCTCGACGGATTTCTCGCGCAGGCGGCGGGTGTCCGGGTCGATCAGCACCGCCATCCGGGTGGCCATGGAATTGCCGGGCACCTCCTGCTCGCACCAGCGGGCGATGTTGCGGGCCACGTCCGAGGCGGTGAAATCGTCGCCGTTGCTCCAGCGCACGCCGGGGCGGATCTTCAGAAGGTACTGGGTGGCGTTGTCGTTGATCTGCCAGTCTTCCAGCAGCATGCCGCGGAACGAGCCGTCGTTGTTGTACTCCACCAGGTATTCCAGCTGGCCGCGGCAGAGGTTGGCGAGCTCCGAGGTGTCCCAGAGCCGGGTGTCCTTCAGGCCGCGCACGCTCATCTGCACCTTCAGCGCGCCGCCCCGCGGCAGCGCCGCCTGCGCCTGCGCGGGGGCGGCGAGACCCAGGGCGCCGTAGGCCGCCGCCGCCCCCACGCCAAGCGAGGTGGCACTGGCCAGGAACTCGCGCCGGTCCATCAGGCCGCGCCGGTGCTCGCGCGCCATGGGACCGAGGGCGGGGTGGCTGCGCCGGGGGGGCGTGGCAGAAGTCATCGCGGTCTCCCTGTCAGGTGCTGGGGCGCGGATAGACACTTAACGCGGCAGGCGCAATCGGCGAGGGGGGTGGGGGCAGTGATGGGCGGGGAAAGTCGCGAAGTTGTGGGGCGTGCGGGTGCCGGCGGGGTGAACCCCGCCCTACGGGGGGGCGGCGTGTGGGGGGCGTCGATGATAGCGAGCGGTAGGGCGGGGTTCACCCCGCCATGGCGCAACACCAGCCTGCCCGTGGGGTGGCGCTGCTGACCTCCGGCGTGGGCGCTTTATCCCGGCCACATCCGCGCGCTGAATGAGCGTTGCTCTGCGGGTGACACAGCGCCAGCCCGCATGGACGGGCAGGCGCTCGTCCCGCGCCTTCGGCTTGTTCGGGGCTGGTCAGCGCTTTGATCGTAGAGCGGCTTCCACCCCGCCATGGCGCAACGCGAGCCTGCCCGTGGGGTGGTGCTGCTGGCCCACGACATGGGCACTTAATCCCATCCACATCCGCGCGCAGAATGAGCGTGGCCCTGCGGATGACAAAGCGCCAGCCCGCAGGGACGGGCAGACGCTCGCCCCGCGCCTGCGGCTTGCTCGGGGCGCATCAGCGCTACATTCGAAGGAAGCGGTAGGGCGGGGTTCACCCCGCCGCGCCCCACCACCAGCCCGCCTCAGGCTTGCTTGCGGAACCCCGTCGGCGTCACCCCGGTGTGCTTCTGGAACGCGCGGGTGAAATAGGCCGCCGAGTTGAACCCCAGCTCGCGGGCGATCTCCTTCACCGGGCGGCGGGTTTCGGCCAGCAGCCGGCGCGCCTCGAAGTGCACGCGGTCGGCCAGCAGCGCCGAGGCGGAGCGGCCGCAGGCGATCTTGCAGCAGCGCGTCAGGTGGGTCGGCGTGACCCCCAGCTGCCCGGCGTAGTGGTAGATCGTGTGGCCGTCGCGGAAGTCCCGCTCGACCATCGCGGAAAACGCCGCCGCCAGCCGCCGCGCGGCGTCGGGGTGCAGGTCTTGGCGGTTCGCGGTCTCCGCCTCGCGGTCCAGCCAGACCGCCAGCAGCCCGGCATGGGCCAGCATCGCCCGCTCGCGCCCCGGCCGGTCGGCGGCAAGCTCGGTCTGCAGGTTCTCGATCATCGCCGACAGTTCGGTCTGCTGCTGCACGTCGCGGAACCGCAGGTGCAGCGGCTCTTCGGGCAGGTTCAGGGTGCGGTCGGGCGGCAGGTAGACGGCGGTGCCGAAGACCTGGCCCGACATCTCGTAGCCGTGCATGGTGTCCGCCGGCAGGTAGACGGCGGTATGCGCGCCGAAGCCGCGGGTGACGCCCGCGACGGTGACCCTTCCCTGGCCGCGGGTGAACCACAGCAGCAGGGGCTGGGCATAGGACCGCATCGCCTCGGTACGCCAGCGCGTGTCAGGCGTAATCCTTGGGAGGGTTTCTATCCGGAACCGGCGGCTTTTGACCGCCATGTTGATGGCCGGACGTGTTTCGCTGAATATCCGCATGTAACTCGGTGATTTCACTGTCCCCAGGTCGACCACGCGGCGCCCAATGTTTCTGGCAGCGAAACAGTTTGTTGACGGTTCAGGGCAGCTCTGCAGTCGTCCACTGCCCCATCCTTGACCGGAACCAGGTACGTTGTCTCTTTGCAAACTGGCGCGTCGCGGTTTTTCCGGCGGCGACTGCGTCTTTCAGGATACGGTCGCCCGAGAGGTGTTCCACCAGCTCGCGCGCGCCGATCGCCTTGGCCGAGGGCAGGGCCGGATCCCACCCCAGCGCGAGGTTCGCGGCCGCCTCCTCCAGCGCGCCGCCGGCCACCATCGCGTCGAAGCGGCGGTCGATCCGGGCGTTCAGCCAGTCCTTCGCGGGGGCCAGCAGCAGAGTCTGCGCGCGGGCCGGCGGCAGCAGCGGGGCAGGGGTCTCGGCGTGCCAGGCAGCGAGGCCGCGGCCGGTGGTGCGCTGCACCTCCCAGGCGCGCTGGACCCGGGCGGGGTTCTGTTGGTCGAGCCTTGCGGCGGTGGCGGCGTCGATCTCTGCCAGCAGCGCGGCGGCGCCCTCGGCGGCCAGCCGCAGGTCGGCCTCGGCGCGCACCTCGGGCGGGGTGGGGGGGATCACCGCCAACCCCTCGGTCAGGGCGGAGAAATACAGGCCCGTGCCCCCCACGATCACCGGCGGCGCGCCGCCCTCCAGCAGCGGCGCCAGGTCCCGCAGCCACTGGCCCACGGAGTAGCCCGCCTCGCGCCCGACATGGCCGTATAAGCGGTGCGGCACGGCGGCTTCCTCGGCCGGCGAGGGGCGCGCGGTCAGCACCCGCCAGTTGGCGAAGACCTGCAGCGCGTCGGCGTTGACCACCGGCCCGCCCAGCCGCGCCGCCGCCTCCAGCGCCAGCGCCGACTTGCCGCTGGCGGTCGGCCCGGCGATCAGCACCGGCCGTTCGGCATCCAGCCCCGCCAGCCATTCCGCCCGCGTCACCACGCCGCCCACTCCGCTTCCGCATTGCACATCGGGGCCTTTTCCCCCATTTTGCCGCGCGAGCAAAGGGCCAGCAGGGGGACCACATGACGGCGGTATCGGGGACGGCGGCGGAAACCAGGTACAGGCGGGTCCTGCTGAAGATCTCCGGCGAGGCGTTGATGGGCAACCTGGGCTACGGCCTGCACCCGCCGACCGTGGCGCGCATCGCCCAGGAGGTGAAGTCGGTCCACGATCTGGGGGTCGAGATCTGCATGGTGATCGGCGGCGGCAACATCTTCCGCGGGCTTCAGGGCTCGGCGCAGGGGATGGAGCGGACCACCGCCGACTACATGGGGATGCTGGCCACGGTGATGAACGCGCTGGCGATGCAATCCTCGCTGGAGGGGCTCGGCGTCTTCACCCGGGTGATCAGCGCGATCCCCATGGACCAGGTCTGCGAGCCCTACATCCGCCGCCGCGCCGTGCGCCACCTCGAGAAGAAGCGCGTGTGCATCTTCGCTGCCGGCACCGGCAACCCCTATTTCACCACCGACACCGCCGCCACGCTGCGGGCCAACGAGATGAGCTGCGAGGCGATCTTCAAGGGCACCAAGGTGGACGGCATCTACGACAAGGACCCGGTCAAGCACGACGACGCCGTGCGCTACGACCGGGTCAGCTACGACGAGGTGCTGCAGAAGAACCTCAAGGTCATGGACGCCTCGGCGATCGCGCTGGCGCGGGATAACAACCTGCCGATCATCGTCTTCTCGCTGGACGAGCCGGGTGGCTTCCGCGGGATCCTCGCCGGGAAGGGCACCTATACAACGGTGCATGGCTGAGGCTATATGACCACGATCCCCGGACGGGGAAGGACGAACAGCTGAAAGAGCGGCGGCGATGGCAGACGAAGACCTAGATTTCGACACCTCGGACCTGGAGCGGCGGATGGACGGCGCGATGGCGGCGCTGCGGACCGAGTTCGCCTCGCTGCGCACCGGGCGGGCCTCGGCCTCGATGATCGACCCGATCATGGTGGACGCCTACGGCGCCACCACCCCGATCAACCAGGTGGGCACCGTCAACGTGCCCGAGCCGCGCATGGTCACCATCAACGTCTGGGACAAGTCGCTGGTGAACAAGGTGGAAAAGGCGATCCGCGAAAGCGGGCTGGGGATCAACCCGCAGATGAACGGCACGATCATCATGCTGCCGATCCCCGAGCTGAACGAGGAGCGGCGCCGCGAGCTGACCAAGGTCGCCGGCAACTACGCCGAAAGCGCCCGCGTGGCGATCCGCAACGTGCGGCGCGACGGGATGGAGCGGCTGAAGAAGGCCAAGGCCGCCGGCATGTCCGAGGACGAGCACAAACTCTGGACCGACGAGGTGCAGGAGATGACCGACCGGCACATCAAGCTGGTGGACGACGCGCTGGAGAACAAGCAGACCGAGATCATGCAGGTCTGACCTGCCGAAGCTCGCGCCGGATGGGGGGCCGAAAGGCTGGCGCGCAGCATGAAGGACGAATGGCGCTCCGCAAGGCGCCGAACCGGAAGGCACCCCTAGGTGCGGTCGAGGAGCGAGTAATTGACGTTTGAGACCGGGCGCGGACCGCGCCACGTGGCGATCATCATGGATGGCAACGGCCGCTGGGCGCAGGCCCGTGGCCGGCCACGGCTGTTCGGCCACCACGCCGGCGCCCGCCGGGTCAAGGAGATCGTCCGCGCCTGTCCCGATCTTGGGGTCAAGTACCTGACGATCTTCGCTTTCTCCACCGAGAACTGGAAGCGAACGCAATCCGAGGTGGCGGGGTTGATGAGCCTGTTCCGCCGCTACATCCAGCGCGAGGCGCGCGACCTGCTGGCCGAGGGGGTGCGCGTGCGCTTCATCGGCGACCGGGTGCAGCTGGACGCCAAGCTGGTGCGGCTGATGGACGAGCTGGAGCTGCTGACCTCGCAGAACGACAAGGTGCACCTGACCATCGCGCTGAACTACGGCGGCCGCGACGAGGTGGCCCGCGCCACCCGCCGCCTGGCGCGCGAGGTGGCGGCGGGGCGGCTGGACCCCGAGCAGGTCAACGACGAGACCCTGGCGCGCTATCTCGACACCTGCCTGCTGCCCGACCCGGACCTCGTGGTGCGCACCAGCGGCGAGGCGCGGATCTCGAACTTCCTGCTGTGGCAGTCGGCCTATGCCGAGTACGAGTTCATCGACACGCTCTGGCCCGACTTCGATCCCAAGATCTTCGCCGGCATCGTCAGGAACTTCGCCCGCCGCGAGCGCCGGTTCGGTGCCGTCCTGACATGAGGACGGGGGGGCGGACCTGGGACGACCTTCGTCCGCGCGTGATCACCGGGGCGGTGCTGACCGTGGTAGGGATCGCCGTGATCTGGGCCGGCGGCTGGATCTTCGCACTGGCCGCGGCCGCGATCATCGGGCTGATGATCTGGGAATTGGCGGCGATGATCGCCCCTGATAGGCGGTCCGAGGCGGTGCAGGTGGCGCTGCTGTCGGCGCTGGCGGTGGTGCTGGCGCGGGTGCTGCCCGGCGAGTGGACGCTGCCGCTGCTGGCCGCCCCGGCACTGGCGGGGGCGGGGATGCTGCGGCGCCACCCGGTGCTGTTCGCGGTCTTCGCGGCGGGGATCCTCGTGGCCGGCTACGGGCTGGTCTGGTTCCGCGACAGCTATTCCGTGACATGGATGTACTGGCTGGTCTTCACCGTGGTGGTGACCGACGTGGCCGGCTACTTCGGCGGCAAGTCGCTGGGCGGGCCCAAGTTCTGGCCCCGCGTCAGCCCCAAGAAGACATGGGCCGGCGTCATCAGCGGCTGGGTCGCCGCCGCGGTGCTGGGGGTGATGTTCTACGCCAGCACCCATGCGGGCGGGCAGCTGGTGGTGATCGCGGTGCTGCTGAGCTTTGCCTCGCAGCTGGGCGACATCGCCGAAAGCGCGGTGAAGCGGGTGACCGGGGTCAAGGACGCCTCGACGCTGCTGCCGGGGCACGGCGGGTTCTTCGACCGGTTCGACGGGATGCTGGGGGCCTCGATCTTCATGCTGCTTGCGGCGCTGGTCGTGGACGTTCCCACCATCATCGTCTGAGATGCCGCGCCGGGTGACGATCTTCGGGGCCACCGGCTCCATCGGGCAGAACACGCTCGATTTGATCGGCAGGGCGCCCGGGGAATACCAGATCGTCGCGCTGACGGGGGGCGAGAACATCGCCCGGCTGGCAGAGGACGCGCGGCGCGTGAAGGCGCAGGTCGCGGTCACCGCCAACCCGGACCGGCTGGAGGACCTGCGCGCCGCGCTGGCGGGCAGCGGGGTCGAGGCCGCGGCGGGCGAGGCGGCGCTGGTCGAGGCCGCGGACCGTCCGGCGGACTGGACCATGTCGGCGATCGTCGGCGCGGCGGGGCTGGCCCCGGGGCTGGCCGCCCTGCGCCACGGCGGCACGCTGGCGCTGGCCAACAAGGAAAGCCTCGTCGCCGCCGGCCCGCTGCTGATGTCCGAGGCACGGCGCCACGGCGCCACGGTGCTGCCGGTGGACAGCGAGCATTCGGCGGTCTTCCAGGCGCTGGCGGGCGAGGACATCGCCTGTGTCGAGCGGATCGTGCTGACCGCCTCGGGCGGGGCCTTCCGCGACTGGCCGCTGGACCGGCTGGCCGCCGCCACCCCCGACGAGGCTGCCAGCCATCCCAACTGGGACATGGGCCGGCGCATCACCATCGACAGCGCGTCGATGTTCAACAAGGCGCTCGAGGTGATCGAGACGCGGGAATACTTCGGCATCGAGCCCGGCAGGATCGAGGTGCTGGTGCATCCCGAAAGCCTGGTGCACGCTTTGGTGGGCTACTGCGACGGGGCGCTGATGGCCCACGTGGGCGCGCCCGACATGCGCCACGCCATCGGCTACGCGCTGCACTGGCCCCGCCGCCGCCCCCTGCCGGTGGAGCGGCTGGACCTGGCGAAGATCGGCAACCTGACCTTCCGCGCCCCCGACGACGCCCGCTGGCCGGCCCTGCGGCTGGCGCGCGAGGTGATGCGGCTGGGCGGGCTGGCCGGCGCCGTGTTCAACGCCGCCAAGGAGCAGGCGCTGGACGGTTTCCTGGCCGGCGAGATCGGCTTCATGGACATGGCGGATGTCGTCGAGGCGACGCTGACGGCATTGTCATCCGAGGGAAGCCTCGACTTAGGTCCGATGAACCTTGATAACGTGCGCCAGATGGACCATGCCGCCCGCCAGCGGGCGCGGGACGTGATACGCGCACGGCAGCGAGAGAGAGGCTAGCGGCTTGGAACTCACCGACCTGATACCGACCTTCGGCAACACCCTTTACACCGTGGGCGCCTTCGTGGTCGCGCTGTCGATCATCGTCGCGGTGCATGAATACGGCCATTACATCGTCGGCCGCTGGTGCGGCATCCGGGCCGAGGTTTTCTCTATCGGGTTCGGGCCGGTGCTGTTCAGCCGGGTGGACCGGCGCGGCACCCGCTGGCAGGTGGCGGCGCTGCCCTTCGGCGGCTACGTCAAGTTCCTCGGCGACGCGGGGGCGGCCAGCGACCGGGCCTCGGACGATTACGAATACATGGATCCCGAGACCCAGCGCCACACCATGCACGGCGCCCCGCTCTGGGCGCGGGTGCTGACCGTTGCGGCGGGGCCGGTGTTCAACTTCATCCTGTCGATCATCGTCTTCGCCGGCGTGCTGCTGGCCTCGGGCGTGGCCAGCGACCCGCTGACGGTGGGCGAGGTGCGCCCGGTGCCGGGGCTGGAGAACCGGCTGCAGCCCGGCGACGAGATCCTCGCGGTCGAGGGGCGCGAGACCCCCGAGGTCAGCGCCTTCCGCGACTTCGTCTCGGAGCTGCCGGATCGGCCGCTGCTGGACTACCGGCTGCGGCGCGGGGGCGAGGTGATCGAGACCGAGGCGCCCTATCCCTATCCCGCGCTGGTGGCCGGCGTCACCGCTGGGTCGGCGGCGATGGAGGCGGGGCTGGAGCAGGGGGACGTGATCACCGCCATCGACGGCGTGGAGATCGCTTCCTTCGAGGACCTGCGGCAGGCGGTCGCCGCCTCTGACGGGGCCGAGCTGACGCTGGAGGTCTGGCGCGATGGCGAGACCAGCGAGCTGACCCTGACCCCGCGCCGCATGGACCTGCCGCTGCAGGAAGGCGGGTTCGAGACACGTTACCTGATCGGCATCACCGGCGGGCTGATCTTCGAGCCAGAGACAGAGACCCCGGGGGTGCTGGACGCCGCCAGCTACGGCGTTACCCAGACGCTGTTCATCGTGCGCTCGTCCTTGTCGGGGCTGTACCACATGGCGGTGGGGGCGATTTCCTCGTGCAATCTCAGCGGGCCCATCGGCATCGCCCAGACCAGCGGCGCGGCGGCCAGCCAGGGGCTGGAGTCCTTCATCTGGTTCATCGCGGTGCTGTCCACGGCGGTGGGGCTGCTGAACCTTTTCCCGATCCCGGTGCTGGACGGCGGACACCTTGTGTTCCACGCCTGGGAGGCGATCCGCGGCAAGCCGCCCAGCGACCGCGCCCTGCGGATCATGATGACGGTGGGGCTGGGGCTGCTGCTGACGCTGATGGCTTTCGCGATCTCGAACGACCTGTTCTGCCCCTGAAGGGGCCGATTTGCGCCCCATTCCCGCCGTATTCGGCCCGTACCACCTAAGGGTGTACCCGATGCCGAATGGAGGCGAAGATGCAGACGATCCGCTCCGGCTACCGCGGCCTGTCGCTGCTGGCGAACCTGAACTGGGACCGCGTCCTCTTCGCGGGCGGCGCCGCCGTCGCGCTGTACGCCGCGGCCTTCCTGGTGGCGCCCTAGCAGCGCGCCCGGCCTACAAACCCCTGAAAGTCAAGCAGGAACCGCGGGAAACATCAGTTTTTCCGCGGCCTCAGACCCATCTGCGCAACACTCTTCGGGAAACCGCCCGAAGGGTGGCTTTGTGTTTTTGACAGGGGCGTTCATTCGCGCTAACGACACCTTAAAACAACTATATCGGTGGGAATGGGACAGATGGTGCGGGCTTCAAACCCCCAGGGGGGCAAACGCCGGATCGAGCAGAATCGCATTACTCGCTGGGTCGCGGTACTCTTTCTGGCAATCACGACATTCTACACGGCCGGTGCGGCCGAGGCTCAGAACTTCCGCTTCTCCCGCGTGCAGGTGGTGGGCAACTTGCAGATCGAGACGGGGACCGTGCTGTCCTACGCCGCGATCAATCCGGGGCAGACGGTATCGGCGGGCGAGCTGAACGCCGCCTACCAGAACATCCTGAACTCGGGCCTGTTCGAAACGGTCGAGATCGCGCCGCAGGGCGGCACGCTGCTGATCACGGTGCGCGAGTACCCGACGATCAACCGCATCAGCATCGAGGGCAACCGCAAGCTGAAGGACGACGTGCTGCTGCCGCTGCTGCGCTCGCAGCCGCGCCGGGTCTATTCGCCCAACGTGGCAGAGCAGGACGCCGCCGCCATCGCCCAGGCCTACGAGCAGGCCGGCCGGCTGGCCGCCACGGTGAACCCGGTGATCATCCGCCGCTCGAACAACCGCGTCGACCTGGTCTTCGAGGTGTCCGAGGGCAGGGTGGTCGAGGTGGAGCGTATCAGCTTCGTCGGCAACCGCGACTTTTCCGACCGCCGGCTGCGGCGGGTGCTGGAATCCAAGCAGGCAGGCCTGTTCCGCCAGATCATCCAGCGTGACACCTTCATCGGCGACCGGCTGCAGTTCGACCGCCAGGTTCTGACCGACTTCTACCGCTCGCGCGGTTACGCCGACTTCCAGATCCTGTCGGTTGCCTCGGAATTCAGCCGCGAGCGCAACGCCTTCTTCGTGACCTTCACGATCCAGGAAGGCCAGCGCTACACCTACGGCAACCTCGCCGTGGCCAGCGAGCTGCCGGAGATCAACCTTGCCGCCTACCAGGGCGCGGTGAACATCCGGCGCGGGCAGTACTACAGCCCCGTGGACATCGAGAACACCATCGCGCGGCTGGAACGGCTGGCGGTGCAGCAGGACCTCGACTTCGTGCGCGTCGATCCGCGGATCGAGCGGGACGAGCGCAACCTGCTGCTGAACATCACCTTCGCGCTGGTGCGCGGCCCCCGGATCTTCGTCGAGCGGATCGACATCGAGGGCAACGCCACCACCCTTGACCGGGTGATCCGGCGCCAGTTCACGGCCGTGGAGGGCGATCCCTTCAACCCGCGCGAGATCCGCGAGGCGGCGTCGCGCATCGAGGCGCTGGGCTTCTTCTCGAAGGCCGAGGTGACACCGCGCGAGGGCAGCAGCCCGGACCAGGTGATCGTCGACGTGGACGTGGAAGAGCAACCCACCGGCTCGCTCGGCTTCGGCGCCAGCTACAGCGCCGCCGCCGGCATCGGCTTCAACGTCAACTTCTCGGAACGCAACTTCCTTGGCCGTGGCCAGACGCTCAGCTTCAACGCCGGCATCGGCGACAGCACGGGCACCTACGCCTTCGGCTTCCGCGAGCCGGCCTTCCTGGGCCGCGACGTGGCGTTCTTCTTCAACGTCGGCTACTCCACCGCCAGCGGCGCGGGGGGCACCAACTACGACACCACCCGGGGCAATATCGTCACCGGCTTCGAGTTCCCGCTGAACGAGAACACCCGGCTGGGGGTCAACTACTTCGCCGAGCTGACGGAGATCTCCAACGTCGATCCGAACTCCTCGGCGCTGATCCAGAGAGAGGCGGCGCGGGGGATGGAGTTCGCCAGCGGCGTCGGCTTCGACCTGTCCTACCGCACCCTGCGGCGCGGTCTGAACCCCGACGCGGGCGTGCTGCTGCGCTGGAGCCAGGACTTCTCGGGCGTGGGCGGCGATGTCTCCTGGTCCAAGACCGAGCTGTTCGGCGTGGGCGAGACCAAGGTCTGGCAAGGCGACGTGACCCTGCGGGCGATCTTCGAGGGCGGGGCGATCAACACGCTTGACGGCACCCCCACGCGGATCACCGACCGCTACTTCCTGCACAACAAGATGCGCGGCTTCGACAGCTTCGGTCTTGGCCCGCGGGACCTGACCGCGGTGAACCAGGACGCGGTGGGCGGCAACTACTTCGCCGTCGCCAAATTCGAGGCGGAATTCCCGCTGGGCCTGCCGGAAGAGTACGGCATCCACGGCGGCGTGTTCATGGACGTGGGTTCGGTCTGGGATCTCGATGACAACGCCGGCACCGGCGGGCCCATCGACGACACCTTTGCCATCCGCGCGGCGGCCGGCGTGTCGATCTTCTGGGACACCCCGATTGGCCCGCTGCGGTTCAACTTCTCCAAGCCGCTGGTCAAGGAAACCTACGACGTCGAGCGCAACTTCGACCTGACGATCTCGACGCAGTTCTAGGCCGATGCGGCATGGCGCGACCATCGCGGCGCGGGGGCTGATCGCCCTCGCGCTGCTGGCCTTCCCGGCCACGGGGCAGGAGGCGGCCCAGGAGACGGCTCAGGAAACGGCGCGCCCGCCGGCCTCGCCGATCCTGGTGCTGGACCAGGAACGTATGCTCAACGACACCGCCGTCGCCGACCGCATCGCCGCGGAGGTGGACCGCCGCGCCTCGGCGCTGGCGGCGGAGAACCGCACCATCGAGGCGGAGCTTTCGGCCGAGGAACTGGCCCTGACCGAGCGGCGCAAGACCCTGCCGGTGGACGAGTTCCGCGCCCTCGCCGACGCCTTCGACGCCAAGGTGCAGCGCATCCGGTCCGAGCAGGACGCCAAGGAGCGCGCGCTGCAGCAGATGCGCGAGCAGGAGCGGCAGGGTTTCCTGCGCCGCGTCACCCCGATCCTGGCGGACATCGTCCGCGAGCGCGGCGCGCTGGTGATGCTGGACCGCCGCACGGTGCTGCTGTCGGCCGACAGCATCGACATCACCGACGAGGCCATCGCCCGGATCGACGCCGCGCTGGCCGCCGCGCCCGCCGGCGACGGCATCCTCGCCCCGGTGCCGCCCGCCACCCGGCCCGATCCCGATCCCGCCATTCCCCCGGTTCCGCTGCCCGGACCTGCGCCGCAGTGACGGTGATTGCGACGGTCAACGCGCTTGTACCGTGCAGGCCCGCTTGCTAGACCACCCCAGCCCGCGACAGCCACGAAGGACGGCGTACATGACCGAAGCCCTGAAGACCGCCGACACCGACCTGATCCAGCGGATCCTGCCGCACCGCTATCCCTTCCTGCTGGTGGACCGGGTGGTGGACATCGACGGGACGAAGTCGGCCACCGGCATCAAGAACGTCACCTTCAACGAGCCGCAGTTCCAGGGCCATTTCCCCGGCACCCCTATCATGCCCGGCGTCACCATCATCGAGGCCATGGCCCAGACCGCTGGCATCATGATCGGCGTGGCGCAGGACATCACCGACACCCGGCTGCTGATCTACCTGATGAGCGTGGACAAGGCCAAGTTCCGCCGCAAGGTGGTGCCCGGCGACCAACTGAAGCTGCACATCACCGGCCTGCGCGCCGGCGGCAAGGTGCTGAAGTTTCACGGCATCGCAGAGGTCGACGGCCAACGTGCCGCCGAGGCGGAGTTCGCGGCCATGGTCGACTTCCGCGCCGGGGACTGACGTGACCGTCGACGCTTCCGCGCGTATCCACCCCTCGGCCATCGTCGAAGAGGGCGCCATTATCGGGGCCGGCACCGAGGTCGGTCCCTTCTGCGTGATCGGCCCCCGGGTGGTGCTGGGCGCCGACGTGGTGGTGAAAAGCCACAACGTCATCGCCGGGCAGACCGAGATCGGCGAGGGCACGGTGGTCTTCCCCTTTTGCTCGCTTGGCGAGATCCCGCAGGACCTGAAGTACGCCGGCGAGGACACCCGGCTGGTGATCGGCGCGCGCAACCGGATCCGCGAGCATGTGACCATGAACCCCGGGACCGAGCATGGCGGCGGCATCACCCGGGTCGGCGACGACTGCCTGTTCATGGCCGGCGTCCACGTGGCGCATGACTGCATCATCGGCAACCGGGTGATCGTGGTGAACCAGACCGGCATCGCCGGCCACGCGCAGATCGGCGACGACGTGATCATCGGCGGCGTCTCGGGGGTGCACCAGTGGGTGCGCATCGGGCGCGGCGCGATCATCGGCGGGCTGACCAAGGTGGCCAAGGACGTGATCCCCTACGGCATGGTGGACGCGGGCTCCGGCACCCTGCGCGGGCTGAACCTGGTGGGCCTGCGCCGCAAGGGCTTGCCGCGCGCCGATACCGCCGCGCTGCGCGCCGCCTACGCCGCGCTGGCCGGGGGCGAGGGCACCCTGCAGGACCGCGCCCGCAAGCTGCAGGAAGAGGCCGACAGCGACTACGTGCGCGAGGTGGCGGACTTCATCCTGTCGGACACCGACCGGCACTTCCTGACCCCCGAGACATGAGCCACCTCGCGATCATCGCGGGCCGCGGCCGGCTGCCGGCGCTGCTGAAGGCCGCGCGGCCCGAGGCGCTGCTGGTGGGGATCGAGACGGTGCCGCTGGACGCTTCGCTTACCGCCGATGCCACGGCGCGGCTGGAACGCTTCGGCGCGCTCTACGACATGCTGCGGGCCGAGGGGGTGGACCGGCTGGTGCTGGCGGGCGGGCTGACCCGGCCGACACTGGACCCCTCCGCCTTCGACGCCGCCACCATGGCGCTGGCGCCGAAGCTGGCGCAGGCCATGCGCGGCGGCGACGACGGGCTGCTGCGGGTGGTGATCGGCGCTTTCGAGGAGCAGGGTTTCACGGTGGAGGGTGCGCACCAAATCTGCCCCGAACTGACGCTGACCCCCGCGCCCGCCCCCGAGGGGCTGGCGGCGGACGCGGCGCGGGGCCGGGCGCTGCTGGACGCGCTGGGGCCGCTGGACGTGGGGCAGGGCTGCGTGGTGGCGCAGGGGCTGTGCCTGGGGATCGAGACCGCGCCGGGCACCGAGGCGCTGCTGCGCTTCGTGGCCCAGACCCGCGGCCCGCTGCCGGTCACCGGCGGCGTGCTGGTCAAGCGGCCCAAGCCCGGCCAGGACCCGCGCGCCGACATGCCCGCGATAGGCCCCGGCACCGTGGCGCAGGCGCAGGCGGCGGGGCTGGCGGCGATCTGCGTCGCCGCGGGCGGCGTGCTGGTGCTGGACCGGGACGAGGTGCTGTCCCGCGCCGGGGATGCGGGCATCGCGCTGTGGGCGGAAGACTGACGCGGGTCTTCGTGATCGCCGGGGAAGCCTCTGGCGACCGGCTGGGCGCGGCGCTGATGGCCGGGCTGAAGCAGCTGGCGGAGGTGGCGTTCGACGGCGTCGGCGGCCCTGCCATGCAGGCCGAGGGGCTGGCTTCGCGCTTCGACATGACCGAGCTGAGCGTGATGGGGCTGGCCGAGGTGCTGCCCAAGCTGCGCCAGCTGTCCCGCCGCATCGACGAGACCGCCCGCGCGGTGATCGACACCCGGCCCGACGTGCTGATCACCATCGACAGCCCCGACTTCGGCCTGCGCGTGGCGCGGCGCGTGAAGGCGGCGGCGCCGGTGCGCTGCGTGCACTACGTGGCCCCCTCGGTCTGGGCCTGGCGGCCGGGGCGCGCCGCGAAGATGGCGCGGTCCGTGGACCAGGTGCTGGCGCTGCTGCCGTTCGAGCCGCCATACATGGAAGCCGCCGGGATGCGCTGCGACTTCGTCGGCCACCCCGCCGCCGCGGAACCGCCGGTGCCGGAGGCCGAGGTGCGCGCCTTCCGCGCCGCCCACGGGCTGGGAGAGGCGCCGCTGCTGCTGGTGCTGCCGGGCTCGCGGCGCGGGGAACTGGCGCGGCTGGGCCCGGTCTTCGGCGCGGCGCTGGAACGGGTGCTGGCGCAGGCGCCGGACCTGCGCCCGGTGCTGCCCGCCGCGTCCGGGGTGGCCGAGGCGGCGCTGGCGGCGGCGCGGGGCTGGCCGGGCGATCCGCTGGTGCTGGACCCCCGCGGCCGCTCCGACGCCGAGGCGACGGCGACCAAGCGCGCGGCCTTCGCAGCGGCGGACCTGGCGCTGGCGGCCTCTGGCACGGTCTCGCTGGAGCTGGCGGCGGCGGGCACGCCCATGGTGATCGCCTACGACATGAACCGGCTGACCTGGGCCATCGCCCGGCGGATGCTGCGGGTCGATACCGCCACGCTGGTGAACCTGGTCTCGGGCACCCGCGCGGTGCCGGAGTTCCTGGGCCCCGCCTGCCGTCCCGGCCCGATCGCCGAGGCGCTGCTGCGGCTGCGCGGCGACGGGCCGGCGCGGGCGGCGCAGCAGGCGGCCATGGCCGAGACCATGAACTCGCTGGGGCGCGGCGGCGAGGCGCCGGGCCTGCGCGCGGCGCGGGCGGTGCTGGACGGTCTGGAGGAAGAGGGGCGGCGGGCGCGCTAGCCTCGGGCTTGCGCGGCACGCGAAGCGGGGCCCGCCGCACCCAGGCGGCAGGCCCCGGAAAGCATCAGTTCCGCAGTGCGGCGGCTTCGTCGAAGGCGGCGGTGAAGCCCTTCAGCGAGACCGTCAGCGACACCTGCTGATCGGGCGCGGCCACCGGCACGATGATGATCTTGGCCACGTTGCCGCGCTTGAAGGCCGCCACGTCCTCGTCGGCAAAGCCGAGCCGGGCAAAGCAGCCAATCTGCGAGCACCAGGCGAAGGGGTAGCGTTTCACCCCGCTGCTGTCGACCTGCATGCCCAGCTGGGCGGTCAGCAGCGTCTCCAGCGGCGTGACGACGGTGGCGCCGGCGGCGGCCTCCTGGCTGTCGTCCAGCGGGAAGATGTTGATCTCGGAGACCGCGTTGCCCTGGGCGTCCTTCAGCAGCTGGTACAGCTGGCAGGGATCCTCGTTGCCCTCGGGGGCGCGGATGCAGCGGATCTGCCAGTCATCGTGGGTGGTCTTGACGTAGATCGAGCCGGGGCCGTCGGCCGCGGGCTCGTTCTCGCCCATGTTCAGCGCCAGCGGGTCGGCGGGCGGTGCGTCGGCCTCGGGGGTGGCCGGGGTATCCTGCGCGAAGGCGGGGCCGGACAGTGCCAGCAGCAGGGCGAGCGGCAGGGATCGAATCAGGTGAGTCATCGGGTGTCCATCGGTCGCTTTGGATTGTTTCGCTGCGTGTGGTAGCACGCGCGGCGCAAACTGTCAGGCCCCGATTTCCAGCGCGGCGCGGCGTCGGCGGGACGGGCTGCGCACGAAAAAAAGGGCTGCAAGCAGCCCTTTTTCTTTAGCTTTTTTCTCCCTGCCGGACTGGCCGACTTATCTTCTGGACCGCACGCTACGGTCTTTGTCCCCATGCGTCAACAGCGAAGTTCCGCCGCATCAACAGGGCTTGCGTGAGACAAAAAAGCAGCGCCCGAAGGCGCGGCGAGTCTGACAGGGAGGAAGTCCGCCCGGCGATGACAAACACGATCGCCGAACTCCTGCGACTGTACGGGCGAAGAATTAATAATGTATTTTCAAGTTGCGCGCGGCGCGCGGGTATGGCGCAACCGGGAAGGCGCCATTTCAGCGGGCAAGCGGGGGACGAGACGATGCAGGACCGGATCTACCTGGGCGGCGGGGGCGAGGATTACGCGGTGCCGCAGGGGCTGCGGCTGAAGTACGCGAACCGGCACGGGCTGATCGCCGGGGCCACCGGCACCGGCAAGACCGTGACCCTGCAGATCCTGGCAGAAGGGTTCTCTGCCGCCGGGGTGCCGGTGTTCCTGTCCGACGTGAAGGGCGATCTGGCGGGGCTGGCGCTGTCCGGCTCGCCCGAGGCCAAGCTGCACGAGCCCTTCATGAAGCGCGCCGCCACCATCGGCTTCGACGGTTACGCCTACACGGATTTCCCCGTCACCTTCTGGGACCTCTTCGGCCAGAGGGGCCATCCGATTCGCACCACGGTGGCCGAGATGGGCCCGCTGCTGCTGGCGCGGATGCTGGACCTCTCCGAGGCGCAGGAGGGGGTGCTGAACATCGCCTTCCGGCTGTCCGACGACGAGGGGCTGCCGCTGCTCGACCTCAAGGACCTGCGGGCGCTGCTGGTCTGGGTGGGAGAGAACGCCCCCGACCTGTCGCTGCGCTACGGCCACGTGTCGAAGGCCTCGGTCGGCGCGATCCAGCGCCAGCTGCTGGTGCTGGAGAACCAGGGCGGCGCCGGCATCTTCGGCGAGCCGGCACTGGAGCTGCACGACCTGATACGCGTGGACCCGGACGGGCGCGGGCGGATCTCGGTGCTGGACGCGGGGGCGCTGATGGGCAGCCCGCAGCTATACGCCACCTTCCTGCTGTGGCTGCTGAGCGAGCTGTTCGAGGACCTGCCAGAGGTGGGCGACCCGGACAAGCCGAAGCTGGTGTTCTTCTTCGACGAGGCGCACCTGCTGTTCGACGACGCCCCCAAGGCGCTGATCGACAAGGTGGAGCAGGTGGCGCGGCTGATCCGCTCGAAGGGGGTGGGGGTGTATTTCTGCACCCAGAACCCCGACGACGTGCCCGAGGACGTGCTGGGCCAGCTGGGCAACCGCGTGCAGCACGCCCTGCGCGCCTTCACCGCGCGCGACAAGCGGGCGCTTGTGCGCGCCGCCGAGACCTACCGGCCCAACCCGCGCTTCGACACCGAGGTAGCGATCCGCGAGGTGGGGGTGGGCGAGGCCGTGACCTCGATGCTGGAGGACAAGGGCGCGCCGGGGGTGGTGGAACGCACCCTGATCCGCCCGCCGTCCTCGCACCTCGGCGCGATCCCCGACGAGGCCCGCGCCCGGGTGATCGCCGCCTCGCCGGTGGCGGGCAAATACGACACCGTGGTGGACCGCGACAGCGCCTACGAGCGGCTGGCGGCCCGCGCCGCCGAGGCGGCGAAGGCGGAGGCCGAGGCGCAGGAGGCGGCGCAGGAGCCGGAGGCGGAACGCGAGTTCCGCACCGGGCGGCGCTATGGCGGCGGCAACAGCCGGGGCCGCCGGGTGGAGCGGGACGACAGCCTCGGCGGCGCGCTGGCGGAGGCGCTGAAGAAGGAACTGCGCGGCACCACGGGGCGCCGTATCGTGCGGGGTATCTTCGGGACGCTGTTCAAGGGGCGGTGAGGGGGGCGGGAACCCATCAATCCAGCCTATAGTCAGTGCGTGCAGCTGGGGTCGGCGATCAGATCCAGGTAAGAGGATTGCCCGGTCTTGCTGAAGCTTTGATCCAGTGCATCGACGAAGACTTCAAGATCAATCGAGCCGTCGCGCTTGATCGCATATAGGTGGTTGTAACCTCCGCCGTAGCGAACCGTCATGACATCATAAGCGTCCGGATTCTGAGCCAAGTGCTCGTAAACGGCCAATGGTGCCTGCACCACGCGGTCATTCGGAGCCTCGGATGTCAGGGCCTTCTCGGTCGCTTCTGAAAGTTCGTCTGCGGGGACCTGACAATAGGAACTGTCGCATTGGAATTTTGCAGTTCCGGCGACGTGGATGAATATCAGGTCCGGCCGGATCTCGTTGATATACTTGGCATCGGCACCGTTATGTGCGGTGTGGGATGTGTTCAGCCCAACCAGGTCGACGTACCGACCTGGTAGCCAATAAGCGATCCGTCCTGCCTCGGTCAAAGCGATCAGCGGGTTGCTCTTCTGTGTGGCCTTACAGAGTTGGGCAGGAAAGAAGTTTATGTAATCATCGTTTGTAAGATAGGCGATCAGACGCGGGAGCTTTGAAGCCTCCGGGAGCAGAGATGGGGTAAAAAAGGCTGAGGCTATGGCAACCTTCACGATAGTACGACGACTGTGAATGACGTAATACGAAAGTCCGAGGATGCTGAAGTACAGCAGTGTTCCTGAGATGGGGCCTTGGAATCTGAAATTGATATTCTGCGTCTGCACACCAAAAAGGAGGAACAGGAAGAGCGAGAAGCTGGATAGAATAACCAGTGCATACCTGTTTCTCTGGGATTTCCTAAAAGAAAGTATCAGGAGTGACCCCAAGATAAGGATCAGGTCTTCTCTGAGCCAAATGACATTGGGGGTAAGTCCTTTAAAGATCCCATCACCTTCGCTCTTCACGATGAGTGGGAGCGGCAGGAAGTTTCCGAAGTACCACCAGCGCCAGGCGAAGTACAAGCAGCCTATGCTGAACGCGACTGATACGGCCCGGAAGTACTTTGATCTGAGGTCAATTGGGCAATAGTATGCTCCCAAGACGGTGAATGCTGCCCCCAAAACAACACCATCAGGCCGGAACAGTCCCAAAACTATTGCCAGCAGTGGCACTGTGAGAATACCCGTGCCGGTGCAATGGCTTAAAATGGCGACGCAGAGGACGGTCAGCGCCACATATAACGGTGTCGAAAAGCCTCCGTAGCCCGCATAGACAAACCCGAAGAGCGGCAGGGCAAGCGCGGCGATGATCCCGATGAGCCTGTTGCCGCCAACGCGGGTCACACCGACCAGAATAACAGTAGCAAGAAGCCCGATTCCAAACGAGTTGAGTATAAGGGCAGCCTGAGCGCTGGGGATTTTGAGGAAGTTCAAACCCGCTATTGCCAGCATCCACAGGAAATCTGTTGCCCCTTCGGCAGTGGGTCCTCCCACGTAATAGGAGATCCTTCCGTATTTGGCCAAGGCTTCGCTATATATAAATAGGATATAGGCATCTTCATGAGGGTGCCCGTTGGCGAGTACGTATCTGCCAATGGCGAAGAACGACAGCGCGGATATCAAGGCGACCGAGGCATAGGTGTAAGGCCTGCCGGGCCAAGTGGCGTTCTGACTGTCCGTCATACGTGCAACTTCAATCTATCAGGCGGACTTTGCCGCGTTTGCTTCTGTGCGGGCGTCAGTCTCGGCAACGGAGGGGCGTGAAGCCGTACCTCCACGAAATTTCTCACCCGATCTGCCGGATCTTCAACCGCGTCAGCCGGTTGTCCTTGCGCGCCACCACCTCGAACCGGAAGCCGTGGAAGTTGAAGACCTGCCCCTGGCTGGGGATCGTCTGCGCCTCGTGGATCACCAGGCCGGCGATGGTGTTCGCCTCCTCGTCGGGCAGGTTCCAGTCCGCCGCGCGGTTCAGGTCGCGGATGGTCATCGAGCCGTCCACCAGGAAATCGCCCTCGTCGGTGGCGCGCAGGGGGTGGTCCTCGTCCACGTCGAACTCGTCGGTGATCTCGCCGACGATCTCCTCGAGGATATCCTCCAGGGTAATCAGCCCCTCCAGCGAGCCGTACTCGTCCACCACCAGCGCGAAATGGGTGTGGCGGCGCAGGAACTCGCGCATCTGGTCGTCGAGGGTGGTGGTCTCGGGCACGAAGTAGGGCTTCATCGCCACGTCCAGCACCTTGAAGTCCGCCAGCGGGTCGGCCTCTCCGGCCGCCTCGCGCAGCCGGGCGTACATGGCGCGCAGCAGGTCCTTGGCGTGGATCACGCCGACGATGTTCTCGGGCTCGTCGCGGTAGATCGGCAGCCGGGTGTGGGGCGAGTCGAGGCATTGCTGCAGCACGGCCTGGGGCGGCAGCTCGGCGTCGATCATCTCGATCTGGCTGCGGTGAAGCATGATCTCCTCCACCGTGCGCTCGGCCAGGTCCAGCGCGCCCAGCAGCCGGTCGCGGTCCTCCTTCTCCACCGCGCCCTCGTTGTGGCCGAGGGTGATGGCGCCCATGATCTCCTCGCGCACGGCAAGGATGTGGCTGGTGGGATCGGTCCGCACCCCGAACAGCCGCAGCATCCCGCGCACCAGCGCCCGCACCGCGCTGACCACCGGGTTCAGCACCAGGATCACCACCCGGATCGGGGGCGAGACGAAGGCGGCGGCGGTCTCTGCGTTGGTGATGGCGTAGGTCTTGGGCAGCACCTCGGCGAAGACCAGCACCAGCATGGTCATCACCAGCGTCGCCAGCGCCACGCCGGATTCGCCGAACAGGCGGGTGAACAGCGCCGTGGCCAGCGAGGTGGCGAGGATGTTCACCAGGTTGTTGCCCAGCAGGACGGAGCCGATCAGCCGCTCGTTGTCCTCGGTGATCTTCAGCGCCAGCCCCGCCGCCTTCGATCCCTTGTCGGCCTGGTTCTGCAGCTTGCCGCGCGAGGCGGCGGTCAGCGCGGTCTCGCTGCCGGAGAAGAAGGCCGACAGCACCAGAAGGCCGAGTATCGAGACGGAGGTGATCCAGAAGGCGGCGTCAAGCGTCATCAGGGCTCTCTTTGCGGAAGGCTGCCGGGATGTTATGGATTTCGCCGCGAGTGAGGGCAAGGGGAGCGCCGCGTGCCGCAGCCTGTGATCCGTGATCTTGGCACGCTGACGGGGCCCTTGCTGGCCTTCGGCGGCCCCGTTTCGAACCTGCAGGCCACCCGCGCGCTGATCGCGGCGGCGGCGGCGCGGGGCATCGCGCCCGCTAACTGCATCTGCACCGGCGATACCGCCGCCTATTGCGCCCAGCCGGCGGAAACCGTGGCCTTGCTGCGGGACTTCGGCTGCCCGGTGCTGGCGGGCAACTGCGAACGGCAGCTGTCGGAGGGCGGCGCGGGCTGCGGCTGCGGCTTTGCCCCCGGCAGCCTTTGCGACCGGCTGTCGGCCCCCTGGTACGCCCATGCCGCCGCCGCGCTGCCCGAGGCGGCGCGGACGTGGATGGCCGGGCTGCCGGACATGCTGCTGTTCCGCCTCGAGGGGAGGCGGGGCGCGGCGATCCACGGCGGCGTCACCGACATCGCCCGCTTCGTCTGGCCCGACGCCCCCGAGGCGGTCTTCGCCGAGGAGGTCGCCGCGATCCGCGCCGCCGCCGGGCCGGTGGACCTGGTGATCGCCGGGCACTGCGGCCTCGGCTTCGTGCGGCAGGTGGCCGGGGTCCTTTGGGTCAACGCGGGCACCATCGGCATGCCGGCCAACGACGGGCGGGCCGAGACGTTCTTTGCCGTTCTGGAGGACGGCGAGGCGCGGCTGGAGCGGCTGGCCTACGACCACGCCGCCGCCGCCGGCGCGATGGAGCGGGCGGGGCTGGTGCAGGGCTATCACCGCACGCTCGCCAGCGGCCGCTGGCCCAGCCAGGACATCCTGCCCCCGGGACTGCGCCACGGCGCATGATTCGAGCCGGGGCGCGGCGTCGCCCCGGCGACAATGTAAGACTTTGTTAAGGATTGGCGAAGCGCTGCGAATAGTGGCGGGAATGGGGCAGCGCCCCCCTTGGTGCCACATTCGGGCAGGGGGGCATCGGTTCCCTCCCGGAAACGATCCGGCCGCTTCAGCGGGCCTCGCCGAGGACCATGTTGCCTGCAAATCCTGCTGAAAGCCCAGCCAGAGCGGCTTTGGGTTCCTCGCAAGCCCCCCACCGCACCCGCCCGACTGTCGCCCCCGCGGAAACGCCCGGCGCCCCCGCGCCCCCGGAAAACGGCCGAAACAGGGCGCAATGTGGCCGCCGCGGGGCCTGCCGGGCGCAAAGTCGCCGCATTTCCCCTTCGCCCCCCGGCACCCGGCGGATAGCCTCCAGAGGACTGGTGAATGTGGGGGCATTTGCGGGCGCGCCAGCGCCTCCGGTGTAGAGGAAACGGTCGATGACGAAACACGCACAGAACCTGGGGCTGACTGATCCTGAGACCGGCGGCGCCGAGGCTGTGCCAGGGCCGGCGGCGGGGGCTCGCCGGCCCGACGACATCGCCTGGCAGGGCGATGCCGACAGCGCCTCTGTCACCCCCTGTTTCACCCCCGGCACCGTCATCGCAACGATCCGCGGCGCGGTGCGGGTGGAAGAGCTGCGGGAGGGCGACAAGGTCGTCACCCGGGACAACGGCCTGCAGCCGATCCGCTGGATCGGGTCCAAGTACCTGGGCGCCAAGGCGCTGGCCGAGAACGAGCACCTGCGCCCGGTGCTGGTGCGCAAGGGCGCGCTGGGGGGCGGGCTGCCGGAGCGGGACATGCACCTCAGCCCCAACCACCGGGTTCTGGTGGCCTCGGGCCAGACGGCGCTGTATTTCGAGGAGCGCGAGGTGCTTTGCGCCGCCAAGCACCTGGTCAACGGCCGCGACGTGCACGAAGCGCGCACCGCCGGGACCACCTACATCCACTTCATGTTCGACCACCACGAGGTGGTGCTGTCGAACGGCGCCTGGACCGAAAGCTTCCAGCCCGGCGACTACTCGCTGCGTGGCATCGGCGCGGCCCAGCGCCAGGAGATCCTGGAACTGTTCCCCGAACTGCGCACCCCCGGCGGGCTGAGCAGCTACACCGCCGCCCGCCGCATCCTGACGGCGGCCGAGGCGACCCGGCTCGGAGAGATCTGAGGGCCGGCGCTTTGCCGGGCCTCGCCTGCAATCCATTGAAAAATTTCCAACGGCGTCGGTCCCTGTGCCCGGCGCCGACTGGTATCTGAATGGCCCCGATTGCCCCCCAACCGGCAAACTGAGGTTTTTCGGAAACAGATTCCGCATACCCTAAGGTTAACGCTGCCTTCCGCCGCCGTTCCCTGCCACAATGTTGCCCAATTCCGGACCATGGGCGGCAGCACGTCTCCGTTCCCGGTCAATCAGCACTTTTTCGGAGAGATTAGGAACGTGAACAAGCAGTCCGTCACCGGCCTCGACCTCGCAGATGATTCCGTCGCCATAATCGGCATGGCCTGCCGCCTGCCGGGCGGCAACGACAGCCCCGACCAGCTGTGGTCCTTCCTGAAGGGCAGGGGGAACGGGATCGTCGAGGTGCCGAAGGACCGCTGGGACACCGATGTCTCCTACCACCCCAACCCGGATTCCATTGCCAAGTCGGTGTCCAAGTGGGGCGGCTTCCTTGACGACATCCGCACCTTCGACGCGGGCTTTTTCGGGATCTCCCCGCGCGAGGCGGCGTCGATGGACCCGCAGCAGCGGCTGCTGCTGACCACCACCTACGAGGCGATGCACGACAGCGGCCGGCCGGCGGAATACTTCTCGCGCGTCACCACCGGCGTCTACGTGGGGATCTCGCAGTCGGAATACCGCGTCATCCAGGAGATGCGGCTGACCAACGACGTGGACTACGCCGGCACCGGCTACGCCCTGTGCATCAACGCCAACCGCATCTCGCACCGGCTGAACCTGACGGGGCCGAGCTACGCGGTGGATACCGCCTGTTCGTCCTCCATGGTGGCGCTGGACCAGGCGGTGCAGGGGCTGCGCACCGGCGCCTGCGACGTGGCCGTGGTGGCGGGCGTCAACGTGGTGGCGCACCCCAACAGCTACGTGGCCTTCTCGCGCGCCGGGATGCTGTCGCCCACCGGCCGGCTGTCGACCTTCGACGCCGCCGCCAACGGCTTCGTGCGCGGCGAGGGGGCGGGGATCGTGGTGATCAAGCCCTATGCGCGGGCGGTGGCCGACGGCGACCGCATCCACGCGGTGATCAAGGCCACCGCGGTGAACCAGGACGGGTTCACCAGCACGATCACCGCCCCCAGCCAGACCGCGCAGATCTCCATGCTCGAGGCACTGGTGCGCAAGAGCGGCGTGGCCAAGTCGCAGATCGGCTATGTCGAGGCGCACGGCACCGGCACGCCCATCGGCGACCCGATCGAGGCGGGCGCCATCGGCCGGGTGATCGGCCAGCACAACCCATCGCACCCGGTTTTCGTGGGCTCCATCAAGGCCAACGTCGGCCACCTTGAAAGCGGCGCGGGGATCACCGGGCTGATCAAGGCATCGCTGGCGGTGCGGCACGGAGAGATCCCGCCCAACATCAACTACAGCGCCCCCAACCCGAACATCCCGCTGGACGCGCTGAACATCGCCGTTCCGACGAAGACAGAGGCCTTCCCCTCCGAGGCCGGCACGCGCCACGCGGTGGTCAATTCCTTCGGCTTCGGCGGCACCAACGGCAGCGTGCTGATCGCTTCCGCGCCGGAGGAACCCGCGCGCCGTTACCATGCCAGCGCCGCGGTGCCGGCGGCGCAGTCCGGCTTTCCGCTGATGTTCCCAGTCTCCGGCGCCACGGCGCAGGGGCTGGCGGCCAATGCCGGGGTGCTGCTGCAGGCGCTGAAGCGCGGCGGCGCGCTGGCGGGGGCGCCGCTGGACGGCATCGCCCGGGCGCTGTCGGTGCGGCGCGGCCACCTGGCAGAGCGCGCGGTGATCCTCGCCCGCACCGCCCGGCAGCTGAAGAGCGCCCTGCAGGTGCTGGCCTCCGGCGATGCCGCGGCCATCGAGGCGGCCGAGGACATCGTCACCGGCCAGACCCAGGAAGGCCGCCGGATCTGCTTCATGTTCGCGGGGCAGGGCAGCCAGTGGTGGGGCATGGCGCGGGGCCTGATGGAGGGCGACAAGACCTTCCGCGCCGCGGTCGAGGCCTTCGACGCGGAATTCCGCCCCGTGGCCGGCTGGTCCATCGTGACGGAACTGCTGCGCGGCGAGGCCGACAGCCGCATCGACGACACCACCGTCACCCAGCCCGCGCTGTTCGCGATCCAGATCGGGCTGGCGGCGCTGTGGCGGAAGTTCGGGGTGACGCCCCGGATGCTGACCGGCCATTCCATCGGCGAGGCGGCGGCGGCCCACGTGGCCGGCGGGCTCAGCCTGAAGGGCGCGGCGCGCTTCCTGTCCAAGCGCGGGATGATCCGCGACCAGCTGGGCCAGCAGGGCGCCATGGCCGCGATCGGCTTGAACCACGAGGACGTGGAGGCGCTGCTGCCGGTCCACGGCAAGATCGGGATCGCGGCGATCAACGGGCCGGGGTCCACCACCGTCTCCGGCGACCATGACGCGCTGCTGGATTTCGTCGAGGATTTCCAGCAGCTTTACCCCGATACCTTCATCCGCATCCTGAAGGTCGATACCGCCTGGCACTCGTACCAGCTGGACGCCGGCGAGGCCTGGTTCCGCCGCGAGGTCTCGGACATCGACTGGAGCACGCCGGTGCTGCCCTTCATTTCGACGGTGACGGGCAAGCCGGAAAGCCGGTTCGACACCGACTATGGCTGGCTGAACCTGCGCCGCCCGGTGAACTTCATGGGCGGCGTTCAGACCGCGCTGAAGATGGGGGCCACCACCTTCGTGGAACTCGGGCCCCATTCGACGCTGGCCGGTCCCACAGTCTCCACCGCGATGGAGGCCGGGGCCAAGGCGACGGTGGTGCAGTCGCTGCACCGGCGCGAGAACGATTTCGACCGCTTCGCCCGCACCGCGGCGCGGCTGTTCGTGGAAGGCACCTCGCTGGACTGGAGCGCGATCACCGCGGGCCACGCCCCCGACGTGCGCCTGCCCGCGCCGGCCTGGGTCGGAGAGGCCTTCTGGAAAGGCTCCGACGAGACGGAGGCGGTGCTGCAGAACCCCATCCGCCACCCCTTCCTCGGCCAGCGCCAGAAGGACGCGGTGCCGGTCTGGCGGTCCGAGATCAACCTGAAGGCCTATGCCTTCCTGCGCGATCACCGGCTGCAGAGCGACGTGATCTTCCCCGCCGCCGGCTACATCGATACCATCCTGGCGCTGGGCACCGAACTGTTCGGCGAGGACGCGGTGCTGGAGATCGAGGACGCCGCGATCAACGACGCGATGTTCGTGCCGGACGAGGGCGACATCCTGCTGAACGCCACCTACGACCCCGCCCGGGGCCGGGTGTGCCTGTATTCCCGCCAGCGCGGCACCCGCGAGGACTGGGTCCTGCGCGCCGAGGCGATCCTGCGCGCCACCGACGTGCCGCGCCCGGCGGACATCCGGTTCGACCCGCAGGACGCGAAGCTGGAGAAGATCTCTCTCGACGAGGTCTACAACCCCGGCGGCGACGGCAGCTTCGTCAACTACGGCCCCGCCTTCCAGACGATCCGCGACCTGTGGATGACCCGGCGCAGCACCATCGCGCGCATCACCTATCCCGAGCAGGCCCGCGCCTCCTTCGGTCGCCACTTCGCCCACCCGGCGATGCTGGACGGGGCGCTGCAGATCACCGAGCCGCGGATGACCCTGAAGGGCATCCACCGCGGGCGGCAGCCGGGCGATCCGGTCTACCTGCCCACCGGCGCCAAGCGCGTGCGCTTCTTCGCGCCGCTGCCCGAGGAGATCTACGTGCATGCCCGCCAGGTGCACGACCTGACGGCGCGGGATGCCAAGAGCGGCTTTGTCGTTACCGACGCCGAAGGCAAGGTGCTGTTGACCGTGGACAACCTGTCCATGCGCGAGCTGCCCACCAAGGCCCGCGCGGAAGCCGGGGGCGAGGTGGTGCCAAGCCACGTGGTCCAGACGCTCGTGGAACTGCGCGAGGGGCACGACCTGACCCCCGCCCGCCGCGCCGGGGGCCACTGGCTGCTGCTGGCAGAGCCGGGCGCCGAGGTGCAGGGGCTGAAGACGGCGATGGAACGGCTGGGCGCGACGGTCGACCTGCTGGCCCGCGCGGATCTGGGAGAGCGGCTGTCGGACGGGCTGAACGCCGCCTATGGCGAGGCGCTGGCTTCGGGGCAGATCGCCGGCATCCTCAGCGCTGGCGCGCTGTCGCTGCCGGTGCCGGAAGAGACAGCCGAGGGCGCGGCGCTGTTGTCCCCGCTGGACGCGGCGGTGAAGGACCTTGTGTCGCTGGGCGACCTGATGGACTTCCACCGGGCCTGCCCCGGCGGGCTGGCGCGCATCGTGATCCTTACCTCCGGCGCCTATCCCGACCCCGCGGCGGGGCCGGTCCCGGCCTCGGTGCTCTACCAGGCGCCGCTGATGGCGCTTGGCCGGGGGCTTGCCACCGAGACGCCCGAGTACACCCTGCGGATGATCGACGCGGACGCCGAGGCGCTGAGCCGCCCCGAGGCGCTGGCGGCGCGGGTGCTGGGCGAGACCGAGGAAACCGAGGTCGCCCTGCGCGGCACCCGCGTCTTCGCCCCGCGGCTGGGCAAGCGCGAGCCGGAGGATTTCGACCCGACGCTGCTGACGGTGCGGGCGGGCGACCCCTCGGTCAACTTCCACGCCACCATGCGCGCCCCCGGCGTGATCGACGACCTTGAACTGAACGAGATCCCGCTGGAGCCGCTGGGCCCGGACCAGGTGCGTATCCGCATCTGCGCCGTGGGCCTCAACTTCCGCGACGTGATGGCGGTCACCGGCCTGCTGCCCCGCGAGGCAGAGCACGCGCCGGCGCACCAGCACCTCGGGCTGGAATTCGGCGCGGTGGTGGATGCCGTCGGCGCCAATGTCACCGGCTTCGTGCCGGGCGACCGGGTGATGGGCCTCGGCCGCCGCTGCCTGCAGCGCTTCATGACCCTCGATCCGAAGATGCTGACCAAGGTGCCCGACTCCATCTCGCTGGAGCAGGCGGCCACCATCCCCTCGGCCTTCGCCACCGCGCATTACGCGCTGAACCACATGGGCCGGATGCGCGCCGGCGAGCGGGTGCTGATCCACGTCGCCACCGGCGGCGTCGGCACCGCCGCGGTGCAACTGGCGCAGGCCGCGGGGGCAGAGATCTTCGCCACCGCCGGCAGCCCCGCCAAGCGCAAGCTGCTGAAGGAACAGGGCGTGCGCCACGTGATGGACAGCCGCAGCCTGAAGTTCGCCGACGACGTGGCGCGGATCACCAAGGGGCAGGGGGTGGACCTGCTGCTGAACTCGCTGCCCGGCGACTACATCGCCAAGGGGCTGGAGATCATGTCCCCCTACGGCCGCTTCCTCGAGATCGGCAAGCGCGACGTCTACGCGGACAGCTCCATCGGGATGAAGCCGCTGCGGCGCAACGTGTCGATCTCGGTGATCGACCTTGCGGCCATGGGCGATGAACGGCCCGACCTGCTGAGCGAGATGTTCGACGAACTGGTCGCCCGCTTCGAGACCGGCGAGCTGGTGCCGCTGCCGCTGACCGCCTTCCCCGTCAGCCGCATCGCCGAGGCCTTCCGCTACATGAGCCAGGCCCGCCACGTGGGCAAGGTGGTGGTGACGCTGGACGAGGACGCCTACCGCGTGCGCCGCGACCCGTCGCGGCCGGTGCGGCTGCGGGCCGATGCCGGCTACCTTGTCACCGGCGGCACCCGGGGCTTCAGCCTCGACATCGCCGACTGGCTCAGCCGGGCCGGCGCCGGCGAGGTGATCCTCGCCTCGCGCAGCGGCGCGGTGGCGCCGGAAGACCAGCGCAAGGTGCAGCGGATGGAGGCGCGGGGCACGGTCGTCACCGCGCTTGGCCTCGACATCACCGACGCGGGTGCCACGGCGGATCTGGTGCGCACCCGCGCCGGCGGGACGCGCCCGATCCGCGGCGTGGTGCACGGCGCGGCGGTCATCAAGGACGGCTTCGCGGGCCAGCTGACCGACGAGATGGTCACCGACGTGCTGGCCCCCAAGGTTGCCGGCGGCTGGAACCTGCACCGCGCCTTCGCGCAGGTTGGGGAAGAGCCGGACTTCATGCTCGGCTTCAGCTCCATAGCGCAGGTGATCGGCTCGGGCGGGCAGACCAACTACATCGCCGCCAACGCCTTTCTCGACGCGCTGGCGCTGTACCGCGCCACCCGCGGGCGGCCCGGGCAGGCGGTGGACTGGGGCGCGATCGGCGAAAGCGGCTTCATCGCGCGCAGCGAGAACCTTGCCAGCTATCTTGAAAGCGTCGGCCTGCACGGGCTGTCGCGGAAGGCGACCGAACAGGGGATGGAACTGGCGCTCAGCCGCGATGTCACCTGTTTCTGCTATTCCCGCGCCGACTGGCAGCAGGTGGCCCGCGCCAACGCGGCGCTGGGGCAAAGCCCGCGGTTCTCGGACCTGCTGGCCAAGCAGGGCGGCGGCACCTCGGCGATCCGCGCGCGGCTGATGTCGCTGGAGGGCGCGGCGCTGCGCGAGGAGGCCTCGGACTTCATCCTGACCGAGATCTGCGCGGTGCTGAAGGTCGAGCGCGCGGTGATCCAGACCGACCGGCCGATGAGCGAACTGGGGCTGGATTCGCTCAGCTCCTTCGAGCTGAAGATGCGGATCGAGACGGCGCTGAACGTGTCGATGCCGGTGTCGAAGTTCCTCAGCGCCCCCTCGGTGGACGAGCTGAAGGAGATCCTGTCCGGCGAGATCGAGGCGTCGCGCGCGGCCGAGGCGGCCCGCGAGAGCGCCGGTGCGGAGGATACCGCAGAGGCGGCGCAGCCGAAGCAGCGGCAGACGCTGGTGCCCACCGACGCGCAGGTGGGGCTGGTGCAGGCGGCGCTGGCGCCCCTGACCTCGCCCCACGCGCGGCGCGCGCTGGAACATGTGCTGGAGGCCGTGACGGCCACCCCGGTCTCTGACGCCAAGATGGCGAAGGCGGCGGCGAAGCTGCTGCGCCGGCATCCGCTGCTGGCCCTGTCGGTGCAGCCCGGCGGCGGCGACGCCGCGCTGGACTTTGCCGGGGACGGCCCGCGTCTGGTGGCGGGGCAGGGCGATGGCCTGCTGGACGTGGCCGGGGGCGAGCTGGTGCGGATCAGCCATGAACCGCAGGGCGAGGGCACCCGGATCGGCCTGCGGATGCACCGCGCCGTGGGCGACCGGGCTTCTGCCGAACAGGCGCTGTCGGACCTGCTGGCGCTGCTCGAGGGCAAGGCCCTGCCGCGTCCCGTGCCGCGCGCCGCGCTGGCGCGGATGCTGGACCAGTGCCGGTTCCAGCCCGACACCGCCCGCGGCCAGAACGACCGCAGCTTCTGGTGGTACGCGATGATGGAAGACCCGGCGCCCCTGCGCTTCGAGGGCCGCAGCCGGGCGCTGGGCCCGATCGGGCTGGGCCACGACCGGGGGCCCGCCGCGGCGCTGGAAACCGGGCTTGCCCGCGACTGGCCCGAGGCGGACCTGCTGCTGGCCCTGGCCTCTGCCCTGCGCGAGGTCACGGGAACCGGGGGGCCGGTGCTGGTCAACCGGGGCGGCACGATGCGCGACGGCAGGATCGGCGAGGGGGCCGTGGGCCCGTTCGACCTGTGGCAGCCCTTGGTGGTGACCGACGAGGCCGGCGACGCCGTGGCCCGCAGCGGGCTGCAGCGGATCCTGGCCGGGGCCGGGGCGCATGGCAGCTTCGGCACCGATGCCGCGGCCAAGGCCTTCCGGGCGCAGTACGAGGCGCTGGGGGTCACGCCCTTCCAGGTCGGCTTCTCCCTGTCCGACCGGCCGGCGCCCGCCGATGCCACGCTGTTCGACCTCCATCTAGAGGTGGTCGGCACCGGCGAGGCCCGCCGCCTGCGGATCATCCACGACACCGACGCGGTCACCCCCGACAAGGCGCAGGCGATCCTGTCGCATGTCATGGCCTGCCTGCCCCCGGACGAGGCGGCAGGCGCGCCGCCGGTGCCGGGCAGGGACCGGCCGGCGGCCAGCGGCAAGGCCCGCGAGTCGGCGGACGCGGTCGGGGGCGGGGAGCATTCGGGCCAGAGCTGAGGAAACCCCATGTCGCTGAACCTGCCCCTGGGGCCCCGGCCCGGACGCGCGGCCGGAAGCTGCCCGGTCTCCCGCCGGCAGGCGATGATGCTCGACCTGCTGAGCGATCCGTCCTGCAGCGACGGGTTCCGCGACTACTGGCTGCTGGCCGAGGCTGTGCTGGTCAAACCGCGGGTGGACCTGCGGCGGCTTGAACGCGCGGCGCAGCGGGTGGCGGCGCGGCACGACAGCCTGCGCCTGCGTTTCCTGAAGGACGCCCGGGGCTGGCGCGGTCGGATCATCGAGGAGACCGGTCCGGGGATCACCGAGGTGACGCTGCCGCCGGAGGACATCGCGGAC
This sequence comes from Rhodobacter sp., assembly GCA_048262455.1. Taxonomy (GTDB): domain Bacteria; phylum Pseudomonadota; class Alphaproteobacteria; order Rhodobacterales; family Rhodobacteraceae; genus Psychromarinibacter. Next base: position 188,763 of record JBLXFD010000001.1, read on the forward strand.
GACGCGCGCTTTCACGCCGCGATCCGCGCCATCGCGCGCCGGCCGCTGGACCCGCTGACGGAACCGCTCGCGGAAATCGTGCTGGTCCACTGCGGCGCCCGCGGCGACGTGGTGATCACCCGCGTGCACCATGCAGCGGCGGACGGCACCGGGATGGTGGTGCTGACCGAGGACCTGCTGATGCTGCTGATTGGCCTGCCGATCGTGCGCCGGGCGATGTCGCACCTCGAGTACCTGCGCGACTGGGAACTGCCCAGGCGCGAGGCCCGCACCCGCAACGAGGCCTACTGGAAGACGGTCATGGACCGGTATCCGCCGGCCCCGCCCATCGGCCGCAAGGCCAAGGGGCTGGAGCCGCTGTGGCGGACCGTGGGCTGGCGCGAAAGCCGCAACCTTATGGTGCATGCCACCCCCGCCTCGGTGGCGGCGCTGCCAGAGCGGGCGGCGGCGATGGGGGTGACCCCCGACGCGCTGATGTACACCGCCTTCGCGCAGGCGCTCTGCGAGATCTACGGGGTGCCGCGGCTGGGCGTCTCGGTTCCCGTGGCCCGCCCCGAGCCTGAGCTGTCGGCCTTCTGCGGCGACCGGATCACCTTCGTTCCGGTGATCCACGAGGCCCGGCCAATGCCCGATGGGCTGGCCGAGGCCGCGCGGGAGACCCGGGCGCAGCTGCTGACCGCCCTCGCGCATCTGCCGAGCGCGGCGTTGCAGCCGTTCTCAGATGAAGAGATGAGCGCCATCGCGCGGGGTTGTCACCTGTACCAGTTCCACAGCACCACCCCTGCGGCCCGGGAACGGTCGCGCCGGTCGATGTTCAAGGACGGCTTCGCCAGCCAGGTCGGCACCACGCGCAAAGTGGGCGGGCTGGAGATCACCAAGCTGCCGCTGCCCGGCACCCGGATCACCCACGAGCTCGGGATTGACCTCGGCCGCGGGGACGGGCAGGCGGCCTTCACCCTGTCCTTCGACGCCGACGCCTACACCCCGGACGAGGTGGAGCACCAGGCGAGAGCCGTCTGCCGGATCGCGGGGCTCGCCCCGGCGCGGCTTGTCCAGGGATGAGCGTGGTGGCCCGCCTGCCAGAGGCGCCCGACGGGGCGGCGCCGGTCCCGGCGCGGCCGGAGGATTACGGGTTCAGCCGCTTCTCGTTCCGCCTGTGGCACGGCATGTGCCTTGGCGCCTGGCTGCGCCTGCTGCGGGGCAACCTCGGCGAAGTCAGCCCGGCGCGCTACGGGCTGCTTGTTTCGGTGACGGTCTGCGCCGCCGGCAACTCTGTGCTGAAGGGGCTGTCGCGGCTGGTCTACGGGCGCCGGCTGCGGCGGGTGGAGATCTCGCCCGCGCCGCTGTTCGTGCTGGGGCACTGGCGGTCGGGCACCACCTGGCTCAGCCAGCTTCTGTCCCTCGACGACCGGCTTGCCGGGCCCACGGCCATGCAGTGCTTCATGCCCGAAACCTTCCTGGTCGCGCGCAAGACCCTGACGCCGCTGATCCGCGCCCTGCTGCCCGGCAAGCGGCCGATGGACGCGGTGGAGCTGCGGCCTGACAGCTCCGAGGAGGACGAGATTGCCCTGCTGCTCATGGGGGCGCCCACGGCCTACCGGACGATCGCCTTCCCGCTGGACGAGCGGATAAGGGACGCGGCGGCCCTGGACCAGCTGACACCGGCCCGACTGGCCCGGTGGCGCGAGACCTGGCTGGGCTTCCTGCGGGCGGTGCAATTCGTCAATCCGGGCCGCCGGCTGGTGCTGAAATCGCCGCTGCACACTATGCGGATCGAGGAGATCCTGCACCACTTCCCCGACGCGAAGTTCCTGCACATCCTGCGCGATCCCTACGCGATCCAGCTGTCGCACCACAAATCCACGGCCGCGATGGCGGCGACCCAGGGGCTGCAGGCGCAGATGCCCGGGTCCGCGGCGGTCCGGCAGCAGGTGGCTAGCGGGTTCGAGGAGATGCACGCCGCCTTCAACGCGCAGCGCGGGCTGATCCCCGAGGCGAACTTCGCCACCATCCGCTACGAAGACCTTCGCCGCGATCCGGTGGCCAGCCTGCGCGAGGTCTACGCGCGGCTGGATCTTGGCGATTTCGAACCGCTGCGCCCGCGGCTGGAGGCCGGCTTGCGCGCCACCCGCGACTACCGCACCAACGACTACGTCCTGTCCGACGCGCAGGAGCGCGAGATCCGGGACAGCGCACGGGACTACTTCGACCGTTACGGCTACCCGCGCCGGCCAACGGGTACAGAGGCGGCATGACGGAGCAGGCGGGCTGGACGGCGAGGTTCATCCTGCGCCGAAACGGCCTGCTGGCCCTGCTGCTGGGCGTGGTGCTGGCGGCGCTGATTGCGGGCATCCCGCGGGTGCAGATCTCCTGGGACGACCGGGGTTTTTTCGGCAACCAGAACGAGGAATTCGCCCGTATCCGCGCGCTGGACGACCTCTATGCCGGGGCGCAGAGCCTGCTGTTCATGCTGGTGCCGCCGGAGGGCGAGACCTTCGATCCCGAAAGCCTGCAGGCGCTGCGCCGGATCACCGTGGACGCCTGGCAGATCCCCTATGCCCTGCGGGTCGACAGCCCCGCCAACCATACCCTGAGCCGCGCCGAGGGCGACGACATCCTGGTGGAGCCGCTGTTGCCCGAGGAGGGCGAGATCACCGGCGCCATGGCAGAGGCCTTCCGCGCCGAGGCCCTGCGCAACCCCGAACTGGTCAACAGCCTCGTCGCCGCCGACGGCAGCGCCTTCGGCCTGCGGGTGGCCATCGCGCTGCCGGCCGACGACCGCGGGGCGCGGCGTCAGACGGCCGATTACGTGGCCGAGGCGGTGGCGGGCTGGAAACGGGCCTATCCCGGCTTCGACGTGCGGGTCACGGGCGCGCTGCTGGGCGGCATGACCATGGCCGAGGCCACCCGCGACGACCTGTTGCTGCTGGTGCCGCTGGCCACGCTGACGGTCTTCGCGCTGCTGCTGCTGATGGTGCGCAGCCTGCTGTGCGCGGCGGTCTCGGGGGCGGTGGTGATCTCGGGGACGCTGGCGACGCTGGGGCTGGCGGGCTGGCTGGGCATCCAGCTGACCGCCGGCACCGCCATAAGCCCGGTCTCGGTGATGGTGCTGATCTCGGCCTCGTGCATCCACGTCTCGCTGACCTGGCTGCGCCGCCTGCCGGAGCACGGCCCGCGCGGGGCCGCGGCGAAGAGCCTGGCCGAGAACATCGGGCCGGTGACCGTCACCAACCTGACCACGGCGCTGGGCTTTCTGTGCCTCAACTTCTCTGACTCGCCGCCGCTGCGGGACATGGGCAACATCGTCAGCTTCGGGCTGCTCTACGGTCTGGGGGCGACGCTGCTGTTCCTGCCGCTGGCGCTGGCGCGCGGCAAGCCGCACCTGCCGCGGGGCGGGATCGGGCTGCAGCCCATCGCCCCGGCGACGATGCGGGCGCTGGCGGACCAGGTGATAAGGTTCCGCAAGCCGCTGCTGGTGCTGTTCCCGCTGATCACCGTGCTGTCGGTGCTGGGAGTGCTGCGGATCGGCTTCGACGACAGCATCTTCCGCTACTTCGACGACCGCTATGCCTTCCGCCAGGACGCCGACGCCATCCAGGAGCGGCTGACGGGCCTCGAGGTGCTGCAGTTCTCCTTCACCGCGCCGGAGGGCACCAACGTCTTCGACCCGGAGTTCCTGCGCCGGATCGAGCGGTTCCAGACCTGGATGGACACCCAGCCCGAGGTGGTGGCCACCGGCACCATCGTCAGCATCCTCAAGCGGCTGAACCAGGCGCTGAACCGGGACGACCCGGCGTTCCACGTACTGGCCGACAGCCGCGAGGCGAACGCGCAGCTGATGATGTTCTACGAGCTGTCGCTGCCCGTGGGGCGCGACCTGAACGGGGTGATCGACATCAACCGCACCTCGACGCTGATGACGGCGGTGATGCGCACCGCCCACAGCCGCGAGGTGCGCCAGCTGGCCGCCCGCGCCGACGCCTGGCTGGCCGAGAACGAGCCGGCGCTGAACAGCCGCGCCACCGGCGGGTCCATCGCCTTCGCGCGGCTGTCCCAGCGCAACAACGCGCAGATGCTTTACGGCCTGGGGGCGGTGCTGCTGATGGTCTCGGCGGTGCTGCTGTTCACCCTGCGCAGCCTGCGCTACGGGCTGATCAGCCTGGTGCCCAACGTGCTGCCGGCGCTGATGGCCTTCGGGCTTTGGGGCTTCACCATCGGCGATGTGAACCTCGGCTCGACGATCGTGACCACCATGACCTTCGGGATCGTGGTAGACGACACCACCCACATGCTGATGCACTACCTGCGCCGGCGGCGGGCGGGGACGGGCGCGGAAACCGCCCTGCGAGAGACCTTTGCCGCCGTCGGGCCGGCCATCGTCATCACCTCGCTTGCGCTGATGGTCGGTTTCGCGATCATGATGCTGTCCGGCTTCGCGGTGAATCAGCATGTCGGCATGCTGACCCTGTTCGTGATCGGTTTCGCCCTGATCGCGGACCTGTTCCTGTTGCCGCCCGTTCTGCTTGTCCTGGAAGGATCTCGAAAATGACGTTCCCCCGACTGCCCCGCCGCCGCCTGATCGTGGGGCTGCTGGGCCTTGCGATGCTGGCCCTTCCGCTGGACGCCCGCGCGCAGACGGCCGAGCAGAAGGGGCTGGCCATCGCCACCGAGGCCGAGGCCCGGGCGCGCGGCTACACCGACATGACCGTGGACGGAGAGATGACCCTGCTCAGCCAGGGCGGCGCCACCGGCCAGCGCCGGTTCGATCTGCGCTGGGTGCGCGCGCCCGGCGGCTCGCGGGCGCTGCTGGTGTTCCAGTGGCCCGGCGACATCCGCAACACCGCGCTGCTGACCCACGGCTACGACGGGCGCACCGACGACCAGTGGCTCTGGCTGCCCGACCTGAACAAGGTGCGGCGGATCTCGTCCTCGGGGCGGTCCGGCAGCTTCGTGGGCAGCGAGTTCGCCTACGAGGACATGACCGACCAGGAGCCGGGCAAGTTCAGCCACAAGTGGATCGGCGACGAGGCCTGCCCCGGCGGCGGCGGCACCTGCCACGTGGTCGAGCGGCGGCCCCGCGGCAGCTCCGGCTACGCGGTGCAGCGGGTCTGGTTCGACACCGCGCACCTGAGGGTGCAGCAGGTGATGTACTTCGACCGTCGCGGCGCCCACCTGAAGACGCTGCGGATGTCGGGCTACCGGCAGTACAACGGCCGCTGGTGGCGCGCCTCGCGGATGGACATGCGCAACCACCTGACCGGCCGCGCCACGATTCTCAGCTGGAGCAACTTCCGCTTCAACACCGGGGTCAGCGGCACCACCATGACCCCCGATGCGCTGTCCCGCATCCGCTGAGGCGGCCCATTTAGCGCCTTATTTGCAACAGCGAAACGGCGCGCGACCGCCGCGCGCCTGATTTGCGATGAGCCCCCTGCGCGCGGAGGTTAAGGTTACCGCGCAAGAGGGGATTATTTCAGATGACTTACGGCCTTTACGGGCGCTTCGCCGCCACCTCGATCCTGTGTTCCGCGCTTTCCGTGCCCGCCTTCGCGCAGGAAAAGACCGTCGACATCTCGGCCCGCTTCGACTTCGGCCTGCGCCACTACGTCGAGGACGGCCTGTTCGACGGTCAGTCCAGCTCTGGCTCCTACTTCTTCCTTGGCGCCCACCTCGACGGCAGCGGCCAAGTGGGCCCCGGCAACGTGGTGTTCCAGTTCTCCGCCCTGGCGGACGGCACCAACGGGCGGTCCTACTTCAACGTGAAGAAGGCCTACTACACGCAGGTCTTCGGCAACGCGGACTTCCTGATCGGCTGGAACGTCGAGAACTGGGGCGTCGCGGAAAGCCGCAGCGTGATGAACGTGCTGAACCCGCGCGTCACCACCGACGTGGAAGGGGACTACGACCTGGTCGGCACCCCGATGATCAACGCCAACTACAACACCCGGTTCGGCACGATCAGCGGCTACGCGCTGCTGGGCCTGAAGCAGCCGATACTGCCCGACGAATCCTCGCGTCACCGCGCGCTGTTCGAGACCGATGGCGACCGCGCGATCTACCAGGGCAACGAGGGCGACGTGGACGTGGCCCTGCGCTTCACCAACAACTACGCGGTGGCCGGCGGCGGCCTGGACGTGGCGGCCCATTACTTCAACGGCACCAACCGCAACCCGGTTTCCCTGCCTGGCTGCGTCAACTCCGTCGGTCCGATCACCGAGGCGGTCTGCAGCACCTACAACCAGACCATCGCCAGCATCTACGAATCCGGCTTTCCCGCCGGCCGTGATCCGCAGGACCTGTTCGACTTTCTCGACGCCAACGTGAACGACCAGTTCCTGAGCCTGCTGTCGGGCGTTCCGGCGGTCGGCCTCATCCCCTACTACCAGAAGATCGAGCAGGTCGGCGCCAGCTTCGTCTTCGCGCGCAACGACCTGCAGCTGCGGTTCGAGGGCACCTACACCATGCCCCGCAACGAGGATGGCTACTTCTCCGGCGTGGTGGGCGGCGACTACCAGTTCCACAACGTGGGCCTGCAGGGCAGCGCGCTGACCCTGGCGCTGGAATACCTCTACGACGACCGCGACTCGCGCCAGCCGCTGACGCTTTTCGAGGATGACATCTTCGTGGGCGCCCACTACCTGTTCAACGACCCGCGCGATACCCGGATCCGTCTGGGCGGGTTCCACGATCTCGACACCCAGGCGCGGCTGTACCAGCTGCAGATCTCGACCCGCCTGACCGACAGCCTCAGCGCCGAGTTCAACGCGGTGCACATCGACTCCGACGGCTGGAAGGACCCGCTGTCCTTCGCGAAGGACGACAACTTCTTCGAGATCAAGTTCAGCACCTACTTCTGATCCCGACGCGCGGGGCCTTGCCGGCCCCGCGCCTGTCAACGCGGCCCGAACGTCCTTCGGACACGCAGACCCAGCGCGGCCGCAAGCCGCGCCACCCGCCCGGGCCGCGCGGTGGTGGTGCACCCCTCGGCCCGCAGCCTTTCCGCGTAATCCTCGAACAACGGTTGCAGCAGGGTGCCGGCGACACTCCGGTCCCGTTCGAACTGCGTCAGCTGCGAGGGCTTCGCCGGGTCGAACCCGCTGAAATGGAAGAACCGCAGCGGCGCCCCGTCGACCGATAGGTCCGGGGCGGTGCCGGTGATCCGGTGGCTGTCGATGTTCCAGTGCCCCAGGTTGCAGCCGGGATCGCGCAGCAGGTGCAGCCCCGGCACGAAGCTTGGCGCGAGGTCCAGCCAGCGCTGGTCATAGTGATAGCCCGCCGATGGATCTCCGATGCAGTGGGTGGTCAAGCGCTCTGCCCACCAGCGCAGGAACGCGCGGCTCTCCGGGTGGTCGGTGACGCCGATACAGCCGGCGTTGTACAGGCCCGAGGTCAGCAGCGTGCGCTCCACCGCGCTGGCGCCGAGGGGCAGGGCGGGGCGCAGCCGGTGCGGGCTGAGGGTCAGCGGGTGCCGCGCCACGATCTCCAGCACCGGCGCGAGGCTGGCGGTCACCAGGATGTCGGGGTCGAGGAACAGCACCGGGCCCGCGCCCGCGTCCAGCAGGTGGTTCAGCAGGAAGGGCTTCAGCGCCGCGCAGAGGTCCTTGACCCCGTAGCGCCGCGTCATGGCCGCCGCCCGGGGATCGCCCAGGTCCCGCGGCGTCAGCAGGTCCAGCCCCTCGGTCCCGGCCGCCGGTGTCCGGCCGCGGGTGACCAGCAGCACGCGCAGGCTCAGGCCGGGGTTGGTCCGTGCCAGCGACTGCGCCAGCACCCGCACGAGGGGCAGGTAGTTGGGGGCGGCGATGGTGCAGATCACGGGGCCGGTCACGCGGCTTTCCCGCGCCGGCGGCCCTGCGCCCAAGTCTGGAAACTGCCCGCCCCGCTGCGGAACGGATCGCCGAAACGGTCCGCCGCGCCGGGCGTGTCGCGGTAGAGCGCGCGCTGGCTGTCGGTGACAGGCGTGCCGTCGTGGTAGGCGCCGAAGCCGTAGCGCAGCCCCTGCGCCGCGTCCCACCCCGCCTCGCGCAGCATCGCGTCGTAGCGCGCGAACAGCGCCTGCGCGGTGTCCTCCGTCTGCCCCACGAGGAACTGCCGGTTGTATCGCGTCACGCTTTGCGGCTGGTCCGGGTCGTAGCCGGAGAACCGGATCACCCGCAGCGGCATGCCGTTCGCGCTCAGCGCCCCGCCGTCACCGCGCAGCGCGCGGTCCGGCAGGTTCCAGTGGCCCACGTTGATCCCGGGGTCGCGGATCACGCCGAGACCGGGCAGGAAGCTGGGGGCGAAGTCCAGCCAGCGCTGCTCGTAATGATAGCCGCGCTGCACCTCCAGCCGGCAGTCTGCGCGGCTGCTGGCGGCCCACCAGGCAAGGAACGCGCGCGCCTCGGGACAGTCGGAAAACCCCGCAACCCCGCCGTTGAAGGTGCCGGCCCGCAGCACGTTCACCTCCTGCCACAGCGCGCCGCCCTCCTGCGGCGGGGACAGGAAATGCGGGGTCAGCGCGGCGGAGTGTCGGGTGAGCATTTCGAAGACCGCAGAGAGGTCGCCGGTGACCAGCGTCTCCTGCTTGAGGAACAGCACGCGGGAATGGCCGAGGTCCATCACCCGGGCGATCGCCGCGGCGGTCAGGGCATAGGAGAACGCCATCTCTGTGTAGCGGAAGGCGTAGTCCGGCAGGTCGGGCAGGCCGAGGTCGGAAAGGGGGAGGGTGCGGAAGGGCTCGTCGGCCGCAGGGGCGTCGTCGGTGTCGGCCAGCAGCATGTAGACCGGCACCCCGGGATTGTGCGCCCGGTAGGAGGCCGCGGTGACCCGGGCGTTGGGCAGATACCTTCGCGACGTGATCGTCAGGACCGCGCAGTCCTCGCCTTGCTGGCGCATTTTCTTCTTCCCGGCCCGTGACGTCCCATGCCTTCCCGGCCGCGCCCCGGCCCCGCAATGACGCGGGGGGATGCGGATGTCCAGCATCGGGGCATCAGGGCAGGGATCCAAGTCCCGCCCCGGCACGGCGGCGAAAACGTTGACGCTGTGTCGTTAGGATGTTACTCCTTACTTTAAGGTTAAAGGTGCGTGTAGAGTCGGTCCATTCAGCGGCTGGCCACGTGGCGAGACGGAGGACCAGCGGCGGACATCTGCCCCATATGGCGGCTGCCGGTCGCCGGCGTAGACGGCCGGGTTCGGCTTCGGCCCGGATCAGGGAGGGCGCCCGGCGGGGCGCGCAAGATTTGGCACACCAAGCGGCTGCCTGAGTACCGGTTTCTGTTCAACAAACCATTCCAACAGAGGATCAGTTCATGACGACACGAAAGACAAACCTCACCCTGGCCGCGGCGGTTGTCGCCGGGCTGGCAAGTGCGGCGGGAAGTGCGTCCGCGCAGGGCGTTTTCGAATGTCCCAAGGTCGGCGGCGACCTGATCGTCGCGGTGGAATCGGGCATACCGACGCTGGACCAGCACACCACCTCGGCGGGGGCCACCCGCAACGTCGCCATGAACATCTACGAGGCGCTGATCACCCGGGACGCCAACATGAGCCCGGTGCTCGACCTCGCCACCAGCATGGAGGTCAGCGAGGACGGGCTGAACTACACCTTCCACCTGCGCGAGGGCGTGACCTTCCACAACGGCAAGCCGATGACCTCGGCGGACGTGGCGGCCTCGTTCGAGCGGTACAGGGAGATCGGCGGCAACCGGTCGAACCTCGATGTGGTCGAGGGCTGGGAGATGCCGGACGACAATACCTTCATCCTCGTCCTGAAGCACCCGCAGGCCACCTTCATCGAGAACTTGTCGACCTATACCGTGCCGATCGTAATCATGCCCGAGGAAGAAGCCGTGAAGGGCGCGGGCGAGATCGACATCATCGGCACCGGGCCGTTCCGGCTGGTGGAGTTCGTGCCGGACAGCCACGTCCTGCTGGAGCGGTTCGACGACTACGTCGCCAGCGACGTGGAGCCGGAGCTGACCGGCTTCGGCGGCCACAAGGAGGCCTGCGTCGACACCGTCCGCTTCCGCATGATCACCGAGGCGGGCGCCCGCATGGCGGCGCTGGAGACCGGCGAGGTGCATATCGCCACGGCGGTCCCGGCGATCTCGAAGCCGCGGCTGGAGGCGCTGGAGGGGGTCGAGCTTGTGACCCGGCTGCAGGGCGTGTCCATGGGCTACCCAAACTTCTCGCGCGCGCCGACCGACAACCTGCTGATCCGGCAGGCCATGGCCGCCGCGATCAACGCCGAGGAGATCGCGGACGCCGCCAGTGACGGCGAGTTCGAGCTGCAGGGCGCACTTCAGTACCCCTCGCAGGCCTATTATTCCGAGGCGGGGCTGGAGTTCTACAACCAGGCCGACCCCGAGAAGGCGCGCGCGCTGCTGGAAGAGGCCGGCTATGACGGAGAGCCGGTGATCCTGCTGGCCACCCAGCAGTTCCAGTGGTCCTACACCGCCGCCCTCGTCATGAACGAGCAGCTGAAGGCCGCGGGCTTCAACTCCGAGGTCAGCGTGCTGGACTGGCCGACGGCGCTGGCTACCAGCCAGAAGGCGGACGGGGCGTGGAACTTCTTCTTCACCGTCTGGACCTCGACTGTGCAGCAGGGCGGCCCGATCGCGCTGCGCAACTTCGCCAACCCCAACAACGTCTTCACCCCGCCCAACAACGAGGGGCCCGAGGCCTTCAACGCGATCTTCGACCGGGTCGAGAACGCCGAGACGCTGGAGGAACGGGTCGCGGCCTTCGGCGAGGGGCAGGCCTATGCCTTCGAGAACGTGCTGGGCATCACCTTCGGCATCCTGAAGGCCACGGAAGGGCTGCGAAGCAACGTGGAAGGCTACAAATCCTTCACGAACGTGCAAGTCTCGAACATCTGGCTCGACGACTGAGCCGGTGACGTCCGGGGCCGCGGCCCGCGGCCCCGGGCAATGAGGGAGGCACCGTTCCGATGATAGCCTACACGGTCAGCCGGCTGCTTCAGGCGGTGCCGATCCTGCTGCTGGTGAGCCTGTTTGCCTTCGGCATGATCTACCTGATCCCGGGCGACGCGGCGACCGTCATGGGCGGGCCCGAGGCCTCTGCGGCGGATCTGGAGCGGATCCGCGAGAACATGGGCCTGAACGAGCCCTTCTACCGGCAGATCCTCAGCTTCTACGCCAACCTGTTCCGGGGCGACCTTGGCGTCTCGCTGATGCTGGGCACGCCGGTGCTGGACGCCATCATCGCACGCACCCCGATCACCCTCGGCATCTCGATCTACTCGCTGCTGGTCACCATCGTCTTCGGGCTGATCACCGGGATCGTGGCCGCGCTGAACCACAACAAGTTCCTCGACCAGGCGGCGACCCTCTTCGCGCTGATCGGGATCTCGCTGCCGAACTTCTGGCTGGGGCTGGTGATGATCGTGGTCTTCTCGGTCCACCTGGGATGGCTGCCCACCGGCGGCTACGTGCCCTTCAGCGAAAGCCCGCTGGGCTGGCTGCGCACCACCACCATGCCGGCGCTGGCGCTGGCGCTGCTGCAGGCGGGGCTGCTGACCCGGATCACCCGGTCAACGATGCTGGAGGTGCTGGGCCAGGACTACATCCGCACCGCCCGCGCCAAGGGGCTGAGCGAATGGCAGGTGATCGGCCAGCACGCGCTGTCGAACGTGATGATGCCGGTGGTGACGGTGCTGGGGCTGATCCTGTCGGTGCTGCTGTCCGGCTCGATCGTGATCGAGGCGATCTTCGGCGTGCCCGGGCTGGGCGCGCTGATGGGCAACGCCATCCTCAGCCGCGATTTCCCGCTGGTGCAGGGCGGGCTGATCTCCATCGCCGCCTCGCTTCTGCTGCTGAACATCGTGGTGGACGTCCTGTATTTCTGGCTGGACCCGCGCGTCCGCATCAAGGGCGGGGACTGACGCCATGGCCAGTCACGCCCAACCCGACATTCCGGCGGACGAGCCGGGCCGCTGGACCGAGTTCCGCGGCAACCTGCGCCGCTTCGCGCGCAACCGCTCTTTCGCCGTGGGGGCGGTGCTGTTCGGGGCGGTGGTGCTGATGACGCTGCTGGGCCCGCTGCTGACCGACGTTTCCCCCAACGCGCTGAACATGCGCGCGCGGTTCAAGCCGCCGTCGTGGGAGCACCTGCTGGGCACCGACAACCTTGGCCGGGACATGCTGGCGCGGGTGATCTTCGGCGCGCAGCTGAGCCTGATGATCGGCACCAGCGTGGTGCTGCTGAACGCCGTTTTCGGCATCCTGCTGGGGGCGCTGGCGGGCTTCTATGCGCGGCTGGACAACATCCTGATGCGGGTGGCGGACGCGCTGATGGCCTTTCCGGCGGTGCTGCTGGCCATCGGGATCGCGGCGGCGCTGGGGCCGTCGCCGGTGACGGCCGTCGTGGCGCTGTCGGTGGTCTACATACCCCGGACGGCGCGGGTGGTGCGGTCCTCGGTGCTGGTGGTGAAGGAGCTGGACTTCGTCCTTGCCGCGCGGGCGGCGGGGGCCACGGACCGGCGGATCATCCTGAAGCACGTGCTGCCCAATTCCATGGCGCCGATGCTGGTGCAGCTCAGCTTTGTCTTCGCCTATTCGGTGCTGTCCGAGGCGGTGCTCAGCTTTCTCGGCCTCGGCGCGCCGCCCACGGTGCCAAGCTGGGGCATCCTGATCTCGGAGGGCCGGGCCTACATGCGCGAGGCGGCGTGGCTGACCGTGGTGCCCGGCATCGCCATCGCGGTGACGGCGCTGGGGCTGAACCTGCTGGGCGACGGGCTGCGCGACGTGCTGGATCCACGCATGAAGGTGGAACAGGCATGACCGGCACAGGGCAGGGCCAGGCCCCGATCCTGACGGTCAGGGACCTGACCATCGACTTCGCCCCCGGCTCTGGCCGGTTGCCGGCCGTCTCCAACGTGAACTTCACCGTGCGGCCCGGCGAGATGATGTGCGTGGTGGGCGAAAGCGGGTCGGGCAAGAGCGTCACGGCGCTGGCGGTGATGGGGCTTCTGCCGGCCACGGCGCGGGTCGGCGGGCATATCGACTTCGAGGGCAGGGACCTGACGCGGCTGAAGCGGCGGCAGTGGCAGAAGGTGCGGGGCCGCGAGATCGGAATGATCTTCCAGGAGCCCATGACCTCGCTCAACCCGGTCTTCACCATCGGCCGCCAGCTGCTGGAGGCAATCCGCCGCCACCAGCGCATCAGCCCGCGCGCCGCCCGCGACCGGGCGGTGGAATTGCTGGACAAGGTCGGCATCCCCTCGCCGCGCCACCGGCTGGACGACTACCCGCACCAGATGTCGGGGGGGATGCGGCAAAGGGTGATGATCGCCATCGCCCTAACCTGCGCGCCCAAGCTGCTGATCGCGGACGAGCCGACCACGGCGCTGGATGTGACCATCCAGGGCCAGCTGCTGGACCTGCTGAACGACCTGCGCGCCGATACCGGCACCGCCATCGTGCTGATCACCCACAACATGGGGGTGGTGGCCGAGGTCGCGGACCGGGTGACGGTCATGTACTCCGGCCGGGTGGTGGAGCAGGCCGAGGTGATGCAGCTTTTCGACCGCCCGGCGCATCCCTACACGCGGGGGCTGATGAACAGCACCCCCAGCCTCGCCGGCACCGGGCGGCGGCTCAACACCATTCCGGGCGCCATGCCGAACCCGGCCGCCGCGCCACCCGGCTGCCTGTTCGCGCCGCGCTGCGACAAGGCGCTGCCCGCCTGCGATGCCGGGCGGCCCGAGGACCGGGCGCTGTCGCCCGCGCACCGCGCCGCCTGCATCCGCGCCGAGGAACTGCTGGAGGCCATGGACCCATGAGCGGCCCCCTGATCGAAGTCCGCGATCTGGTGAAGCACTTCAAGCTGGCCACCACCAACCCCTTCGTGCGGGCCAAGCCGGTGGTTCGCGCGGTCGACGGCGTGTCCTTTACCGTGGCCGAGGGCGAGACGCTGGGGCTGGTGGGCGAAAGCGGCTGCGGCAAGTCCACCGTGGGGCGGCTGGTGCTGAACCTGCTGCCCGCCACCTCGGGAGAGGTCCGGTTCGGCGGTCGCGACCTGCTGGGGCTGGACGGCGCCGCCATGCGCAAGGCGCGCAAGGACCTGCAGATCATCTTCCAGGACCCCAACGCCTCGTTGAACCCGCGCATGACGGTGGAGGAGATCATACTGGAGCCGCTCTACGCCCAGGGCGCCCGGCGTACGCCGGAGCTGCGGGCCTATGCCGCCCAGCTGCTGGAGATGGTGGGCCTGCCCGCGCGCTTTCGCAAACGCCACCCGCACCAGTTCTCGGGCGGCCAGCGGCAGCGGATCGGCATCGCCCGCGCCATCGCGCCCAAGCCGCGGCTGGTGGTCTGCGACGAGGCCGTCTCGGCGCTGGACGTCTCGGTGCAGGCGCAGGTGATCAACCTGATGCAGGACCTTAAGGACGAGATGGGGATGAGCTACCTGTTCATCGGCCATGACCTCGCGGTGGTGCGCCACATCGCCGACCGGATTGCGGTGATGTACCTCGGCCGGATCGTCGAGACCGCCCCCCGGGACGCCCTGTTCGAGCGTCCGATGCATCCCTACACCCAGGCACTGATGGCGGCGGTGCCGGTGGCGCACCCCCGGCTGCGCCGCCCGCGCGACCGGGTGCGGGGCGAGTTGCCAAGCCCGCTGTCGCCCCCCTCCGGCTGCCATTTCCACCCCCGCTGCCCCTTCGCGCAGGACATCTGCCGCGTGCAGGCGCCGGTGCTGCGAACGATGGCGGAGGGGCACGAGGCCAGCTGCCACTTCGCCGAACAGATCGCCGCGGCCCGCGCGCCGGGCGCGGCGGCGGCGGGTCAGGCGGGGAGGGCAGGGCATGTCCGCGCCTGAGGCTGGAACACTGCATTCCTTCGGAAGGACCGCCACGCCATGAAGATCACCGGGATCGACACCTTCGTCTGCAACGCGCGGATGCGGAACTGGGTCTTCGTGCGGGTCCGCACGGATCAGCCCGGTCTGTATGGCTGGGGCGAGGCGACGCTGGAATGGCACACGCGGTCCATCACCGGCGCGGTCGAGGATATCGCCGGGCTGCTGATCGGCGAGGACCCCCTGCGGATCGAGCACCTGTGGCAGATGATGTTCCGCCAGCACTTCTGGCACGGCAGCGGCATCGTCCGCTCCACCGCGATCTCGGGCATCGACCTCGCGCTCTGGGACATCGCGGGCAAGCACTACGGTGTGCCCTGTCACCGGCTCTGGGGCGGGCCGGTGCGGGACGAGATCCGGCTGTACTGCCACCTTGGCGGCGGAAGGATGCAGGACTTCTACGAGACCCCGGTGGACAACGCCGCGCGCTTCGCGGAACTGGCGCAGGAGGCGGTGGCGGACGGCTATTCCGCCTTCAAGTCCATGGCCGTGCCGCCCACCCGCGCGCTGGAGGGGGGCAGGGCGGTCGCCGCCGCCGCCCAGGCCGTGGAGGCGATGCGCGAGGCGGTGGGGCCGGACGTCGACATCATGGTGGACTGCCACGCCCGCCAGTCGCCGGCCATGGGCGCGCAGTTCGCACAGGCGCTGGACCCCTACGGGCTGTATTTCCTCGAGGAACCCTGCTGGCCCGAGAACCTCGCGGGCCTCGCCGACATTCGGGCGAAGGCGAGGACCCCCATCGCCACCGGCGAGCGGCTGACCCACATCGGCCAGTTCCACGCGCTTTTCGCCGCCGGCGGCTGCGATGTGGCGCAGCCAGACATCACCCATTGCGGCGGCCTTTCCGTGGCCCGGAAGATCGCCGCCCTGGCCGAGGTGCACCGCATCGCCCTCGCGCCGCACAACCCGCAGGGTCCGATCAGCACCGCGGCCTCACTGGAGTTCGGATTCTCCCAGCCCGACTACGTGATCTGCGAGACCGTCAGCCGGGACGTGCCCTGGCGCGACGACATCGCCACCCACGCGCACCGCATCGACCCGGCCACGCGCAAGGCGCTTCCGGGCGAGAAGCCGGGGCTGGGGATCGAGCTTGATCTGGAAGAGATCGCCCGCCACCCGTTCAAGCAGGAGGCCCCGCAGCGGGTCTTCCACGCGGACGGGTCGGTGGGCGACTGGTGAGACAGGAGAGACGCATGTCACCGGACGGTATACAGACCCTGACGCAGAACGAGTTCGCCGGCCGCATCGGCATGGCGCGGGCGGACATCACGCCGCCGGAGGGCATGTACGCCCGCACCTGGGGCAGTTCCACCCACGACATCGCGGAGGGCGTGCACCGCCCCCTCTACGCCACCTGCGTCGCCGTCCAGGCGGAGGGCGCCGAGCGGCCGGTCTACCTGCTGTCGCTGGACCTGATGTCCTTCATGTCCAAGGCCGACGAGGACGGGTTGCGCCAGCCGCTGATCGCCGATTTCGGGCTGCGGCCGGACGAGTTCCTGATGACGCTCGCCCATACCCACGGCGCGCCCTTCACCGACCTCAGCCACGCAGAGGCGCCCGGCGGCCACCTGATCCAGCCGTTCCGCGACAAGATCGGCGCCGCCTGCCGGCAGGTGATGACCGAGGCGCGGGACAAGCTGGGGCCGGCCACCCTCGGCTGGGCCACCGGGTCCTGCCGGCTGGCCTACAACCGCGAGCTTCGGGTGCCGGGGCAGGAGGCGCTGGTCTGCGGGTTGAACCCCCTGGGCACGGCGGACGACACCCTGCTGGTGGGGCGCATCACCGGCCGCGACGGCACGCCCATCGGCACTCTGGTCAACTACGCCTGCCACCCCACCTCCGTCGGCGGGGCGAACCGGCTGATATCCCCCGACTTTCCCGGCGCGCTGCGCGAGGTGGTGGAGAGCGCGAGCGGCGGCATCTGCCTGTTCATCAACGGCGCCTCGGGCGAACTGACCCCCCGCCGCAGCTTCGAGGACGACGTCGAGGCGGCCGACCAGAACGGCCGGGAACTGGCCTACGCGGTGCTTCAGACGCTGGAGACCCTCGCGCCGGCGGGCCACATGATGCGTTTCGAGAAGATCGAGCCCTCGGGCGCCGACCTCGCCCGCTGGGGCTACGCGCCCTCTGCGCCCGGCACGGAGATGGCCAGCCTTTTCGAGACCGTGGAGGTGGACATGCTGCCGATCCGGTCGATGGACGCGATCCGCGCCGAGCTGGCGACGACCCCCAAGGGCTTCATGAAGGAGCGGCTGGAACGCGAGCTGGCCAAGCGCGAGAAGGTGGGCGAGGGGCCGACCTTCGACATGCCGGTCTACGTCTGGCGGCTGGGCCCTTCGGTCTTCGTGGGCGTGCCGGCGGAACTGTACAGCGCCTTCCAGATCGACCTGCGCGCCAGCTTCCCGGGGCTGAGCATCGTGGTGATGAACATCTGCAACGGCGGGCTCAGCTACCTGCCCAGCCGGCAGGCCTACGAGACCGACGTCTACCCGGTCCGCATCGCGATGTTCGCGGCCGGCAGCATGGAGCGGATCCGCGACAAGGCGGCAGAGATGATCGGGAAACTGACGGCCTGAGGGCTGGCCGGGGCGGGGCGGGGCGGTCCGGCCGCCCCGCTGCCTTTAGCGCACTGAGGCGCCTAGAGAATGCCGAACTCGTCGTAGACGTCGGCAAGGGTGCGGCCCGCCTGAAGCGCCGCCAGCGACTTGTTCTCGCCTGCCAGCTTCTTGCGGGCGGCCTGCAGCACGTCGTTCTCGATGGCCGCGGGGATCGCGAGGCAGCCGTCGGCATCGCCGAAGATGATGTCGCCCCGGCGGATCAGCACGCCGCCGCACATCACCGGGATGTCGGTCTCGATCACCTTGCCGCGGCCACGGCTGTCCAGCGGCGCGATGCCGCCGGCGAAGACCGGAAAGCCCATCTCGCGGATCTGCAGGATGTCGCGCACCTTGCCGTCCATCACCGCCCCGGCGGCGCCGCGCAGGGAGGCGACGGTGCTCAGCAGCCCGCCCCATGGCGCGATGCGTCCCGTGGCGCCGCAGGCGGCGACCACCACCTCGTCCCGGCGCAGGTCATCCACCAGCGCGATCTCCAGCGCATAGTGGTTCTCGTCGGGTCCCGGGGGCGCATAGACATCGGCGTAGAGCATGGTGCGGGCGCGCCCGACCATGACGCTTGCGTCGTCCAGCGGCCGGACCCAGTGGTCCAGCACCTGGTCGGTGTAGCCCAGCCCATCCAGCACGTCCGAGAGCATGGCGCAGAAGAAGTCCGCGCGCATCTCCGCAAGCACTTCGTCACCGGTCGGATCATCGGACATGGGGTGTCTCCTCGCGTCTCTACGCTGCGTCAACTCGGGCTGTGGCTTTAACGACTTTAACCTTAAAGTTCCCTACCCGCTGCGGTTCCTTCCGTCAAGCCGGCAGGCGAAGCAGGCGAGGCAGGCGGGAGGGGGATCAGGCGGATTCGCCCGGCACGAACTCCACCGGCAGCACGATGTCCTCGGCGGAAAAGGCGCCGTCGCCGATCTTCGCCAGCAGCTCCTGCCCGGCGCGGCGGCCCAGCTCGTAGGCGTCGGACCGGACGGTCACCAGCCGCGGCACCGCGAAGGTGGAGACGTCGAAGCTGTTGAAACCCGTCACGCGGATGTCGCGGGGCACGGCCAGCCCGCGTTCCTGAAGGTAGGCCATGGCCGCCATGGCCATCCGGTCGTTGCCCCCCACCACGGCGTCGGGCAGGGGGCCCGCGCCGATCGCTTCCTCGACCGCCTGCTGGGTGGAGACGAGGGATTCGTCGCCGCAGCGCACCACCCGCAGGCGGGCGCCGGCGGCGTCGCAGACCGCGCGGATGCCCTCGAAGCGGTGCAGGATCGCCGGCCAGTCCTCGCCGGGCGTCAGGAACAGCAGGTCCCGGGCGCCGCCCTTGACCAGGTACTCGGCGATCAACCGGCCGCCCCCCTCGTCGTCCTGCCGCACGCAGCACACGCCGGGAACCGGCGCGGCCTCCTGCAGCAGGACCAGCGGCACGTTCAGCGACAGCAGCCGCTCCGTCACCGTCCGGCGCTGTTCTTCAGAGCCGGAGAGGATCGCGCAGACCCCGTCCGTCTGCAGCCGCGACAGCAGCGGCGCGTCCAGCAGCGTGTCGGACCGCACCCCCTGCAGCACGAGGCTGTACTGCCGTTCCGAGGCGATGTTCGCCAGCCCGGCCACCACCTGCGTGGTAAAGGGGTCGTTCAGGAACTGCGGGACGTCGTCAAGGATGAACATCCCCAGCGCCAGCGTATTGCGGGACCGCAGCTGCAGCGCCGCGGCGTGGGGCCGGTAGCCCAGCTTGTCGATCGCCGCCTGCACGCGCTTGCGCGTGGCCTCGCCCACCTCGCCCTTGCGGCGGTTCAGGACGTTGGACACGGTCATGGGCGTGACCCCGGCCTCCCGCGCGACCTCCTTCAGCGTCGCGTTGCGGGGACGCCTTGGTTTCTTGTCGTCCGGGGCTGCCATCCTGCTGTCGTCCCTCCGGTTGGATACACTTGCGGACGCGCGTTCCGGCCCGGGGGGGATTGTCGGTACCGCGGCGGCCCGGTGCAAGCCCGGAACGCGTGACGTCGCGGCCGCCGCTTGGACGGGGTGTGTCCGAGGGTGGGGAAGGGCCGCCGCGCCGTAGCTACGGCGCGAAGTGCATGGTGACGCCGAAGGCGCGGGTTTCGCCGCGGGGCAGGGGCTGCAGGTCGCCCCGGCGGCGCAGCTCGGCGCGGGGCAGGCGCTCGTGCGAGGCAGGCTCCAGGCATACAAGGTTCACCCCGTCGGCGGCGTTGCGCAGGGTCTGGAACACCGGCAGCTCGCCGGTGTCAAAGCTGACCGTGAAGGCGGGGCCGTCCTTGCCTTGGGACAGCCGCGCCTCGGCGATCCCGGTGCCCGCCGGCCGCGTGCGGACGCCGTCGCTGCTTATGGCGGGGTCGGTCACGTCCTCTCCGTTCAGGGTCAGCAGGCTGTCCGGGCCGGCCAGCGGGTAGCCGAGGTTGATGTGGTACATCGCCATGATCGCCAGCGCGCCGGCGGTCACCGTCACCTCGTCGCGCACCGACAGGCTTTGCCCGCCCAGCGGCACCGTCACCCGGCGCCGCAGCCGCATTCCGCCGCGGTCGAAGTCGAAGAGCGCCGCCTCTGCCACCACCTCGAAGACGCAGTCGTCGCCGGACCAGACCGGCGCGGCGGACAGGATGGTGGCGGGCTGGTGCATCATCGATCCGTGCTTGGGCCAGAACAGCCCGTCGTCCTCCACCGGCTGGCGGATGTGGTCGAAGCCGCAGGTGGTCATCAGCCCGGCCAGCGGAGAGTTCCCGGCCAGCCGCGCCGGATCGCCGATGCCGATGAGCCCGTTCCACGAGAAGGGGGTGGCGTTGCACCAGACCTGCCCGATGTCGCAGCAGCGGTCGGGCAGCAGTTCCACGCTCAGCCCGCCGCCGCTTTCGATGCGGATCACCCGCGTGCCGGCGCCGGGCCCGCCCTCTTCGCGGAAATGGCGGATGCCGGCCAGACGGGTGATGTCGGGCACCCGCCGCGCCAGGTCCTCCCGGCTGTGAAGGGCGCCGAAGATCCGGGTCATGCCGCGGCCCGGGGCAGCAGCGTGTCGCCGGTCTGCCCGTCGAAGGCGTGCCAGAGGCCGGGGGCCGGGCGCACGAAGATGCGCTCACCGGCCTGCGCCACCGTCCGCCCCTCGCGCCCGTCGACAGAGCCGCGGACCACCACCTGCTGGTGATCGGAGCGGCAGAAGAGGTAGGCCTCGTGGCCCAGCCATTCCACCACCTCGACCTGCAGCGGCAGCGCGCCGGGGGTGTCGTAGGGCACCCGTTCCAGGTGCTCCGGCCGCACGCCGACCTCCACCGTGCCCGGCGTCTCGCGCAGGCGGTCCTGCACCTGCGGCTCCGCCTCCAGCCGCAGCGGCTGGGTGCCCTCCAGCATCAGCGCGTCGCCGTCCTGCACCAGCCGGCCGCGGAAGAAGTTCATCTCGGGCGAGCCGAGGAACCCCGCGACGAAGCGGTTGACCGGGTGCAGGTACAGCTCCTGCGGAGAGCCGATCTGCTGCACCCGCCCCTGGTCCAGCAGGGCGATCCGGTCGGCCATGGTCATCGCCTCGATCTGGTCGTGGGTCACGAAGATCGAGGTGGCGTTCAGCCGTTCGTGCAGGCGGCGGATCTCGATCCGGGTCTGCGCCCGCAGCTTGGCGTCGAGGTTGGACAGCGGCTCGTCGAACAGGAACAGCTTGGGATTGCGCACGATGCAGCGGCCCATGGCCACCCGCTGGCGCTGGCCGCCCGACAGCTGGCCCGGCTTGCGCTTTTCCAGCCCCTTGAGTTCCAGGATCTCCACCGCCTCGCGCACCCGGCGGTCGATCTCGGCCTTGTCCTCCTTGCGCATCCGCAGGGCGAAGGACATGTTCTGCTCTACCGTCATGTGCGGGTAAAGCGCGTAGGTCTGGAACACCATGGCCAGGTCGCGGGCCGAGGGGTCGACGTGGGTGATGTCCTCGCCGTCCACCTCGATGGTGCCGCCGCTGGCCTCTTCGAGCCCGGCGATCATCTTCAGCAGGGTCGACTTGCCGCTGCCCGAGGGGCCTACCAGCACCAGGAATTCACCGGACCGGATCGACAGGTCGATCCCCGGGATCACCTCTACTTCGCCATAGGACTTGCGCAGGTTCTTGGTTTCGAGATTTGCCATGTTCGTTCCTATTTCACAGCGCCGGCCAGCAGGCCGCGCACCACGAAGCGCTGGCCGAAGAGAATGAAGATCAGCGCGGGGATCATCGACAGGACCGACCCCGCCGCCATCTCGCCATAGCGGATCTGGTGTTCCTGCGCGAAGGTGGCGATGGCCACCGGCACGGTCATGGTGTCCTTGTCCGACAGGTTCAGCGCGATGGCGAAGTCGCTCCAGGAGTGGATGAAGGCCAGCGCACCGGCGGCCGCCATGCCGCCGTAGGTCAGCGGCAGCACCACGTGGCGGAAGGTCTGCCCGTAGCTGCACCCGTCCAGCCGCGCCGCCTGCACAAGGTCGCGCGGGATGTTCAGGATGAACCCGGTCATCAGGAACAGCGCCATCGGCAGGTTGTGCACCGCGTGGGTCAGGATGATCGCGATGTAGGTGCCGTGCAGGTCGACCGCCTGGAACATCACGTACCAGGCGCCCACGAAGGTCAGCGTGGGCAGCATGTGGAAGATCAGCGACCAGCCGAGGATCACGAAGACCGCCCAGCGCGGCGGGTTCAGCCGCACCAGGGTGAAGGCCGCCAGCGTCGCGATGACCAGCACCAGCACGGTCGAGATCACCGCGATGATGGTGCTGTTGACGAGGTTGCCGATGAAGTCGGACTGCCGCGACCACAGCAGGTTCTCGTAGTTGCTGGTGGTGATGGGGGCGAGGGTGTTGCCCATCAGGATGTCGATCTGCCGCTTGAACGAGTTCGACAGGATCCAGACCATCGGCGCCAGGATGATGAAGGCATAGCCCCAGGCCACCATGCTGCCGGCGGCGCTGGCCCTGCGTTTGCTTGCGGTGCTCATTCCACCACCCTCCGGGCGCGGCGGCGGCGCACGATGGCCTGCGCCACGATGCTGACCAGCGCCACGGTGAACAGCGTGAAGAACGACATGGCGGACCCCAGTCCCACCCGGTCCTCGGCGAAGAACACCCGGTAGATCGAGAAGTTCAGCACCTCGGTCGCCGTGCCCGGCCCGCCGCCGGTCAGCAGGAAGACCTCGTCGAAGACCTTGAACGACAGGATGATGCGGAAGGCGAGGGTGATGATGATGGTGGGCAGCATCAGCGGGATGGTGACGTGCCACAGCTCCTGCCAGCGGCTGACCACGTCGATGCGGGCGGCCTCGAAAACCTCCTCGTCCAGCGATTCAAGGCCGGCCAGCAGCAGCAGGAAGACGAAGGGCGTCCAGTGCCAGACATCCACCGCGATGACAGAGGCGAGGGCAAAGTCGGTGTCGCCGAGAAAGTCCACGGGTCCCAGCCCGACGAAGCCCAGCAGCTGGTTCACTACCCCGAACTCGCGCCCCAGCATCAGCCGCCACATGGCGCCGATGACGATGGGGGGGATCACGATGGGCAGCAGGAAGATCGCCGTCAGCACGCCGCGGCCCACGCTGCGGGCGCGGCGGACCGCCAGCGCCATCAGGAAGCCCAGCACCATCTGGATCGAGACCGCGCAGACGGCGAAGATCATCGTGTTCTTGACGCCGATCCAGTAGACCCGTTCCGAGGTGAAAAGCTGGTCGTAGTTGGCGAGGCCGACGAACTCGTGGAACGCCTGGCCGCCCTCGTAATGCACGTCCGACAGGCTGAGGATGGCGACGTTGAACACGGGCCAGATCGACAGCGCGCCTAGCAGCAGCACGGCGGGGGCCAGCGAAAGCACGATCCAGCGGCGGTTGCTTCGCGCGATGCGGGCCGGGTTTATCGTCTTGATGGGCATGATGATGTCCGCGAGGGAAGGGTCCGGCGGCGCGGGGCCGCCGGACAATCGTTGTCGAGGTCGATGTCAGAGAAGATCCGGCTCGGGCAGGTCGCGGCCCGAACGGGTGAGGATCTCGTGCATCTCCTGCGCCGCGCCGTTCAGCGCCTCCTTGGCGGTCACCTCGCCGATCACGGCGCGGTTCAGCCACAGGGCGATGGCGTTCTTCAGCTCTTCGCCCTCGACCAGCGGCAGGTAGGGGCGCGAGACCTCGGCGTTGGCCGAGAAGGCGGGGATAAAGTCCGCCGCGGCCTCGTTCGCCAGCGTGTCGTCCATCAGGTCGCTGCGCACCGGAACGCCGCCGGCCAGCACGTAGTCCTGCTGCCGGTCGCGGTCCAGGAACCACTTCAGGAAGTCCAGCGCGGCCACCTGGTTCTCCTCGGGGATGTTGGCCGGGATGCCGGCCATCCAGTGACCGGCCGCCGAGGCACGCTCGCCCCCGGGGCCCGCGGGCAGCAGTGCGGTGCCGATCTTGCCGGCCACGATAGAGCTGTTGGGGTCCTGCAGGTTGGAATAGGCCGCGATCACCGCCACGGCCTGCGCCGCCTTGCCGGTGGACAGCAGCTGGATCAGTTCCGCCTGGGCGATGGCGCCGGCGTTCTCCGGGCCCGCTTCCTTGCCGATGTTGATGTAGTACTCCAGCGCCGCCAGCGCCTCGGGGCTGGCGATGGTGACAGAGAAGTCGCCGGTCGCCGGATCGGCGAAGTAGTCGGCGCCGAAGCTCATCAGGTAGGGGGAGAAGTTGTAGACGATCGAGTTCCGCTCTGCCCGCGGAACGAAGCCGTAGACCTCGGGCGGGTTGTGCAGGGCCTTGGCGTTCGCCAGCAGGTCGTCCCAGGTCTCGGGGACCTCGAGGCCGGCCTCTTCGTACAGGTCGGTGCGGTAGTAGAGCACCTGCACGTTGCCGTTGGTAGGAATCCCCATCAGCGTGCCCTCGCGGTCGAAGGCGCCGGTCTCAAAGTTCCAGTAGGCGGTGCCGCCGAAGTCCAGTACCCCCTCGGGCAGCGAGAACTCGGGGTCGATTTCCTGGATCGGCCGCAGGAAGCCGCCGCTGTACATCTCGGCCTGCGGGGCCGAGGAGATGTTGACGATGTCGTAGGTCCCGGTGTCGCTGCGGATCGAGTTGCGGGCCTTCTCGACCATGCCGCCGAAGGGCGTCACGTCCAGCTCGACGGAATTGCCGGTCTCGTCCTCGTAGGCATCCACCATCGCGATGAAGGCGTTCAGCCAGGGCGACTGGTTGATCAGGATCCGCACCGTCGGCGCGTCCTGTGCCGACACGGCCTGCACCGAGGCAAGCGCCAGCACCGAGGCGGCGGCGGTCAGGCCGACGCGCGCGGTGACGCGCTGCAGAAGTTTCTGGTAAGTCATGGGTTCCTCCCTGAAGTGTCTTGCGGTTGGACGTCTGCGAGCCCCATCCATTGCAGGAACTCGCCCGTCGCGTCGTGCCGGCGCAGTTCCTGCACGACGGCGGCGCGCAGCCGCGCCATTACCTCCGGCTCCTCCACCGGATTCTGCTGTTCGGGGTCGGCCTCGATGTCGTAGAGCGCCGTGCCGAAGCTCTTGAACACGCCGCGGTCGGGGCCGGGGGCCTTCGCCGCCGAGCGCAGCGCACGGTAGCGCATCACCGGGGCGCCCTTGGTGAAGGGCAGCGGCGGGTGCGGCTCTGCCGTCGCCAGCTCGTCCAGTGAAAAGAAGCCCTTAAGATGCGTCGGCATCAGCGTGTATTCCCACAGGTTCTCGTCGTCGAGGTCCGGCGGGTAGAGGTACAGCCGCCAGCGCCCGTCGGTGGCGCCGATGGGGCCGCCGAACTGGCCGAAGATCACCGTGCGCCCGGTTTCCGCCTCCGCGTCCTCCATCAACTCGGACAGCGGACGCGCGCAGGTCTCGGGCGGGGTCTCGCAGCCGAACAGCTCCAGGATCGTCGGCATCAGGTCCGGGGTCTGGGTGACGGCATCGCTGCGGGTGCCTGCGCGGTCGGTCCAGCCGGGGTGATGGATCATCAGCGGGATGCGCGACAGCTGGTCATAGTAGGGCATCATGTTCTTGCCCCAGAGCGCGTGCTCGGACAGCAGGAAACCGTGGTCGGTGGACAGGATCAGCGCGGTGTCCTTCCACAGGTCATGGGCGTCGAAGTAGTCCAGCAGCTTGCCGAAGTAGGCATCGCACATGCTCAGCAGCGCCTCGTAGTTGGCGTTGATCTCGGCGATTTCCTGGGGCGTGTCGTCGACCCGGCCGTACTTGGGCCAGTCCAGCACCGGGCCGGTGTAATCGGTGGGGAACTGCTTGCGGTAGGCCTCGGGGGCGAAGAACGGCTCGTGCGGGTCGAAGCATTCCAGCTGCAGCAGCCAGTCGTCGGCGGCGCGGTTGGCGTCCAGGAACTCGAAGGCGCGGGCGAAGCAGCGGGGGCCGGGGTGGTCGGCCTCCTCGACGATGGCATCGCGGTTGACCTGGTGCTGCAGGCGCTTGAACTCGCCCGGCGCGTTGTAGTGCTTGTCGGAATAGTCCTTGCCGTAGCGATCCGTCTCCGGCGCCACCCGGGCCTTCCAGGTGTCGTATTCCTGCCCGCGCTCCAGCTCCCACGAGTTGTAGCGGTTGTGATAGGTGGACCCGCCGTCCTCGAAGTAGTGGAAATGGTCGGTGATCAGGTGGGTATAGACCCCGTTCTTCTTCAGGATCGCCGGGAAGGAGTTGTCGAAGGGCTCCAGCGGTCCCCAGCTGCGGTGCATGAAGCTGAGCCTGCCGGTATGCAGGTCGCGCCGCGCGGGCATGCAGGGCAGGGAGCCGACGAAGTGGTTGTCGAAGGTCAGCGAGCGCTCGGCGAAGCGGTCGAAGTTCGGAGTCGGAACCCGCGTTCCGCCATAGCACCCCAGTGCATGACGGTTGAGCGAGTCGAACATCATGAAGACAGCGCGCATCCTCTTCCTCCCCTTGGCCCAAGCCATACGCCGATGCGGGGAGCCGCACCAATACCATTGATGATCTGACCGATAGCCGCTAGTTATCACGCATGTCCATGCACCACATCTGGCGGCTGCAACAATTCCTCGGGGTCGCCCAGGCGGGCAGCTTCCACGCGGGCGCGGCCCTTCTGAACATCAGCCAGCCGGCGCTGACCAAGTCGATCCGCCTGCTGGAGGAAAGCATGGGCGCCGCCCTGTTCCTGCGCCTGCCGCGCGGGGTGCGCCTGACCGAGGCGGGCGAGGCGCTGTTCCTGCGGGCGCGCGAGATAGAGCAGGCCTGGAACGCCGCGCTGGTGGAGGTGGACGCCCAGGGCAAGGGCATGGGCGGGCTGCTGCGCATCGGCGGCGGGCCGGTCTATTCCGCCGTCCATTTCCCCGAAATGCTGGCCCACCTGCGGGTGAAGTTCCCCAAGCTGAAGGTTAGCGTGGCCACCGGCGTGGGGCGGGACATGATGCCCTCGCTGCGCTCCGGCGAGATCCGCGCCTACGCCGGCGGCGTGCCGCAGGAAGCCGACGAGCTGGGGCTGGAGTTCGAAAGCGCCGAGCTTTACCAGCAGTTCAACGCGCTCTACGCCTCCGGCACGCATCCGCTGTTCGCGGCCATGGAACCGGGCGCCACGGTGGATCCGGCCCGCGCCCTCGACTACCCGTGGCTCAGCCTGCTGGGCACCCACCACGCGGTCACCAAGATCCAAAGCTATTACCGCGTGCTCGACCTGCCGCCGCCGGAACTGGTGCTGGAATCCCCCTCGGTTCAGATCGCCCTGCGGATGCTGCGCGACCACGCTTTCCTCGCCTGCATGCCCGCGCCCCTGGCCGACGCCTTTCCGGGCCTGCGCAGGGTGGAACTGCCCGGCTTCGCATGGTCGGTGCCCACGGGCCTGACCTACCGCCGCTCGTCGCTGACCTTCCCGCCCCTGAAGGCGATGATCCAGTCCCTGCGCGAGATCACCCTGCCGCTGAGCCGCGCGGCGGGGTAGGCCGCCGGGCATCCTGCCGATCACTCCCGGTTATCGGGCGCGCCGCAGAAGGAATTGGTTGGCGGGGCGCGCGCCGGGCTAGGCTGCGCGCGCGTGGCCGGGGCTTTGCGGCCGGAACGCTCTGCCCGGCATCCGGCATCCGGCGGCGGGCAGGGCGCGGCAGGAGCACTTCGATGAAGACCGTCTTCGTTCTGTTCGATACCCTCAACCGGCGGGACCTGTCCTGCCATGGCGGCACCTACGCGCATACGCCGAACTTCCAGCGGCTGGCGGAACGGTCGGTGACCTTCGACAACCACCATGTCGGCAGCCTTCCCTGCATGCCCGCCCGGCGCGAGATCCAGACCGGGCGGCACAACTTCCTGCACCGCTCCTGGGGGCCGATGGAGCCCTTCGACAATTCCTTCACCGAGATCCTCGGCGCGCAGGCCGGGGTCTACTGCCACATCGCCACCGACCACGCCCACTACTGGGAGGACGGCGGCGCCACCTACCACACCCGCTTCGACAGTTTCGACCTGATCCGGGGGCAGGAGGCGGACATGTGGAAAGGCCTCGTCGCGCCGGACGAGGCGCGCTGGCGCGAGACCTATCACCCCCGACAGCTGAACTTCGAGCGGCGCAACAAGCTGCGCTCGGACCTGGTCAACCGCGAGTACCGCGGCGGCTACGCCGACTACCCCACGGTGCGCACCTTCGACGCGGGGCTGGAGTTCCTGGAGGCGAACCGCGCCGCCGACGACTGGTTCCTGCAGATCGAATGCTTCGACCCGCACGAGCCCTTCACCATCACAGAAGAATTCCGCGCCCGCTACGTCACCGACTACCGCGGCCCGATCTTCGACATGCCAACCTACGGCGCGGTGGAAGAGACCGACGCCGAAGTCGCCGAGATCCGCGCCAACTACGCCGCCACGCTGGAGCATTGCGACCGGCAGCTTGGGCGGCTGCTGGACCATTTCGACGCGCACGACCTGTGGAAGGACACGGCGCTGGTGCTGACCACCGACCACGGCTTCCTGCTGGGCGAGCATGACCTCTGGGGCAAGCTGATCCTGCCGTTCTACAACGAGATCGCGCATATCCCGCTGTTCATCCACCACCCAGGTCACGCCGCCTCGGCCGGACGCCGCTGCGCCGCGCTGACCCAGACCATCGACCTGATGCCCACCTTCCTCGACCTCTGGCACCAGCCGCCGCCGGACGAGGTGCAGGGCCACTCGCTGCTGGGGCTGCTGGCGGACCCCGAGGCCGCCGGTATGCACGCGCTGCGCGAGGCCGCGCTGTTCGGCCAGCACGGGGCGGCGGTGAACGTGACCGACGGCCGCCACGTCTACATGCGCTACCCCGAAGATGTGCGCGGCGGCGAGATCAACCAGTACACCTTGATGCCCACCCACATCAAATCGCTGTTCTCGGTGGCGGAGCTGCGCGATGCGGAACTGGCGGGGCCCTTCGGCTTCACCAAGGGCCTGAGGCTGCTGAAGGTGCCCAGCGACGAACGCTCTCCCTACTACCACCGGCAGGGTGCGGGGGTGCAGATCGACTGCACCACCCGGCTGTTCGACCTCGCGGAGGACCCGGCCCAGCTGCACCCGCTGGACAATGCCGAGGCCGAGGACCGCATGACCGGCCACCTGACCGCGCTGATGCGGGCGGGCGATGCACCTAAGGAATTGTACCGCCGCTTCGGGCTGCAGCCGGCGGCCTGACGCAAGGCCGGTTCGGGCGCTGGCGGGCGGGGCGCGGGCGGCGTAACCTTCGCGCGCCCGCCATTCGCGGCCATTACAGGAGTTCCCCGTGCCCCAGACCCACCATTTCACCGCCTCCGCCTGGTCCAACGTTCTGGCCCAAATGCCCCCCGCGCTGCGCATCGCCAGCGGCGACACCGTCGTCACCGAGACGCTGGACGCGGCGGGCGCGGATGCGCGGGGGCAGCAGAAGGCCAGCCGGCCCAACCCGATGAACGGCCCGGTCCACGTGGAGGGGGCAGAGCCGGGGGATGCGCTGCTGGTCGAGATCCTGCGCGTCGACCCGGCCAGCGACCGCGGCTGGACCCGCGCCGCCCTGTCCGCCAACGTGCTGGACCCGGAATACGCCCGCGACCTGCCGCCCCGTGACCGCGCGGAATGGCTGGTCGACCGGCAGGCGGCGACCGTCCGTCCCGAAGCCCCCGGCCCGGCGCTGCAGCACCTGGTGCTGCCCGTCGAGACCATGATCGGCTGTTTCGGCGTGGCCCCGGCCGGGGGAGAGGCGATCTCCACCGCCACCAGCGGCCGGAACGGCGGCAACATGGACTACCGCGGCTTCGCCCCCGGCTGCCGCGTCAGCTTCCCGGTCGCGGTGCCGGGCGCGCTGTTCTTCCTCGGCGACTGCCACGCGGTGCAGGGCGACGGAGAGATCTCGGGCACCGGGGTCGAGACCTGCTGCGAGGTGGAGGTGCGGCTGACGGTGCAAAAGGGCCGCGCCATCGGCTGGCCGCGCGGCGAGCACGAGGACCGGATCTTCACCGTCGGCAACGCCCGCCCGCTGGACCAGGCGCTGCAGCACGCCACGACCGAGATGGTGGCCTGGCTGAAGGCCGACTACGGGCTGACCGACACCGACGCCGCCCACCTGCTGGGGCAGGCGGTGCGCTACGAGGTGGGGAACGTCTACAACCCGGCCTACACGATGGTCTGCAGCGTCGCGAAGGCCTGGCTGCCGCCGAAGCAGGGCGGGCGGTAGGGGCTATTCGGCGGCCGGGCGGGTCTGCGCCATCAGCTCGCGGTTGGTGCGGGCCACCCGCTCTGCCATCAGGCGCACGATGAACTTGTCGAACCGCGCGGCGGCGGCGGGATTGTCGCGTTCCACTTGGCGGTAGGCCTCCAGGTCCAGCCGCGCCAGCACCGCGTCGCGCACCACCACGCAGGTGGCCGATCGGGGCGCGCCGGAATAGACCGCCATCTCGCCCAGCACCGCCCCCGCGCGGATGGTGCGCACGGTCAAGGCGCCGCCGCCCGGCAGCGGCAGGCGGACCGCCACGGCGCCGTCGAGGATCAGGTACAGCGCGTCGCCCGCGTCGCCCTTGCCGAACAGCTCTGTCCCCGCCGGTGCCGTTTGCTGGACGAAGTAGCCCGCCAGCGTGGCGGCGGCGCCGGGATCGCCCAGCATCGCGGTCAGCAGCGCCGGCAGATCCTGCGCCGCGCCGGTGTCATGCGCCTCCATCTCGTCCAGCAGCCGCTCGTCGCACCAGGCGCGCCCTTCCGCCAGGTCGCCGAAGAAGCGCAGGGAGCCAGTCCCTTCCGCCTCGTCCAGCCGTTCCAGCCGCCCGCGGACCGAGGGCGGGCAGGCGGTCAGCACCAGCGTCTGCCCGGCCCCGCGCACCGTCTGCATCAGCCGGGTGAAGGCCTGCAGCGCCGAGGTATCCAGCCCCGAGACACCGTTGAAGTCCACCAGCAGGAACCGCAGGCCCGCCGCCTCGGGCGTCGCCAGCCGCGCGCGGATGTTGTCCAGCAGCCGGTTGGCCGAGCCGAAGAACAGGAAGCCCTGCAGCTGGTAGATCAGCAGCTTGTCGCCGTTGTGGTCCAGGTAGGCCTGCTCGCGCGGGTCGCGGTCGACGTTGCTGCTGTGCTCGTGCCCGCGCAGCACCGCGCGCACGTTGCTGATGCGCGAGTAGGCATGCACGAAGATCAGCGCCGACAGCACGATACCCACCGCCACGCCTTCGAGGATGCCGAAGCGCGCCACCACCGCGACGATCGCCGCCACCATCAGGAAATCGGTCAGCGGCAGCCGGCGCCAGGCCTGCCAGAGCCACCGCTCGAGAAAGGTCAGGCCGACGTAGATCAGCAGCCCGCCCAGCACCTGCACGGGCACCAGCGACAGCGCCGCGGGGCCGGCCAGCAACGCCGCCAGCACCAGCGCCACGTGCAGCACCGCGATTTCGGGATACCCGCCGCCGAAGCGGTAGGCGAGGGCCGTGTCGGCGGCAGAGCCGAAGCCCACCGCCCCCCCCGCGGCGCCGGCGGCGATGTTCGCCGCGCCCGCCGCCCGCAACTCGCGGTTGGGATCGAGGTCGCGGCCCACCACGATCTCCAGCCCCGTCACGTCCAGCAGCAGCATGATGACGCTCAGCAGCGCCAGCACCGCGATCGTGTCCGCCTGCGCCAGCACCGCGGTCCAGTCCACCCGGACCAGCCCCGCCGGGGTGATGGGGGGCCAGAAGCTGCCGCTGCCCGTGACGCCGGCGGCGTTCAGGTCGGGGATGTCCGCGAAGACGAAGTGGATCACCAGCGCGCCGCAGACGTAGACCGGCATCAGCAGTGGATGCTTCACCCGCCGCTCCAGCGCGAAGAGGCCCACCGCGAAGATCAGCGCCGGCGCCAGCTGGCGCAGCAGCGTCGCCCAGCCCTCTGGCGCCGCGGCCTCGCCCAGCGCCACCCTGACGCCGCCGGCGATCAGCAGGTAGCCGAGGCCGGCGAAGAAGCCGCTGATCACCGGGTAGGGCAGGTAGCGCACCAGCGTCCCCAGCCGCCAGCGGCCCAGCCCGTACAGCACCAGCCCGGTGAACACCGTGGCGCAGAGGATGGTGGCCACCACCGTGGCCGCCACCTGCTCTGGCAGCGCGCCGGGCATCGCCACGACGATGGCGGCGGCCATGGCGGCGAAGATCGGGCCCTGGCCGCCGCGGGGGGTGGCGATCATCCCGCGGTAGCCGCTGAGAAGCGGCACCAGCAGCCCGACGACCACCAGCGCGGTCAGAAACATGCCCACGCCGGTCAGCATCTGGTCCGCCAGCGGCCCGGCGAAGACCAGCGCCCCCATGGACAGCGCCCCCGCCACGTTCATCACCGCCAGCACCACCGCGGTGACGAGGCTGGAAAGCAGGCGCTGGGGCGTGACGCCGGCAGGCCGGCGCGGGGCGTCCCGCGCGGTCGGCGCGGCCTTTTCGGTCTCGGGCCGGATCGTCGTCATCGCATTGCAACCATGGAATAAACCTTGAGTGGGGAAGGCGGTGAATCCATTCTGGACCGGCACCCTAACGCAGGCCGACCCGCCCGCACAGCCCCCCTAGAAAATGCTGTGACGCGCCCCTTGCATGGTGGTGCGCTTCGCCCCTAGGCTTCCCCCCGATGCCCCTGCCGCGTCGCCGCAACCGCGCCCTGCAACAGGAGAGACGACATTTCCGATGCCAGCGTCCTTCTGTTCAACTGGGCCGGCGTCCTCGGAGTCGCGGTCTACCTCGGATCCTATGCCGCGCTGCAGATGGGGCTGCTGGCGGGGCGCGGCTACAGCTATGCCGCGCTCAACCTGCTGGGCGCGAGCCTGATTCTCATCAGCCTTGTCGGCGCCTTCAACCTGTTCTCCGCGATCATCCAGATCTCCTGGATCCTGATCTCCATCTTCGGGATCACCCGGACCTACCTGCTGCGCCGCGCGGTGCGGTTCACCGACGAGGAACAGCGGATGCTGGAACAGGCGCTGCCGGGGATGCCCCCCGACATGGCGCGGCGGCTGCTGAACCGGGGCCGCTGGCATGACGTGGCGCCGGGCCTGCGGCTGACAGAGCAGGGGGTGCCGGTGGATTGCCTGCACTACCTGTCCGAGGGCCGGGTGCGGGTGCTGGTGGAGGACGAGACGCTGGCAACCCTCGACACCGGCTTCATCGGCGAGATGGCGGTGCTGGAGGGCGGGCCGGCTTCGGCCACCGTCGTGGTCGACACCCCGTCCCGCGTCTTCAGCCTGCCGCGCCGCAACCTGCTGGAGCTGACGAGCCGCGACAGCCTGATGCAGCTGGTCATCGAACAGCTGCTGGGCCGGGCCACGCGGATCAAGTTGCTTGAAGCCAATCGCAAGCTGGCCGACAAAGGACGCAGCGCGGGAGCGGACCCGTTGCAGCGAGAGGATGCGCGATGACCCAGCAGCGGCGACGATGACGGCCGGCACCCTCCTGCTGCTCCTGCTGCTGTTCCAGGTGAAGCATTTCCTCGCCGACTTCCTGTGGCAGACCGACTGGATGTTCCTGAACAAGGGCCGCTACGGGCACCCCGGCGGGCTGGCCCACGCCGGACTGCACGCGGTCTTCACCGCGGTGGTGCTGCTGTTCGCGCCGGCGCCCCTTGGCCTGCTGCTGGCGCTGGTGGCGCTGGAATTCGTGATCCACTACCACGTCGACTGGTCCAAGGACCACTTCACCCGCCGCGGCAGCTATACCGTGGAGGAAAAGGGCTTCTGGGTGCTCTTCGGCCTCGACCAAGGGGCGCACCAGCTGACCTACGTGCTGCTGCTCTACCTGCTCGTGGTGTGACGCTTCTCGTCGACATCAAGGCCTTCCTCGCCACCGCCCGCACCGGCAGTTTCTCTGCCGCCGGGCGCGAGATCGGGGTGGCGCCCTCGGTGGTGACCAAGCGGGTGGGGCGGCTGGAGGACCATATCGGCAGCCGCCTGTTCGTGCGCTCCACCCGGGCGCTGGTCATGACCGCCGAGGCCGACCGGCTGCGCCCGCGCCTGCAGCTGCTGGTCAGCCAGCTAGAAGAGGCGCTGGACGGGGCGGCGCCGCCCGAGACCGGGCTTGCCGGCCACCTGCGCATCAAGGCGCCCACCACGCTTGGCACGCTCTTCGCCGGACGCTCGATCGCGCGGTTCCTGGCGCAGAACCCGGCGATCACCACGGAACTAATGCTGATCGACCGCGCGGTGAACCCGCTGGAGGAGGGGTTCGACCTGGCGCTGGGCGGCCTGCCGCAAAGCTTCGCCAGCGTCCACGAGATCCCGCTGTGTTCCTACCCGCGCGCGCTGGTGGCCACACCGGAGTACCTGGCCGAGCACGGCACCCCGAAGACCCCCGGCGACCTGGTGGAGCATCGCTGCATCATCTACGTGGCGGCCGGGCTGACCTGGTTCTTCGAAAGCGGCGGCGGGCCGCTGTCGGTCACCGTCAACCCGGTCTTCACCGTCAACGATTCCCGCCTGCTGCACTTCGCCGCGCGGCATCACCTGGGGATCTGCATCGCGCCGCGGTTCCTTGTGGAGGACGATCTTGGCTCAGGCAGGTTGGTGCAGCTGATGCCCGACTGCCCGGTGGTGCCGCTGTGGTTCAAGGCGATGGTGCCGAACAACAAGCTGCACCGGCCCGAGGTGGCGGCGCTGCTGGAGTTCCTCAAGAAGGACTTCGAGGTGCCGCCTTGGGACAGGGAACCGGTGCCGCCGTTGTAAGATTGGCCTGGTGTTGCGCCGTGGCGGGGTGAACCCCGCTCTACATCTCGTTTGAACGATGCGCTGATAAGCCCCGAACAAGCCGAAGGCGCGGGGCGAGCGCCTGCCCGTCACGGCGGGCTGGCGCTTTGGGGGCCCCAAGGCAACGCTCTTTCTGCGCGCGGATGTGGCTGGGATAAAGCGCCCATGCCGAAGGGCAGCAGCGCCACCCCACGGGCAGGCTGGTGTTGCGTCATGGCGGGGTAAACCCCGCCCTACGCTTCTTTTAAACGAAGCGCTGATGCGCCCCGAACAAGCCGAAGGCGCGGGGCGAGCGCCTGCCCGTCCCCACGGGCTGGCGCTGTGCCACCCGCAGGGCAACGCTCATTCTGTGCGCGGATGTGGCGGGGATAAAGTGCGCATGCCGAAGGGGGGGAGCGCCACCCCACGGGCAGGCTCCGTTGCGCCAAGGCGGGGTGAACCCCGCCCTACACCTCGTTCGAGCGATGCGCTGATCAGCCCCCGAACAAGCCGGAGGCGCGGGGGCGAGCGCCTGCCCGTTCCGGCGGGCTGGCGCTTTGTCATCCGTGTGCAAGGCTCATTCGGTGCGCGGACTTGGCCGGGATAGAGCGCCAATGCCCAAGGGCTGCGGCGCCACCCCACGGGCAGGCTCACGTTGCGCCACGGCGCCGCGTACAACGGCGGGGCAGGGCGCCCCGCCGCGCGCGCCCCTCAGGAGGCGAGGCGCAGTTCGGGGGCCTGGTCGTCCAAAGTGGTGGTGCGGCGCAGCTCTCGCGGCTCGTCCAGGTCGAAGTGCCGGCCGCGGTGCAGCGTTGCCCGGTTGTCCCAGATCACCGTGTCGCCGGTCTGCCACTTGTGCCGGTAGATGAACGGCTGCTGCGTGGCGTGCTCCAGCAGGTCGGCGAGGATCATCCGCCCCTCGGGCACCGTCATGCCGCCGATCTGGCGGGCGTGGACGCCGATGAACAGGTGCTTGCGGCCGGTGGCCGGGTTTGTTCGCACGATCGGCCACCAGGCCGGCTCGATCGCCGCCTTCTGCTGCTCGTCGTAGCTGTCGTCCCCCAGCAGGAAGCGCGAGTGCAGCGCGTAGTGCTCTGCCTCCTTGCCCTCCAGGAAGGTCTTCATCCGGTCGTCCAGCGCGTCGTAGGCGGCCTTGAGATCCGCGAACTCGGTATCGCCGCCCCACGAGGGGTTCTGCACCGAGTGCAGCATCGAGTATTTCGCCGCCGGCTTCTGGAACGAGCTGTCGGAGTGCCACATCTGGTTGGCGATATTGTTCAGGATCCGCTTGTCGGTGCGCGCGGCGGGCTTGCCGTCCTTGCCGAGGTTCGAGATGTCGCCCACCTCGGCGTCCTTCACCTGGGTATTGGCGTTCTTGGCCACGATCTTGCGGAAGCCCTGGTCGAGCGGGCCGAACTGGCGGGTGAAGGCCAGCTGCTGTTCGGTGCTCATGGGCTGGTTGCGGATCACCACGATGGAATGCCGGTCCATCAGGGCGTCCACCTCGGCCACCTGCGCCGGGCTGAGCGGGTTCAGCACGTCCAGCCCGCCGGTGATCTCCACGCCAAAGCCGTTCTCGATCTGTCTGGTTTCCATCGTCTCTACTCCTTGCGTCTTACGGGGCCACACCGTCGGTGCGGGTCAGGTTGTCGGAAAGCCGGCCCTGCAGGGCGGCCATGTCAAGCTGGTGGACAGAGCCCGATCCGGCGAGATCGAGCGCCTGCGCCGCGGCCATGCCCTGCGCCATGCAGGGGCCCATCACCCGCACCGAGGACAGCGCGGCCGGATCGCCGTCGATGCAGCGGCCCACGGCCACCAGGTTGTCGGCCTCGGGCGAAATCATCGAGCCGAAGGGCACGTAGTGCACGTGGTCCTCATCGAAGGTTTCCCAGACGAAGCCCTCGGGGGCATTGTGCAGCTCGATCGGCCAGGCGGTGCGGGCGATGGCGTCGTCGAACTTCTTCTGGCCGACCACCTCGTCCACCACCAGGTGGTGCGCGCCCTTGATCCAGCGGGTCTGCCGGATGCCGGGGAAGCCATAGTTGCGCACCCGGATATTGCCGAAGAACTCGGGGTACTCGGCTTTCAGCAGCTCGATCCCCCGGTCCACCTGGTCCTTGCCCACCTGGCCCATGCGCGAGGCCTCTATCGGGTCCAGCGGGGTTTCCAGGTGCGTCATGTTCAGCACCGCCACGTCCTTGCCGGGGAAGTAGAAGGCAATTCCGCCGTGGCGCATCAGCCCGTAGTCGGGGGCCTTCCGGGCGATGCGCTCTGACAGCTCGTCGCGCTCGGGCGGATCGACGTCGATGTTCAGCCCCTCGACCACCACCTGCTGGGTGCCATAGACCTTCTCGTCCGGCTCGCGGCACTCCAGCCCCGCGAGGTAGGCAAGCGCCGCGTCGCCCGAACAGTCGGCGAAGGTTTCCGCCCGCACCGTCACGTCGCCGTAGCGGGTGACCAGCTTCACCGCCTTGATGCGCCGGCCGTCCCGCTCCACCTCGCGCAGGATGGCGCCGGTGACGGGGATCACCCCGGCGGCGTCCAGCGACTTCTCGACCCAGCGGGACAGGGCGATCTCGTTGTAGTGCACCACCGTGGTCATCGGGCCGTGGCGGTAGTAGCAGGCGTCGTTCGCCTCGAGGTAGGCCAGCATCTCGTCCACCACGCCGAAGGTGAAGCGGTGGCCGTGGGTGCCGTTGCGGTAGAGCCCGCAGAAGGTGCCGATCACCGAGTGCACCGCCTGTCCGCCCAGCGCCGGCATCCCGTCGATGATCGCCACCCGCTTGCCCAGCTTCGCCGCCTCCAGCGCCGTGGTGGTGCCCGAGATCCCGGCGCCCACGACACAGAGATCCACCTCCAGCTCGCGGTGCAGGATGGCGCCGTCGTGGCGGACGATGGTGGTGTCGGGATTGATCGGGCGGCCATGGGACATGCGCGGGGGCTCCGTTGCGTGGGAAAGGGTCAGGTTGCGGTTTCGGTGGTGGGGGCGGGGGAGGGCCGCGTGCCCAGCAGGATCAGCCCGGCCCCCAGCGCGATGCCGGCGGCGGTGCTGGTCCACTCGGGAAAGCCGATCAGCAGCCCGCAGGCGAACAGCGGCAGCCGCGCCCAGCCGGCAAGGCGGCCGCGCAGCGGCACCTGCCCCTCGGAGGCGGCGGCGATGATGATCACCGCGAGGATGTTGAAGGCCGTCCAGATGACCGTCAGGTGCACCGGCCCCTGCAGGATCAGCGCCGGCTCGAACAGGAAGAAGATCGGCACGAAGTACAGCACGATCCCCAGACGCGCGGCGTGGACCGAGGTCTTTATCGGGTCGCTGTCCGAGATCCGCGAGGCGAGGAAGGCCGCCAGCGCCACCGGCGGGGTGATTGCGGCGAGCGAGGCGTAGTAGGCGATGAACAGGTGGATCGCCAGCGTGTTCAGCCCCGCGATCTGCTCCAGCGCCGGGGCGAGGGTCAGCGCCAGCATCAGGTAGGCGGCCACGATCATCCCCAGCATCCCGAAGATCAGGCAGACCCCGATCCCGATCGCCAGCACCGGCACCAGCCCGTCGCCGCCCATGCGCACCAGGCTGGCGGCGATCACCGGCGCCACGCCGGTGGCCATCAGTCCGCCGAGGATGAAGCTGGTGGGCAGCAGCAGGCCCATGGTCTGGCTGAGCAACTTGGTGATCTGGTAGAACAGGTCCGGGATGCGGGAAAACTTGATGCGCAGGCGCGGGTGCAGCGTGGTCAGCACCAGCAGCAGCGCCGCGGCGTAGAAGGGCGTCAGCCGTTCCCAGCGCATGAAGACCAGGCCCCAGACGAGAAAGCCCAGCACCACGAGGAACGGCCAGCCGTCCTTCAGCACGGCGCGGGCGCGGGGCAGGTCGGCGCGCTTCATCCCCTTCAGCCCGTGGCGCGCGGCAAAGCCGTCGACGTGGCAGTAGAGGCCGAAGTAGTACAGCAGCGAGGGGATCAGTGCCGCCAGCACGATCACCCGGTACTCGGTATTGGTGAAGTCGGCCATGATGAAGGCCACCGCGCCCATCACCGGCGGCATCAGCATCCCGCCGGTCGAGGCGCAGGCCTCCAGCGCGCCGGCGTAGTGGCCGGGAAAGCCCGCCTTCTTCATCGAGGGAATGGTGACAGAGCCGGTGGAGACCACGTTGCCGAAGATCGACCCGGACAGAGAGCCGAAGAACCCGGACGCCAGCACCGACACCTTCGCCGGCCCCCCGCGCGAGGTGCCCATTAGCGCCATGGCGAGGTTCAGGAAGAAATCCGCCGCGCCCGTCGCGACCATCAGCGCCGCGAGGATCAGGAAGCCGATGATCAGCTCTCCCACCACCCGGGTCACCACCCCCAGCATCGCGTCGCCGGAGAAGACGTTGAAGGCGATGGTGCGCGACAGGGTGGTCGGCGGGCCCCAGAGGATGCCCGGCATGTAGAAGGCGTAGACGGGGTAGAGCGCGAGCGCGACCACGATGGCCAGGAAGATGTAGCCGCCGGACCGCCGCGCGGCCTCGAGGATCAGCACGAAGATCGAGGCGGCGACCACCAGCTGCCAGGTCTCCTTGACCGGCACCCAGGTGCCGAAGACGAGGCTGCGCGACTGGTAGGCCATGAACAGCGTCAGGCCGCAGATCGCGATGGCGGGCAGGTAGCTGGCCCAGGTCACCCCGTTCTCGCCGCTCCAGGCGGGCAGCAGCAGGTAGACCACCGGCAGGAAGGCCGCCATCAGCAGGAAGTAGTAGTTCAGGTCCAGCATCGGGGCGATCGAGAAGATGTAGAGGATCGACAGCAGCACCCCGGCGGCCGACATCGCCAGCACCAGCCCGCGCACCCAGCGGGGCATCGACAGCCAGCGCACCTCGGCCTGGTCGCGGAAGCTCTCGGGGACGGCGGCGGCGGCCGCGGCGGCGGTGGCGCCGTCGGTCAGCGCGTTGATCTCTCGGGGATGTCCGGTGCTCATGTCCTGTCCCTCGGCCTCGGCACGCCCGTGCCCGGCCCGGCTGATCGTTCAAGGGGGAAACCGCCGCCCGCGCCGCCGACAGGGGCGCGGGCGGCAGGCGGCGTCACTCGATGGCGAGCACCATCTCGCCGTAGGGCTTGTCGTGGCCGGCCTGCGCGCGCTTGGCCTTCCAGAGCGCGGCGAAGTCCTCGCTGTCCGGGGACACCTCGATGCCCTCCTTCTCGGCCTCGGCCAGAGTCTCCTGCCACAGGGCCACGCGGGCCTCGGCCAGGTCCACCAGCTTGTCCTGGCGGGCCTGGTGGGCCTCGGTCCAGACGCCCTTTTCCGTCAGGTAGCGGATCGCCCCGTCATGCAGCGGCTGCAGCGCGCCCACCGCGAGGAAGCTTTCGAGGCTGTCCATCGACATCATCCGGGCATGGGTGAAGTCGTCCTCGAAATCCGCGTGATGCTCGTCCAGCCACTTGGCGAGGTTGTAGACAAAATCCTCCTGCTCGTCCGCCAGCACGTGGTTGGCCTGGTAGGCGTGGTCCATGAACAGGCCCTGCGAGCTGGGCACGCCGGCGCTTACCTCGGAGGGGACATAGCCGGGGTGGATCGCGCGGTAGCGGGCGAAGGCCTCGGGGTCTTCCTCGGGGCGGGGCAGGGGCAGCCAGCGGATGCCCTGCGGGTTCGCCTCGGCCTCGTAGCTGGTGCCCGAGAGCGGCGAGGTGAAGGTGATGTCGGCGCGGCCTTCCACCGTGATGCGGGTATTGGCGCCGTAGTTGCCCACCTCGACCAGTTCCACGTCATCGCGGGACAGGCCCCGGTAGGCCAGCAGCGCGTCGACCCCGGCCACGAGGAAGGAGGACGAGGGCGAGAAGGCGATGCGCGTGCCCGGGCCCACGTCCTCGAAGCTTTCGATCTCGCTGTCGCCGCGGACCATGTAGCCCCAGGGGGTGATCATGTTCATCACCGCCACGCGGCTGTCGAAGGGCCCGCTTTGCGGGGTGGCGTAGCCCTCGGTGGCGTCCATCAGGTCGAAGTAGTCGCTGGACTGCAGCATCGCCACCAGTCCCTCGCCGGTGTTCAGCCACTCGGCGCGGGCATAGCCGTTGGGCGCGGGCAGCACCCGGGCGCGGCTGGCGGTCTGGGCCGAGAACTCCGAGGTCCATGCCACGGCGAGCGAGTGGTTGGCGGTGCCCACGATGGGCGTCACGACCGAGAAGTAATCCGGCCACTCGTAGTCCTGCGCCGTTGCCGCGGCGGCCGTCAGCCCCAGGGCGACGGCGGCCCCGGCCATCAGGCGGGTTGCTCGTTTCAGCATCACGTTTCTCTCCTCCTAGAATGCGGGGCTGTCTGCCCCCTTTGGTCCGGGTGTCCGGGCGCGGTCCTCCTCCCGCGCGGCCGGCCCGGCGGTTCGTCAGGTGGCGGCCCGGGTGATGGTCACCCTTCCGTTGTCGCCGTCGACCTCGACAAGATCGCCGGTGCGGATGTGTTCGAAGGGATCGCCGTCCAGGTCGGTGACGGTGGGCACCCGCGTCACCACCGCGCCAAGGGCGATCTTGGTGGTGATCCGGGTAAAGATCATCGCCGCCGGCGCGGTGCCGTTCAGGCGGCACATGTGGAAATAGGCGGACCAGCCCGACGAGCCCTTGGCCCCCGGAAAGACCAGCACCTTGCCGGCAAAGCTTTGCCCGTGCAGTTCGTGGTGCAGTTCGATCACCGAGCCATCCCGCTCGTTGATGCCGCCCCAGCCGGAGATGGTCTGCCGCGTCACCAGCGCCTCGGCGCGGGCCAGCCCGCCCACCACCTTGCGCCCCTGCAGGGTGATGACCCGGGGGGCGGCGGCGGCGTCGGTCATTGCACCACCCCCAGCCATTCGCCCGCCACCGCGCTGTCGACGCATTGCTGCACGGAACCGAACCAGCCCTGCACCTTGGTGATGGCGGGCAGGTAATGCGCTTGCTTGGCGCTATCGGTGGCGATGACCCGCACGCCCTTGGGCAGGCGGCGCGAGATCGAGGGGCAGGTGTCCGACATCACCTCGCCGCCCGCCGCGCGGATCACGTCGGTATAGCCGGAGCGGTCGGCGATCTGCCGGATCGCGCGGGGTGTATGCACCCAGAGCGCGGTGTCGGGGTGGATCTTCCGCCCCTCCAGCAGCTCGGCCACCAGCGACATCTGCTCGATCGAGTTGTGCGGGCAGCCCAGCATCACGAAGTCCAGCTTGCGCTCGGTGGCGTTCTGCAGCCGCGCCCAGGTGCGCCGCTTCTCGGCCTCGCCGAAGATGATGGGTGCGGGCCGCGCGGCGCCGCCGAAGGCCGCCTCCATTGTCGGCGCCTCGGGGGTGATCCCCGGCATGTGGTACATCTCCACCCCGCCCGAAGAGGCAGCGGCGGCGCCGAAGTGCTTCAGCTTCATCAGGTCGGGCAGGTGGGTCAGCCCCTCGAAGGCGGGCTTGTTCTCTTCCACCTCGAAGCCGGTGAAATATCCCAGCACGCCCCAGTCGGCCATGTCGTCCACGGTCGTCTCGACGCGGATCAGCCGGTCGGCGTGGCGGTTCTCGGGCCGGTGCAGGCCCCAGTAGGGAATGCGCCCGGTCAGCCCCGCCGCGCCGGTGCTTTCCTTGCCCTCGACATTGGTGCGCGCCCCGAGGACCGAGTTGCAGTAGATCACCGCGGAACTTTCCATCCAGGCGCAATGCTCGCCCTGCACCGGCACGTTGCCCACTTGGTAGGGGGTGCAGGTGCACATCATGTTCACGCCGCGCTTGCCGAGGAACTTCTCGCCGGCGCGCTGCATCTCCACCAGCGCCGGGTCGGCGCCCTGAAGGGCGTGGTTGTCCATGTCGATGCCGGTGATCAGCTGGCAGGTGGGGACCGCCATGCGCGGCACCTCGACCACCTCGTCGCTGTCGAGGTTCAGCTCGGAAAACACCCGCTCGAACCCGTCCCCGGCAAGCGCTTGAACGGAAGGGGTCGAGGCGTTGTAGGCCCCGGCGACGTTGCGCGTCTCCACCAGCCGCTCGGCATCCAGCGCTTCGCCGTAACGG
Organism: Rhodobacter sp.; assembly: GCA_048262455.1. Lineage (GTDB taxonomy): Bacteria > Pseudomonadota > Alphaproteobacteria > Rhodobacterales > Rhodobacteraceae > Psychromarinibacter. Next base: position 231,254 of record JBLXFD010000001.1, read on the forward strand.
ATCAGCAGGTCCATCGCGCGGGCCGCGGCACGGCCGCCCTTGCCGTCGCGCATGGCCTTCTCGGCGTCGGTCAGCTGCATGTCTCCTCCCCAGGACTGCGCATCATGGGTGAAGGCTAGCGGCGGTAACCTTTCTTGTTAACAGGTAAAAATAAGTATCAGTTTTCTCGTTTCGTGAAAGTGCTGACGCAGCGCTACAGCGGCTCGGAGGCCGCGAGATCCACCTCGCGCTGGGCCGAGAGGGCGTCGCGCAGGGGGGCGGCGCGGCTGACGACGGCGTTCTCGAGGTTCAGCTTGGCGCTGAGCACGTCCATGTTGAAGCTGCCGACGCAGCACCAGTCGTCCACCTGCGCCAGCTTGGCGTGCAGCATTCCCGGGATGTAAAGCCGGATCGCCACGCCGCGCCGCTTCAGCGCGTGGGCAAAGATGCGGCCGGCGATGTCCACCGGGCGGTGGTCGCTGCGGGCGGGCATCAGAATGGTGACCCGCGCGCCGCCGGCGCGGGCGGTGGTGATCGCGCGCCAGAGGGCCCGGCCGGGGACGAGGTAGGGCGTGGTCAGGAAGACCTCGCTGCGGGCGGTGGCGATGCGCTGCAGCAGGAGGCGGCGCAGGTTGGGCCGCGCCAGCGTGCCGGGGCCGCTGGCGGCGAAGGCCCAGCCGTCGGTGCCCCAGCTGCCGCTCTCGGTGCCGGGGCAGGGGGGCTCGGCCGCGCTGCCGGTCCCGCCGGCGGCGCGCCAGGCCCGGTCGTATTCGGCCGCGACCGCCGGGGGCAGGGGGCCGTCCAGCCGGATCATGGTGTCGCGCCAGTCGGCCATCGCCTCGTCGAAGCACGAGCCGCCCAGCATCAGGCTGTCGCCGTCGCAGATCACCGTCTTGCGGTGCAGCCGGTGCAGGGCGCTGCGCGGGTGCCGCAGCAGCTTGTCCAGCCCGCCGTGAGACAGGATGCGGCCGCCGCTGCGGATCAGCTTCTGCCCGGCCTCGCTTTCCGCCAGCCCGCGGCTGCCGAACCCGTCGGCGAGGATGCGCACCGCGACTCCCTGTCTTGCACGGGCGGCCATGACGTCCAGCAGCCGGCCGCCGATGCCGCCGGGCGCGAAGATGTACTGCTCCACGTCGATGCTGCGCCGCGCGCCCTCGCACAGCGACAGGGCGGCGTCCCAGATGGTCTGGTTGGCATGGAACAGCGCCCACTCCGGCGGGCGCGCCGGGGGGTCGTTCTCAGGCCGTGACGCGTCCGGGATCTGGTTCATGGGATGCTTAGATAGAACGCCGGGGGCGGCTTCAAGATGCCCCCGGCGAAGCTGCGCAAAGGCGCTCAGCCCGCCGCCACCGCCGGGCGCGACCGCGACAGCCGCACCATAAGCACCACCAGCAGCCCGATCCCCCCGGCCCGCGCCGCCAGCGTCAGCGGGTCCACCGCGTCGACGGGGGTCGGCCAGAGCACCAGCAGCGAGCCCGCCGCCAGCGCCAGCCGTTCCAGCACCCCCATGGGGCGGCCGAACCAGCCCGCGAAGGCGATGGTCAGCCCGGTGATGCCAAGCGTCGCCAGCAGCGCCGACAGGCCGATCTGCAGCCCCGTGCCCACCATCAGCAGCCCCGGCATCGAGGCGAAGAGGAAGGGCACCAGCAGCTTGACGAAGCCCAGCCGCACCGATTCCACCGCCGTCTTGTTGGCATCGCCGCCGGAGATGCTGGCCGCCGCGTAGGCCGCCAGCGCCACCGGCGGGGTGATGGCAGAGACGAGGCCATAGTAGAAGATGAACATGTGTGCGACCACCGGCTCCATCCCCAGGCGGGTCAGGGCCGGGGCCACCAGCACCGCCAGCAGCAGGTAGGCGGCCGAGGTGGGCAGGCCCATCCCCAGCGCGAAGGAGACCAGCGCGGTCAGCAGCAGGATCGCCAGCAGGCTCTGCCCGCCGACGTCGACGATCATCCCCGACAGCATCAGCCCGAGGCCCGAGAGGTTCAGCACCCCGATCACCGCGCCAGCCGCCGCCACCGCGATGACGATGGGCATCACCGCCACCAGCGTGTCGCGGCAGACCAGCGCCAGGCCCGGCAGGCCGATGCGGGTGTCGCGGTGCCAGGGCGAGATCAGCAGCGCCAGCAGCAGGCAGATCACTGCCGCGCGGGTGGGGCTTTCGCCGGTCATCAGCAGGGCGATCAGCCCGATCAGCGGCAGCAGCAGGTAGCCGCGCCGCAGCACCGTCTCGCGCAGCAGGGCAAGGCCCGCGTCGGGGTCGCGGGCCAGCCCCAGCCGCCCCGCCTCCAGCCGCACCGCCACCATCAGCGCCAGCACGTAAAGCAGCCCCGGCACCAGCGCGGCCAGCGCGATCTGGGCGTAGGGCACGCCGATGATCTCTGCCATCAGGAAGGCGGCGGCGCCCATTACCGGCGGCAGGATCTGCCCGGCCGAGGAGGCCGCGGCCTCGATCGCGCCGGCGAGGGTGGGGGAGTAGCCCACGCGTTTCATCAGCGGGATGGTGAAGGTGCCGGTGGTCACCACGTTGGCCACCGCGCTGCCGTTGATCGTGCCCAGCAGCGTGCTCGACAGCGCCGCCGACAGGCCCGGCCCGCCCTGCATCCGGCCGGTCAGGCCGCGGGCGATGTCCACGAAGACCTCGCCGGTGCCGATCTTCATCAGCAGGTTGCCCAGCAGGGCGAAGAGAAAGATGTATTCCACCGCCACGCCCATCGGCAGGCCGAAGAACCCCTCGGTCGAGAGCATCAGCGTCGAGGCCAGCCGCCGCAGGTCGTAGCCGGAATGCCCGTACTGCCCCGGGATCAGGTAGCCGAACCAGGCGTAAAGCAGCGCCAGCCCCACCAGCACCACCAGCGCCCAGCCCAGCGCCAGCCGCACCAGCAGCAGCACCACCGCCAGCAGGCCGGCGAAGATCCACAGGTCCGGCTCGGTCGCCATGGCGCCGCGCATGACGATGTCGAAGTAGCTTTGCTGCAGGTGGATGCCCGGCACCGCCGCCACCGGCACCAGCGCGTAGCACAGCCAGCGCAGCCAGGCCCAGCGGGCGTTCAGGCCGAAGTACAGCAGCCCCCCCGCGGCGACCATCGAGAAGAAGGCCGATCGCAGGATCAGGGCGGTGATCAGGCCGTAGTAGGCCCCGTAGATCACCAGCGCGGTGACCGCGATGGCAAGGGCGGTGAAGAGAAGCGACACCAGTGCCGCTTCCCCCTTGCTTCGCTGGACGGAACGGTCAAGCCGCAGCTGTTCGATGATGGCGGTCATGTCGTTCCGTCCCCCGGCTCAGTTGCCGTCGAAGTAGGCCTGCGCGCCGGGATGCAGCGCGATTGGCGTGTTGGTGGCGGTGTCCTTGGAGATCGCCTTGGCCTGCGGGTGCACCTGCCCCAGCTCCTCGAGGTTGTCGAAGATCGCGGCGGTGATGTCGCGGATCAGCTTCTCGTCGGCACCGGCCTTGGTGAACAGCGCCGCCGGGTCGTTGACCACGGTCACCGGCTCTGTCTGGTCTGGGTAGGTGCCGGCGGGGATGTCATAGGCCTGGTAGAAGGGAAATTCCTCGAACAGGCCCTTCACCCGCTCGGGGTCCAGCGACAGCAGCACCATGTCGCGCTGCGCGTCCAGGTCGATCAGCGCGGCGGTGGGGGCGCCGGCCAGCACCACGGCGGCGTCCACGGTGCCGTTCATCAGCGCGCCGGTGCCCTCGGTGTAGGACAGGAATTGCACGTTGGCCGGGTCGAAGACGCCGTAGGCCTCCAGCAGCCGCTGCGCCAGGACGGCGGCGTTGCTGCCCGGCGGTCCAAGGCTGATGCGCTTTCCGGCCAGCTGGTCCAGCTCGGTGATGCCGGTATCGGCGGTGGTCGCGATCTGCAGCACCGCCGGGTAGAGGTAGGCGATGGCGGCCACGTCCAGCGCGCCGTCGGCGAAGGGCCCGGTGCCTTCCTTGGCCTCGAACAGCGTCGAGGAGGACGAGAACCCGAAGGTCATCTGGTCGGCCGCCACCCGGCGGATGTTCTCGACCGAGGCGCCGGTGACCTCGGCGCGGGCGGTGGTGCCGTCCAGGTGGTTGTTGATCACGTCGGCGATGCCGGCGCCGATCACGTAGAACAGGCCCCCGGTGCCGCCGGTGCCGATCGACACGCGCTCCTGCGCGGCGGCCGGCAGCACGGTCAGCGCGGCAAGCGCCGCGGCGGCCAGGCTGGTCTTGAGGTTCATCATGGTCTCTCTCCCTTGATGGTTTCAGGTTACGGTTTCGTTCGCGGGGGCGGGGTCCGGGACCTTGCGGCCCAGCGCCGTCAGGCCGGCATGGGCCCCCGCCACAAGCTGTTCGATGGCGGCCTCGTGGTCGCCGGCGTCGACGCGCCCGTCCGACAGGCGCCCGATCCGCTCGGGGTTCACCAGCGTGTAGTAGAGCGCGCCCAGCAGGAAGTGGCAGCGCCAGACGATGTCGCCCCGGTCCGCGCCCGGCAGGCAGTCGGCGATGGCGTCGAGGAAGGCGCGGGTGGTGTCGTCGAAGCTTTCGGCGATGATGGCGCGCACCTCGGGGTCGCCCTCGGCCGACAGCATGGCGCGCAGGCGGGTAAAGCCCGCGCCGCCCGCCGCCTCGCCCGAGCAGGTGAAGGCGGGCACGAGGTAGGCGCGCAGCACCGCCGTCAGCCGGTCCCCGGGCTCGCCGATGCGCCGCGCCTCGCGCAGCAGGTCCAGCCGCCGGTCGTTGATGGGACGAGTGCCGCGCAGGTAGATCGCCCGCAGCAGGCCCAGCTTGTCGCCGTAGTGGTAGGTGACGCTGCCCACGTTCACCCCGGCCTCGCGCGCGATCTCGCGCAGCGCGACGGGGGCAAAGCCGCGTTCGGCGAACAGCCGCTCGGCCGCCTCGATCACGGCGCTGCCGGCGTCTCTGGCATCGGTTTTGGGCACGGGCAGCTCCTTTCAGCGCCGCTCTTAGCAGACGGCTGAACGACTGTCGCGCTTTTTTGTACGCCTGTCTAAACGCGCTTCATTCCGCCGCGAAGCACCCCGCGGGCATGGGCTGGCGCGACAGGACCTGCGGCCGGAACCCCATGCGCGCCAGCAGGTCCGCCTCCACGTCCACCCCGGGCGCCACCTCCACCAGCGCCGGGCCGCTGTCGGTCAGCCGGAACACCGCGCGCTCGGTGACATACAGCACCTCTTGCCCCCGCAGCCGCGCCTGCGCGCCGGAAAAGGTGATCTGGTCCACCCGCTCCACGAACTTCGCCACCGCCCCGTGGCGGGCGATGGTCAGCCGTCCGTCCGCCACCTGCACCTCGGCCCCCTTGGCGTCGAAGGTGCCCACGAAGACCACCTTGCGGGCGTTCTGGGCGATGTCGATGAAGCCGCCGGGGCCCACCGGAAGCCCCCCTAGCAGCGAGGCGTTCACGTTGCCCGCGGCGTCCACCTGCCCGAAGCCGAGAAAGGCGATGTCCAGCCCGCCGCCGGAGTAGAAGTCGAACTGCGAGGGCCCGTCGATCATGCACGAGGCGTTCTGCGCGTAGCCGAACAACGTGCCGGTCAGCAGCCGGCCGCCGTAGGTGCCGTGCTCGATGGTCTGGTGATAGCGCCCGGCCTCGCCGCGCGCGGCCAGCAGGGTGGCGATCTCGTCGGGGATGCCGAAGCCGAAGTTGATCACCGCGCCGTCCACCAGTTCCTGCCGCGCCCGGTCGGCGATCACCCGGCGGGGGCCGGCGAGGGTGGCGGCGGGCGGCGGCAGATCGGCCCGCCGCTGGCCCGAGACCGAGGGGTCATAGCCGATCTCGTAGCCCTGCGTCTGGCCCGGATCCACCACGATGGCATCGACCAGCGCCGCGGGAATGCGCACCTCGCGGGCGCCGAGGCTGCCGGCGGCCACCCGGGCGCGCACCTGGAAGATCACCTTGCCGCCGGAGTTCCGCACCGCCGCGGCGATGGCGTAGGTGTCGAGGTTCGCCGGCTCCTCGTCCAGCGAGATATTGCCCTCGTCGTCGGCGACCGAGCCCTTCAGCAGGCAGGCGTCCACGGGGAAGGGCAGGTAGCGCAGGTACTCGCGCCCGCCGATCTCGATCACCTCGCACAGCGCATCGCGGGCGGCGTCGTTCATGCGCCCGCCGTCGATGCGCGGATCGATGAAGGTGCCAAGCCCCACGTGGGTGATCAGGCCGGGACGGCCCGCCGCGATCTCGCGCATCAGCTGCATGGCGACGCCGCCCGGCAGCACGTGGGCCTCGATCTCGCCCGCCGCCGCCATCTGCTGCATCTTCGGCGACCAGACCCAGTGCCCGCCGATCACCTTGCGCACCATGCCCCGGTGCGCGAAGCGGCCCACCCCGGTGCCCTTGCGGTCGCCGATCCCCAGCGCGTGCACGAGGGTCAGGCCACGGGGGTGGCCGCTGGACAGGAACCGCGCCTCGATCGCCGCGTGCAGCGTCATCGCCTCGCACAGCCCGCCGCCGCCGCCGGCGATGGACAGGGTGGCCCCGTCGGGCACCAGCGCGACGGCCGCCTCGGCGGACAGGAACCGGGGCGCCATCATGCCCCCCAGGGATCGAACAGCCCGGTGTCGCCCTTCAGCAGGGCGCGGGCGATGACGCTTCGGTGCACCTCCGAAGCGCCGTCGAAGATCCGGTAGATCCGGGCGTCGCGGTAGTAGCGCTCTATCGGCAGGTCCTTGGAATAGCCCATGCCGCCGTAGACCTGCACCGCCCGGTCCACCACCCGGCCCAGCAGTTCCGCCCCCTGCACCTTCAGCGCCGAGACATCCGCCCGCGGGTCCAGCCCCTTGTCGATCCGGTCCGCCGTCTGCCACAGCGCGGCGCGCACCGCGTTGATCTCCATCGCGCTGTCGGCCAGCATCTGCTGCACCATCTGGAAGCTGCCCAGCGGCTGGCCGAACTGCACCCGCTCGCGGGCGTGCTCCAGCGTCATGCCGAGGATCTTGGTCGACTTGCCCACCGCCCGCGCCGCCACCTGCGCCAGCCGCACCCGGCCCAGCACCGCCAGCGCCAGCTTCAGGCCCTCGCCCTCGGCGCCCAGCAGGTTATCGGGCCCCAGTTCCACCTCGTCGAAGTGCAGGTCCAGGTGCGTGGTGCCCCGGATGCCCATCATCTGCTGGTCCCGGCCCAGCGAGAAGCCGGGCGTGCCCTTGTCCACCAGGAACAGCGAGATGCCCCGGTGCCCCTTGTCCGGGTCGGTGACGGCGGTGACCACGAAGAAGTCGGCGAAGGCGCCGTCCGAGATGTAGTGCTTCATCCCCGACAGCACCCAGCCCTCGCCCCGGCGCCGGGCGCGGGTGCGGATGCCGGCGGCGTCGGAGCCGGCGCCGGGCTCTGTGAAGGCGATGGAGCAGACGCGCTCGCCTTGCACCGCCGGGGTCAGCCAGCGGTCCACCTGCGCGCCGGTGCAGGCCAGCAGCACCTCGTAGACATTGCCGAAAGCCCGGCGGATCAGGATGTCGGTGGTATGGCCGAACTGCTCCTCGCACATCATCTGGTCGAGGCAGGACAGCCCGCCGCCGCCATGGGCCTCGGGGATGTTCATGCCGTAAAGCCCCAGCGCCGAGGATTTGCGGAAAATCTCGCGCGCGGTCTCGTCGGGCAGGTGGCCGGCATCCTCCACCTCCTGCTCGAGCGGCGCCAGCTCGTCGCGGATGAACCGCCGCACGGTGTCGACCAGCATCCGCTGCTCGTGGGTGATCTCGAAATCCATGCGCGTCCCTTTCAGCCCCTGGTGCCGCCCAGCGGGGAGAACCCCAGCGGGCGCAATATCGTGTGGCGGTCCAGCCCGGCGCCGTCCCGTTCCAGCCGGTCCATGTCCAGCGGCGCCAGCGTCACCCGGCTGCCGGGCGCCTCGCCGGAGAGGACGCGGAAGCCGGCGGCCGCGCGCCCGACGTCGGGCGCCTTTCGCGACAGCCCCAGCGCCATGAGCCCCGGCGCGAACATCGGCGTGTCCGGCGTCTCGCTGGCGTGGCTGCGGCGGCGGCCGGCGATCACCGCGTCCAGCGCCGGAGAGGTTTGTTCCAGCGCCATCAGTCGGTTCTCCTGCCGCACCACGTCGCCGAAGGCCCTGGGCACGAAGCCCTGCATCCAGTCCCCGTCGCCGGCCAGCGCGGCGCGGCAGGCGTCGCGTTCGGCCATGTCGGCGTAGATCCACAGATGCTCGATCCGGTTCAGCGCCCCGGTCTCCGCCATCCAGTAGCCGCCCATGGGCAGGTGCCGGGTGACGAGGCCGAGGCCGAAGGTGCGGAAGAATTCCAGGTAGACCGGCGCCTTGCCCGGCCTCAGCTCGTAACTTCGCAACTCGAACAGCACGGCCGGTCCTCCTGTCTGGCGCAGGCGGAATGTGCGGACGTAAGGCTGTCAGCGAAATGGACGATCGGGGGATTGTCTTGGACGATCCGTCAGCCGCCCACCCTGTGGGTCGTCGCCGCCTCGGCCCGGTAGACCCCCGGGGGCCGTCCCACCCGCTGCGAGAAGAAGCGGTTGAAGTAGGCGGGATCGTCGTAGCCGATGGAATGGCCGATCTCGGCCACCGTCATCTCGGTGTACAGCAGGCAGCGCTTGGCCTCGATCAGGATGCGGTCGTACAGCAGCTCCGACGCGGTGCGCCCGGCGCGCGCCTTGCAGGCGGCGTTGAGGCGCTGGGCGGAGACCCCCAGTTCGCGCACGTAGAAGGCCACGGCCTTGTGGGTGCAGAAGTGATCTTCCAGCAGCGCGCGGTAGCGGGTCACCAGCTCGAAGTCGCGGTCGCGGTGGACCGGCCCCGTCTCCTGCCGGGTCTCCGAGACCCGCAGCAGCGCCACGAGGATGGTCAGCAGCAGCCCCCGGATCGCCATGCGCCGCCCGGCGGCCTGCCAGCGCACCTCGGTCAGGATCTGCTCGAACGCCGCCGGCAGCAGCGCGCCGCCGGGACCCTCCGCGGGGTAGGCGCCGGGCTGGCGGGTGATGGCCACCAGCCGCGGGTCGTCCCGCGCCACCGCGTCGACGTAGGTGGCGGCGGCGGTGATGACCCGCCCCTCGGTGCCCGGCTGGAACCGGATCTCGTGCAGCGCCCCGGCGGGCTGCACCACGAGGCTGCCGGGGGGCGCGTGGTAGGTCTCGCCCTCGATCACGAAGGTCGCGCCGCCCTCGGTGATCCAGAGGATCTGCACGTGGTCGGGGTGGACGTGGGGATGAATGATCCAATCGTGCCGCATGGACCGGTCGCGGATCGGCTCGACATGAATCGTGTCCAGATCCTCGTCCAGCTGCGCGTCGCCGTAGAGATAGAAGGTGGGAATCTGGCTGGGCGTCGTCCGCGTGGGCATGGGCGCTGGGTCTCCCTTCCGCCCCGCGATCCGCTGCGGGGTCATCAATCGTCCAACAAAAACGCCAAGCTGTCCATTGGCGCGGCGCCCGCCCCGCGGCGTAATCGCGGCGCAGTACCAAGGAGGCTTGCATGACCCAGCGCCCGCACGGGGATGAAACCCATGACGTCGTCGTCGTGGGGTCCGGGGCCGGCGGCATGGCCACGGCGATCACCGCCGCCAAGCAAGGCGCCTCGGTGGTCATCATCGAGAAGGAGCCGGTCTTCGGCGGCACCACCGCCTTTTCCGGCGGGGTCCTGTGGATCCCGATGAACCGCCACGCCCGCGAGGCCGGGGTGGAGGACAGCCGCGAGGCCGCCGTCACCTACCTGAAGGAGGAGACCGGCAACTTCTACTCGGCCGAGGCGGTGGAAGCCTTCCTCGACGCCGGCCCCGAGATGGTGGATTTCTTCGAGCGCGAGACGGCGGTGAAGTTCGTGCCGACGCTCTACCCCGACTACCACCCGGACGTGCCGGGGGGCGTGGACGTCGGCCGCTCGATCCTGGCGGCGCCCTACGACACCTCGGCGCTGGGCCCCGACCTAAAGCGCCTGCGCCCGCCGCTGGCGACGATCACCTTCATGGGGATGATGTTCAATTCGTCCAACGCCGACATAAAGCACTTCTTCAACGCCACCCGCAGCGCCCGGAGCTTCGGCTACGTGGCCCGGCGGATGGCCAGGCACTTCGCCGAGGTGGCCCGCTACGGGCGCGGGGTGCAGGTGACCTCCGGCAACGCGCTGGCGGCGCGGCTGGCGCGCTCGGCGCTGGACCTGGGGATCCCGATCCATACGGAGACCCCGGCGAAGGAACTGGTGGTGCAGGACGGGCGCGTCACCGGGGTGCGCACCCCCCACGGCACGCTCACCGCCCGGCGCGGGGTGGTGATCGCCACCGGCGGCTTTGCCCATGACACGGAAAAACTGCAGAAGGCCTACCCGCATCTCGCCCGGGGCGGAGAGCATTTCTCGCCGGTGCCCGAGGGCAATACCGGCGACGGGATCCGGCTGGCCGAGGCGGCGGGCGGCCACGCCCCCATCGAGTTCAAGGACGCCTCCGCCTGGATGCCGGTGTCGAAGGTGCCGCTGGGCGGCGGCAGGTTCGGCGCCTTTCCGCACCTGCTGGACCGCTACAAGCCGGGGATCATCGCGGTGCTGAAGTCGGGCCGGCGCTTCACCAACGAAAGCGAAAGCTACCACGATGTCGGCGCCGCGATGCTGCGCGCCTGCGCCGGCGAGACCGAGACCGCCGCCTGGCTGATCTGCGACCGGCCCACCATCCGCAAGTACGGTCTTGGCCATGCCAAGCCCGCTCCGGTCCCGCTGCGCCGGTACATCGCGAACGGCTATCTCCAGACCGGCGAGACGCTGGCGGACCTCGCCCGCGCCACGGGGATCGACCCGCAGGGGCTGGAACAGACGGTGGCGCGCTACAACGCGGGGGCCGAACAGGGCGAGGACCCGGAGTACGGGCGCGGCCGCACCGCCTTCAACCGCTACCTCGCCGACCCCGAGCACGGCCCAAATCCCTGCGTCGGCCCGATCCGGCAGGGTCCGTTCTACGCCCTGCGGATCGTGATGGGCGATCTTGGCACCTTCGACGGGCTGCGCACCAGCGTGACGGGGCAGGTCCGGCGCGCGGACGGCGCGGTTATCGAGGGGCTGTACGCTGTCGGCAACGACCGCGCCTCGATCATGGGCGGCAACTACCCCGGCGCGGGGATCACGCTGGGGCCGGCGATGACCTTCGGCTACATCACCGGCCGCCACCTGGGACAGGCGCGGGCATGAGCTGGCTGGGGCTGGAGGGCAAGGTCGCCGTCGTCACCGGCGCGGCGGGCGGCATCGGGCAGGCCATCGCGGCCGCCTTCGCGCAGGCGGGGGCGCGGCCGGCGCTGCTGGACCTGCGCGAGGAGACGCTGGAACCGGCGGCCGGGCGGGCAGGGGGCCTTGCCGTGCGCTGCGACGTGACCGACGCCGCCAGTCTCGCCGCCGCGGTGGACCGGGTGACGGCAGCGCTGGGGCCGGCGGACATCCTGGTGAACAACGCGGCCTACCTCAGCCCCGGCAGCCTCGAAGAAGTGGACATCGAGGCCTGGCAAAAGATGCTGGACGTCAACCTCACCGGCTACCTGCGCTGCGCCCAGGCCTTCGGCGCGGCGATGTTGGAGCGGGGCGGCGGCGCGCTGGTGCACGTGGGCTCGATCTCCGGCAGCCATCAGCAGGCCTTCTCGAACGCCTATTCCGCCAGCAAGGCCGGGGTCGCGATGCTGTCGCGCCAGCTGGCGTTCGAATGGGGGCCGCGCGGGGTGCGGTCCAACGTGGTCTCGCCGGGGCTGGTACGCACGGCGCTGTCCGAGGCCTTCTACGCCGACCCCGCCACCCGCGCGGCGCGGGAAAGGGTGGTGCCCCTGCGCCGGATCGGCCGGACCGAGGACATCGCCGAGGCGGTGCTGTTCCTTGCCTCGGACCGGGCGGGATATGTCACGGGGCAGGAGATCGTGGTGGACGGCGGCTATGCCCAGACGCTGATGAGCCACGTGCCGCGCCCGGGCTACGCCGATGAGTGAGCGCTGCGTGCTGATCACCGGCGGCGCCGAGGGCATCGGCCGGGCCACGGCGCAGCTTTTCGCCGGGCGCGGCTGCCGGGTGGTGATCGCCGACCTCGCGGGGGCCGAGGCGGCGGCGCGGGCGCTGGGCGCGCGCCACGCCGGCTACGCGCTGGACGTGACAGACGAGGCCGCGGTGCGGGACCTTGCGGCGCGCGAGCGGATCGACGTGCTGGTGAACAACGCGGGCATCGGCGACAGCCACCTGCCGACGCTGGAGCAGGACCTCGCGGCCTTCCGCCGGGTGCTCGACGTGCACCTCGCGGGCGCTTTCCTCGTGGCGCGCGAATGCGGGCGGCAGATGGTGGCGCGCGGATCCGGCGCGATCGTCAACCTGTCCTCCATCGCCGGGGTCGTGGGCCTGCCGCGCCGCAACGCCTACGGCGCGGCCAAGGCGGGCATCGCGATGATGACGCGGTCGCTGGCCTGCGAATGGGCCGGGGCGGGGGTGCGGGTGAACGCCGTGGCGCCCGGCTATGCCCGCACCGCGCTGGTGGAAAAGCTGGTGGCGGAGGGGCGCATCGACCTGGACGCGATCCGCCGCCGCGTGCCGCAGGGCCGGCTGGTGGAGCCGTCCGAGATCGCCGAGGCGATCTGGTTCCTCGCCTCGCCCGCCGCCAGCGCCATCACCGGCACGACGCTGTCGGTGGACGGCGGCTGGGCCGCCTTCGGGGATTTCGGCGACGCCAGCGGGTAGGGCGGTGCTCAGGCCACCGCGTCCTCGTCGATGTGCCCGCCGAGGAACAGGTGCCCGACCCGCGGGTCCGCCAGCAGCACGTCGGCCTTGTCGTGCATCCGGGTCTGCCCCAGCTCCAGCACGATCCCGTAATCGGAAATCGCCAGCGCCGACTTGGCGTTCTGCTCGACCATCAGGATGGTGACGCCCCGGTCGCGCAGCGCCTGCAGGGTGCTCAGCACCTCCTGCACGAGGTTGGGGGACAGGCCGATCGAAGGCTCGTCGATCAGGATCAGCTTGGGGTCCAGCAGCAGGGAACGCGCCACCTCCAGCTGTTTCTGTTGGCCGCCCGACAGCTCGATCGCCTTGCGGTCGCGGAACTCGCGCAGCATCGGGAACTGGTCCATCACCGTCTCGATCCGGGCGCGCACCTTGGACTGGTCGCGCATGGTGATGCCGCCCAGTTCGAGGTTGTGGTAGACCGACAGCTGCGGCACCACGTTGCGCCCCTGCGGCACGTAGGTCACGCCCTCGGCGATCAGGTCCTTCGGCGTCCAGCCGGTGATGTCCTTGCCGTCGAGCAGGATCTGGCCGGAATGGATCTGCAGCAGCCCGAAGATCGCCTTGAACACCGTGGACTTGCCGGCGCCGTTGGGGCCGATCACCGTGGTGATCGTGGCCTCGGGGATCCTGAAGGAGGTGCCGTTCAGGATCGTGATCTTGCCGTAGCCGCCGAAGAGGTTCTTCAGTTCCAGCATTGCTCAGCCTCCCAGGTAGGCGTCGATGACCCGCGCGTCGGCGCGGATTTCCTCGGGGGTGCCCTCGGCGATGATCGCGCCCTCGGCCAGCACGATGATCCGGGTGCACAGGGACATGACGAATTCCATGTTGTGCTCGATCACCACGAAGGTGGTGCCGTGCTCGCGGTTGTAGGTCTTCAGCCGCTCCTTCAGATCCTTCAGCATCGACAGGTTCACCCCGCCCGCCGGCTCGTCCAGCAGCACCAGCGAGGGACCGGCCATGAAGGCCATGGCGGCATCCACCAGCTTCTGCTGCCCGTAGGACAGGCTGCCCGCCAGCTCGTCGCGCAGGTGCTGCAGGCGGAAGAAGTCGATCAGCCGGTCGGCCTCGCCGGTCAGCCCCGCGTCGGGGGCGCCGAACAGGCGCGAGGCCATGGTGCCGTGATGCTCCTGCCCGGCGAGGATGATGTTGTCGATCACCGTCATGCCGGGAAAGACCGCCAGCTGCTGGAAGGTGCGCCCGACCCCCAGCCTGTTCAGCTTCGAGGCGCGCATGTGGCTGACGCGGTGCTCGTTGATGCGCACCTCGCCGCGGTCGGGTTTCAGCTGGCCCAGCACGCAGTTGAACAAGGTGGACTTGCCCGACCCGTTGGGACCGATGAGGCCTAGGACCTCGCCCTTCTGCACCTCGAAGGACACGTCGCGCACCGCGTGGATGCCGCCGAAGGACTTGGAGATGTTGCTGACGGAAAGGACCGGTTGCGTCACAGCTGCGCTCCTTTCGCCATGTCCCGCCGTTCCTGCCGCTCTGGCCGCACGCGGTCCAGCAGCTTGCGGCCGAGGCCGATCAGGCCCGACGGGGAATAGACCATCAGCACGATCACCAGCGCCGCGTAGATCATCAGGTAGTACCCTTGGGTGAAGCGCAGGATCTCCGGCAGCAGGATCACCACCGCCGCGCCCAGCATCGGCCCATAGAAGAACCCGGCGCCCCCCACTACCACGATCAGCAGGATCTTCAGCGAGTGGATCAGCGCGAACGACCCCGGCTCGATGAACTGCACCAGCGGCGACATGATCGCCCCCGCGCCGCCCCCGAAGGCAGAGCCGATGGCGAAGGCCAGCAGGGTGATGCGGCGGGTGTCGACGCCAAGGCTTTCCGCCCGCACCGGGTTCTCGCGCAGCGCCTTGAAGGCCCGGCCCCAGGGCGAGCGGACGATCCAGAAGAAGACCGCCGCCGAGATCACGAAGAGCACCAGCGCGAAGTAGTAGAACTCCAGGTTCTTGCCGGTGGAGAGACCGAAGAAGCTGGGGCGCGGCATTCCCACCAGCCCGTGCGAGCCGCCGGTCAGCCACTCCTCGTTGCGCAGGACGAGGAAGACGAGGGTATTGAAGGCCAGCGTCACGAAGGCAAGGAAGTGGTGCTGCACCCGCAGCGCCGGGTAGCCCAGCAGCAGGCCGATCACGAAGGTCGCGCCCATGGCCGCCAGCCAGCCCAGCACCCAGTGATAGCCCGCCAGCGTGATCAGCGCGGTGATATAGGCGCCGATCCCCATGAAACTGGCCTGCGCCAGGCTGATCTGCCCGGCATAGCCCAGCGTCAGGTTCAGCCCCATGGCGGCGATCGAGAACATCAGCCACGAGGTCATCACGTAGATGATGTAGTTGGTCTGCCCCATGGGCACGAGGATCAGCAGAAGCAGGGCGGCGAGCGCGAAGAGGACCTGTGCCAGTTTCATACCGCGCGTCCCTCCGAGGTGCCCAGCAGGCCCTGCGGGCGCACCAGGATGATGACGATCAGCAGCAGCAGCGGCAGCGCCTGCCGGTACTCGGCCGAGAAGTAGGTGGCCGACAGGTTGTCGATCACCCCCAGCAGCAGCCCGCCCACCAGCGCGCCGCGGATCTGGTTGAAGCCGCCGACGATGGCCGCGATGAAGGCGGTCAGGCCGAGGATCTCGCCGTTCGAGAACTTGGCCAGGTAGATCGGCGTGATCAGGATCGAGGCGATGGCCGCCAGCGCGCCGTTGATCAGGAAGGTGTACATCACCATCCGCTTGATATCGACGCCGAGGATTTGCGCCACGTCCGGGTTCTGCGCCGTCGCCTGCATGGACCGGCCGGTGCGGGTGCGCCCCAGGAACAGCTGCAGCGCGATGATGGTGCCCATGGCGATGACGAAGTTGGCCACGTCGGGCACCGAGACCGCGGCGCCGCCGATCTTCATCACGGTCTGGGGAAACAGCGAGGGGAAGGGCTGGCCGAGGGGGGAATAGAACTCCTTGACCATTTCCTTCAGCAGCAGGCCAAGCGCGATGGTGGCGATCACCAGAGGGATGGTGCCGTGCCGGTGCATCGGCTCGACGATCAGTTTCTTGAACAGCGCCCCGAGGATCAGCACCGACAGGATGATCGCCAGCGGCAGCGCCAGCCACAGCGGAAAGCCCGCCTTGACCGACAGTGCGAGCACGAAGAAGGCGGGAACCATGACGAACTCGCCCTGGGCGAAGTTGATGGTCTGCGACGCCTGCCAGAGCAGCGTGAAACCCACCGCGGCCAGCGCGTAGATGGATCCCGCGGACAGTCCCGATACGATGAGTTGAAGGAATTCGGACATGCGCCGGCGCCTCCGTGTGGGCAAAAGGGGGGGCGTGGGTGGGCGGCGCCTTGGGGCGCCGCCCGGTGCGTCAGCGCGCGATCAGTTCGCGGGCAGCGTCTTGGTGATCTGCTGGCCGCCGTCCACCACCTCGACGAGGAAGCTCTCGCGGCTCATCTCGCCGGTGTCGTCCCAGCAGGTGTCCATCAGGATGCCCGGGTTGTCGGCGGCGGTCAGGCACAGGCCGCGCAGGGTCTCGGCGAACTTCTCGCGGTCGAATTCGCCGATCTGCTCGGCCACGTGCTTGATCACGTAGACGCCGATGTAGCCCTTGATGGCGTTGTGGTCGGCGCCGTAGCCGTAGATTTCCTGGAACTTCGCCGCCATCTCCTGGATCGCGTCCACCGGCGCCTCGGCCGAAAGGCCCACGTGCCCGAAGGCGCCGTCCGCGGCCCCGCCGGCCAGGTCGATGACCTTCTGCGAGACCAGCACCGTGTCACCGCCCAGCGGCAGTTCCAGCCCCTGCTTGTCGGCCTCGATCAGGAAACGCGCGCTTTCCTCCTCGGTCAGGTAGACGAAGACCGCGTCGGCGCCGGAGCCCTTCACCTTCGCCACGTCAGAGGCAAAGTCCACCTGCGCCTGTTCGGTCGGCACGTCGGCGACGATTTCCAGCCCCTGTTCCTCGGCGATCGCCATGAAGGCGTCGTAGCCGCCCTTGCCGAACTCGGTATTGGCCCAGACCACCGCGATCTTCTGCGCGCCGAGGCCTTCCTTGAGGTAGTTCACCAGCTTGGGCAGGCCCTTCTGCGCGCCGAAGGCGGTGCGGAAGATGTAGGGGTTGCCCTTGGCGGTGATGGTGGGGCTTTCAGAGCCGGTGATCTGCGGCACGCCGTTCTGCTGGGCCACCAGCATGTTCACCACGGTCGAGGACGAGTAGACCGTGCCCAGCAGCACGAAGGCGCCGTCGTCGATGGCCTTCTGCACCATGGCGCGGCTGTTCTGCGGGTCGGTCTGGCTGTCGTATTCCTTCAGGTCGATCTGCTCGCCGAGGATCCCGCCGTCGGCGTTGATCTCGTCGACGGCCATCTTCACCCCGTCGTGCCAGACGGCGCCCGCGGCCGCGCCGGCGCCCGAAAGCTCGGCGACATCGGCGATGACCACCTCGGCCGAGGCCGCGGAGGCGGCCAGCACGAGGCTGGCGGCGGTTGTCAGTGCGAAATTGCGGATCATTGGTTTCCTCCCTGAAAGCTCAATCCGGTTCGAGTGACAGAAGAGCGTCCACCAGAAGCTCCTCTTGTGCGCGGAACATGCCGAGCCCCGGCATGAACGGGCATCCCTTGGCCGCCGCCGCCTCGATGAAGGGCGAGCGGGCGGGCTTGGTGATCGGGCAGGCGGCGAACTGGTCCGCGGTCATGCGGTCCACCTGCACCGGCAGCGGGTCGCCCTCGCGCATGCCCAGCGGCGTGGCGTTGGCGATGATGTGAAAGCCGGTGGGGTCGTCGGAACCGACGGAAACCCGTCCCGGAAAGGGGGTGCCCAGCCGCGCGATCAGGCTGTCGCGGCGGGCGGTGTCGATCTCGTGGATGGCAAGATGCGCCGCCCCGGCCGCGAGGAATTCATAGGCGATGGCCGCCCCGGCGCCGCCGGCCCCGATCAGCAGCACGCGCCGGCCCTCGATGGTGCCGCCCGCCGCCTGAATGCCCTGCACGTAGCCGCGCCCGTCGGTGTTGTCTCCGACCCAGCCGTCCGCCGTCCGCCGCATCACGTTGGTGGACCCGGCGTAGCGCGCCCGCTCTGTCAGGTGGCGGCAGCGCTGCAGCGCGGCCTGCTTGTGCGGCACGGTGATGACCAGCCCCTGCGCGTTGCGCAGGCTGTCCAGCCCGGCGAAGAAGGCGGGTAATTCGTCCGCCGTCACGTGCCCCGGCACGCAGACCGCGTTCACCCCGCGCGCCCGGAAACGTTCGGTCAGCAGCGCCGGCGACTTCACCTGCGCGATGGGGTCGCCGATGATGAAGGTAACCTTCGTTTCGCCGTCAAGGCCGATGCTCATCGCCGTCCTTTCGTTCCCCTCGGGTGGCCGCAGCTCGTTCATGTCGCCCTCCGCCCTGCACCCTTGGAACCAGTGCGCACTTCGCCCGGCCGTGGAAATGGACCATGGTTCGCAATGATTGGACAATTGTTTTCTTCGGCCGTGGCGGGCCGAAAGGGTATCGCCACGAAGCGCCTCATGCCGCCGCCGCCTGCGTCCCGGACCGCGCGGCGGCGTGGTGGGCGGCGATGTAGGCGAAGGTGATGGCGGGGCCGATGGTGATGCCGGGGCCGGGATAGACCCCGCCCATGATCGACTGCATGTCGTTGCCGCAGGCATAAAGCCCGGCGATCGGCCGGTTGTCCGCGTCCAGCACCCGGGCATCATCGTCGCAGGCAAGGCCCGTGGCGGCGCCGATGTCGGCGGGCCACAGCTCGACGGCGTAGAACGGCGCGGTCGCCACCGGCCCCAGCGTCGGGTTCGGCCCGTGGGCGGCGTCGCCGTTGGCCCGCTCGTAAACCGTCTCGCCCCGGTGAAAGTCGGTGTCGGTGCCGGTCCCGGCGAACCCGTTGAAGCGCTGCGCCGTGGCCTCCAGCCGCACCGGATCGATCCCCAGCACCTCTGCCAGCGCCCGCAGGGTAGGGGCGGTCTTGAGGTAGCCCTTGGCGATCAGCGGCCGTGTGCCGTAGCCGCCGGGCCGCACCATGCCCAGCCCGTAGGCCTTCAGCCCCGCCGCGTCGGTGACGAGGTAGGCGGGCAGGGTGCCGGTCGCGAATTGCGCCAGCGCGAACTCGTGGTAGCTGCGCGCCTCGTTGGTGAACCGCTCGCCCCGCGCGTTGACGCAGAAGGTGCCGGGCTTGGAGCGGTCGAAGACGAAATGCGGGAAGACCGCCCAGCTGCCATCGGCCCGCCGGCAGCGCGAGACCGGCGCGAGGAAGGCATTGGTGGCCGCGCCCTCGCCGTAGTGGGCGCCCTGTTCCGCGGCGAGGTCGTGCATCGCGCCGGTATGGCCGGGGGCGGCGGGGCTGTGTTCCGGCACCGGGGCGGGCAGCAGCGCCGCGCGGCGTTCGGGGTGGCGGGTGAAGCCGCCGGTGGCAAGAATCACCCCGCCGCGCGCCAGCACCGTCTCGCCCGAGGCCATCGTCAGGCGCTGCGCGCCTTTCTCTGCCGCCAGCCCGGTCACTTCGGCGTTGGTGCGGATCTCGACCCCCGCCTGCCGGGCCGCCAGCAGCAGCCGCCCCACCAGCGCGTTGCCCATCACCAGCCGGGCCGAGCGGCCGAACCGCAGCCGGTCCGCCGCGTAGCGCCCCACCAGCTTCAGCGCGTGGCCCAGCGAGCGGGGAGAGCGGCCCATGGCCAGCAGGTGGCCGATGTCCTCGCGGTCCACCTGCAGGCCGCCGAGGATCGTGAACTCGGGGATCGGCGGGCGGATCAGCGCCAGGTCCTTGCCGAGGGCGCTTGCCCGGAACGGCTCCGGCTCCAGCGCGCGGCCCTTGGCGGTGGAGCCGTCAAGCTCGTGCAGGTAGTCGGGATGGTGCGGGCGGGCGCGGAAGCGCACCGGCGTGTGGTCCAGCAGCCGGTGGATCGCCCTGGGCGCGTTCGCCACGAAGGCCTCGCGCATGGCGCGGGGGCTGCGGTTGCCGACGGCGTTGTCGAGGTAGCGGTGCACCTGATCGGCGCTGTCCTCGGCCCCGACGGTGGCGGCGAGGCGGGTGAGGGGGGCCCAGGTGGTGCCGGCGGAATAGGCGCTGGTGCCGCCGATGTACTCCGTCCGCTCGATCAGCAGGGTGCGGGCGCCCTGCAGCGCGGCGAAGACGGCGGCCGAGAGGCCCCCGGCGCCGGATCCCAGCACCACCACGTCATAGGTCGAGTCCCGCGTCATTCAGATCCCCCGCAGGCCGGACGTTCCCGGCCTTCCCCCCGTGTTCCGCAGAGGAATGCCACTAAATGGAAACGGTTTCAAGTTTAAAAACTGCTTTCGTTTTTGCGCCCGCTCCCCTATGCCTCTGCGCATCATCCGGGAGCATGTGCATGGGTACAAAGCATCGAAGCGCCGGCCGACCGCTCGCCCGCGGGGGGTGCTGAGCCATGTCCAGCGTCCTCGAAAAATCCCTGTCTATCCTCGAGTTGATGGTGGAGCACCCGCAGGGTCTGCAGGTCTCGGCCATCGCGCGCGAACTGGACCAGCCGGTATCGGGTGTGCACCGCACCCTGCGCGAGCTGGCGCGGCTGGGCTATGTCCGGCAGGAGCGCGAGCAGGGCGATTATGCGCTGACCATCCGGCTGGCGGCGCTGGGCCTGGGGTTTCTCGGCCGCTCCGGCGTCACCGACATCTCGCAGCCGATCCTCGACCGGCTGGCGCAGGTCTCGGGAGAGTTGATCCGGCTGTCGGTGCTGGACGGCGACGGGCTGACCTGGGTGGCGGTTGCGCAGGGCACCACCGTGGGCCTGCGCTACGATCCGGGGCGCGAGCAGGGGCTGCGGGTCCACCCGGCCTCCACCGCCGCCGGGCACGCGTTGCTGGCCACCCTGCGCGACGAGGAGATCCTGGCCGTGGTGGGCCGCACCGGCCTTGCGCCCGCCGGCAACGGGCCGACCCCGGGCGCCCCCGCCTCGATCGCCGAACTGATGGAGACGGTCAACGCCACCCGCGCCAGGGGCTATTCCATCGCCGTCAATTCCTACATCGACGGCATGGGCGCCATGGCGGCGGTGGTGCGCGCGCAGGGCGTGGCGGACGGGCGGGTGCTGGGCTGCCTGTCCATCGCCGGTCCCGCCGTGCGGCTGCCGGAGCCGCGGATGACCGAGCTTGCCCCCTCGCTGCTGGAGGCCGCGCGTGACATCGGCGCCGCCGCGCCCGCCTCGCATTACTTCGCCGGGCTGCTGTCGGGACCGCCGGCGGGATGACCGAGGTCTGCGACGTCCTGGTGGTGGGGTCCGGGGCCGGGGGCCTGTCCGCCGCCGTGACCGCCGCCCACCACGGGCTGGACGTGCTGGTGGTGGAAAAGACGCCTTGGATCGGCGGCACCACCGCCTGGTCGGGCGGCTGGCTCTGGGTGCCGCGCAACCCGCTGGCGGTGGCGGCGGGGATCGACGAGGGGATCGAGGGGCCGCTGGAATACCTCGCCGGCGAGATCGGCAACCGCGCCGCCGACCCCCGGGTGCGCGTCTTCCTGGAAAACGCGCCGGAGATGGTGCGCTTCTTCCGCGACCACGGGCGGGTCGACTGGCTGGACGGCAACCGGGTGCCCGATTTCCACACCGGCCCCGGCGCGCGCGAGGGCGGGCGGTCGGTGACGGCGGCCCCCTTCGACGCCCGCGCGCTGGGGCCTTGGGCCTTCCGCCTGCGCCCGCCGCTGGCGCCCACCACCATCGCCGGCATGGCGCTGGGGCCGGGGGCCGAGATGGCGGCCTTCTTCAACTGGAACCGAAGTCTGGGGAACGCGGGCCTCGTGGTGCGGCGGCTGGTGCGCCACGGCGCCGACCTCGCCACCCGGGGCCGGTCGGCACGGCTGGTGAACGGCAACGCGCTGGCGGGCCGGCTGCTGCGGGCGGCGCTGGACAAGGGGGTGCGTATCCGCACCGAGGCGGCCGCCGGGGCGCTGCTGGTGGAGGACGGCCGCGTCACCGGCGCGCGGGTGGGCGGCGAGGCCGTGCAGACCCGGCGCGGGGTGGTGCTGGCCGCCGGCGGCTTTCCCCATGACCGCGCCCGGATCGCGGAGATGTTCGAACATGCGCCCACCGGGGCAGAGCACCATTCCGCCGCGCCGCCCACCAATACCGGCGACGGGCTGCGGCTGGGCGAGGCGGCGGGCGGCCATGTCACCCGCGACGACGCGCACCCCGGCGCCTGGGCCCCGGTCTCGCTGCTGCCGGGCCGGGGCGGCGCCGTCACGCCGTTCCCGCACCTGGTGGAGCGCGCCAAGCCCGGCATCATCGCCGTCACCCCGGACGGCCGGCGCTTCGTGAACGAGGCCGACAGCTACCACGACTTCATGTGCGCGCTCTTCGCCGAAGGGGCCGGGCACGCCTGGATCATCGCGGACGCCCGCGCCCGCCGGCGGTTCGGCCTTGGCGCGGCCAAGCCCTTTCCCTTCCCCGACGCGCCGCACCTGCGCTCCGGCTACCTGCTGCGCGCGCCGGACCTGCGGGCGCTGGCGCGCAAGGCGGGGCTGCCGGAGCAGGCGCTGGCCGAAACGGTGGAGACCTTCAACACCCATGCCCGGCAGGGCAACGACCCCGCCTTTCATCGCGGCGCCTCCCCCTACAACCGGGTGCAGGGGGACGCGGGCCACGGCCCCAACCCCGCGCTCGGCCCGCTGGAGCAGGCGCCGTTCTACGCGGTGAAGGTGGTGCCCGGCAGCCTCGGCACCTTCGCGGGGCTGGAGACGGACGCCGGCGCGCGGGTGCTGGACGGCGCGGGGCGGCCGGTGCCGGGGCTTTTCGCCACCGGTAACGACGCCGCCTCGATGATGGCGGGGCATTACCCGTCCGGGGGCATCACCCTCGGGCCGGCCATGACCTTCGGATACATCGCGGGCCGCCTGCTGGCGGGACAGCCGGTCACCGGCCTCGCGGACAACAGGGAGACAGACGATGATCTATGACCTTACCACGTTGCGCACGCGGATCTTCGGGGCCGGCAAGGCGGCCGCCGGGATCGAAGGCTGGCTGGCCGGGGGCGCCGGCCGCCTGCTGGGCGCCTGGTTCACCGACATCGGGCCCCTGAACGAGGTCTACCTGCTGCGCGCCTACGAAGAGGCCGGCGAGATGCTGGACGAGCGCGAGCGGCTGGCGCGGGCGGACGATCCCTTCGGCTGCGCCGAGTGGCTGACGGGCTACGAGGTGGACAGCTACCGGCCGCTGGACTTCATGGGGCCGGTGGAGACGGGTGCGCTTGGGCCGGTCTACGAGCTGCGCAGCTACCGGTTGCGGCTGGGCGGGCTGATGCCGACCATGCGGAAATGGCAGGCGGCGCTGCCGTCGCGCGACGGCTATTCCAAGTGCGCCGTGGCGATGTACGGCATCGACGGCGCGCCGCGGCTGACGCAGGTCTGGCCCTATGCCTCGCTCGAGGCGCGCGGCGCGGCGCGGGCGCAGTCGGTGGCGGACGGCAAGTGGCCGCCAGAGGGCGGGCCGGACTGGCTGATGCCGCAGATGACCTCGGCCATCGCCATGCCCATGGGCTTCTCTCCGATGCAGTGACGGGGCAGGGGGCGCGCGCCGGGCATGTGTGGGGCGTGTGCCTGTTGCATCACACCCCGGCTTTGGACGGCGCGCGGTAGGCAAGGGCGGACGATCCCGGTAACGTTCCGGAAGATTCCGGCTGCCACCGGAGTCGCTGCCACATGTTTTGGGGGGTTCATTTGTGGGCTCGCGCGTTGCATTTGCGAATTTCCGTGTTTCTTTTCCATTCCGCCGGACCGCCACAGCGGTCGTGACCCTCGCCACGCTGGGCCTCGCCGGGCCCGCCCCGGCGGAATCCATGCGCGAGGCGGTGCGCGCGGCGGTCACCACCAATCCCGCGGGGCAGGCCGAGAACGCCAACGTCCGGGCCACCGCGCTGGAACTGCTGGGCCTGCGCCGCGAATACATGCCGACGGTGAACCTCTCGGCCGGTCTCGGGGGCGAGGTGGTCTATGACCCCGAGCGGCTGTCGCCCGCCGACGACGGCCGCCTGCGGCTGAAGCGCGAGGTGGGGCTGACGGCCGAGCTGGTGATCTTCGACGGCTACCGCCGCGCCAACCTGGTCTACGCCAACGCGGCGCAGCTGGACGGCAGCATCTTCCGCCTGCTGGACGCCTCGGAGACCATGAGCCTCAACGCCGTGGAAACCTACATCGACGTGATCCGCCACCAGGAACTGCTGTCGATCGCCCGGCAGATCGTGGTGCGCTACGGGCAGATCCTCGCCCAGGTGCGCGACCTCGTGGACGCGGGGCGGCTGCCCATCAGCGACCGGTTCGACCTGGAGGGCCGGCTGCTGGCGGCGCGGCAGGCGGTGCTCGAGGTGGAGCAGGCGCTGGAAAACGCCCGCGCCCGCTACGAGGTGATCGTGGGCCACCCGCCCTCGGCCCCCATGGCGATACCGCCGGTGGGGCACCTGCCGGCCTCGCTGCAGATCCTGACGCGGCTGGCGGTCGAGAACAGCTACCGCGTGCGGTTTGCCGACAGCAAGATCGACGTCAGCCGCTACGACCAGGGGATCGAGCGGTCGCAGCACCTGCCGCAGGTCAAGCTGCGCGCCGGGGCCACCTATGGCTGGGACCGGGGCGGGTCCGACGGGCCGGACGGCGACGCCTTCGTGGGGGTGCAGCTGAACTGGCAGCTCTACAGCGGCGGGCGCAACCCGCGTGCCGCGGCGCTGACGGAGCGTACCCGAGAGGCGATGGCAGAGCGGCACGAGGTGGTGCGCGAGGTGCATGAACTCGCGGCGCGGGCCTGGAACGCCTACCGCACCGGCATCGCGCAGGTGCAGCTGATCCACCGGCAGGTGGCCACCGCGCGGAAGCTGGCAGAGCAGTACAGCGACCAGTTCGAGGCCGGGTCCCGCAGCCTGCTGGAGGTGATGGAGGCCGAGCGCGCGCTGTTCAACTACCGGTTCGAGCGGGTCAGCGCCGAGGCCAGCCTGGCCTTCGCGCAGTTCCGCATCCTCGCGGCGCAAAGCCGACTGGCCAGCCACTTCGGCGTGGCGCACGCGAACATGCCGCTCGATCCCTATGCCGTCTCCTACGATGCACCCAGCCCGCTAGCGGTGATGGACGCGGTGAGACAGGCGCTGGAATGACCGGCCTGCCGGCCCCCGCCGCCGCGCCCGCGCCCAGCGCCGGGCCCGCCGCGGCGGTGCCCGGAATGCCGGAGCCGCCGGTGGCGCAGCGGCTGGTGGCCTGGCTGGCGGCGCACCACCGGCAACCCTTCTCCTCGGCCGCCCTGCGCGGCGCGCTGCCGGAGGGCTTCGACCCGCGCGATCCGGCGATGCTGTCGCGGGGGCTGGCGGCGGTGGGGCTGAAGTCGCGGCTGGTGCTGCGCGGCATCAAGGCGGTGGACCCGGCGGTGCTGCCGGCGGTCGTCTTCACCCGCGAGGGCGACCCGCTGATCCTGCTGCGCCTGTCGCGCGACCGGCGCGTGGCCACGGTGGTGGACCCCGCGGCCGGCGGGCTGGAGCGCGAGGAAAAGCGCCGGCGGCTGGCCCGGCGCATCGGCCCCGAGATGCTGCTGGTCGCCCCCGAGGGCGAGCGCGCCGAAAGCCGGCTGGCGCCAGAGGCGCGGGCGGCTGCGGCGGACCGGCGGCACTGGTTCTGGGGCCCGGTGCGCGACAACTGGGGCGGCTGGCTGCAGGTGATGCTGGCGGCGCTGGCGGCGAACCTGCTGGCGCTGGCGCTGCCGCTGTTCGTCATGAACGTCTACGACCGGGTGATCCCCAACCTTGCCTACGTCACGCTCTGGACCCTTGCGGCGGGGGTGGGGCTGGCGCTGCTGCTGGACCTTGCCGTGCGCGCGCTGCGGGCGTCGGTGCTGGAACGCATCGGCCGCCGCGTCGACGGCACCGCCGCCGCCACGCTGTTCCGCCACGCCATGAACGTGCGGATGCTGGACCGGCCGGGCGGGGCGGCGGGGGTGGCCAGCCACTTCCGCGACTTCGACGCGGTGCGCGAGTTCTTCGCCTCGGCCACCTTCGTGTCGGTGATCGACCTGATGTTCATCGGCGTCTTCCTCGGGGTGCTCTACCTGATCGTCGGGGAACTGGCCTTCGTCGCGCTGGCGGCGGTGCCGCTGGTGCTGGTGATCGCGGTGCTGGCGCAGCTGCCCATGGGCGGGCTGGTGCGCCGGGCGCAGCAGATGGCCGGCAAGCGCCACGTGGTGCTGGTGGAAACGCTGATGGGGATCGAGACGGTCAAGTCGCTGAACGCCGAACCCGTGATGCAGCGCGAGTGGGAGGCGGCGGTCTCGGCCTCGGCGCGGGTCAACGGGCGCAGCCGGGTCTGGGCCAACTTCGCCACCAGCAGCACGGTGCTGATCCAGCAGGCGGTCAGCGTGCTGACGGTGGTCTGGGGGGTGTTCCTGATCGCCGAGGGGGCAATCACCGTGGGCGCGCTGATCGCCGCCAACATCCTTGCGGGCCGGGCGCTGGCGCCGCTGGGCTCGATCGCCGCCACGGTGACGCGGGCGCAGTATGCCTTCCGCGCCATGGGGGCGCTGTCGCGCTTCATGAAACTGCCGGCGGAACGCGGCCCGGTGCTGCGCAGCAGCCTGCGGGTGACCGAGGCGCGGGTCGAGATGAAGGGCGTCACCTACAGCTACCCCGCCGCCGAGGTGCCGGCGCTGCGGGAGGTCTCGCTGTCCGTCGCGCCGGGCGAGACGCTGGCGCTGCTGGGGCGGGTCGGGTCGGGCAAGACCACGCTGGGCAAGCTGCTTTGCGGGCTGCTGGTGCACGACGGCGGGCAGATCCTTGTCGACGGGCAGGCGCTGGCGCAGTACGAGCCGGCCGAGCTGCGCGACGGCATCGGCTACCTGCCGCAGGACCCCGAGCTGTTCACCGGCACCCTGCGCGAGAACCTGGTGATCGGCCGCCCCGAGGCCACCGACGCCGAGATCGCCCGCGCCCTGCACCTTGCGGGGATGGAACGCTATGTGGCCGAGCAGCCCGAGGGCCTTGGCTTTTTCACCGGCGAAAGGGGCTGCCGGCTGTCGGGCGGCCAGCGGCAGGGGCTGGCGCTGGCGCGGCTGCTGCTGCGGCGCCCGAAGCTGCTGTTCCTCGACGAGCCAACCAACGCCATGGACCAGGAGATGGAGGCCCGGGTGGTGACGCGGCTGGCCGAACTCTCCGCCGCCGGCACCGGGATGATCCTGTGCACCCACCGTCAAAGCCTTGCCGCCATCGCCCCGCGATTCGCGGTGATGGAGGCGGGGCGGGTGGTGCTGGACGGGCCCCGGGACGAGGTTACCGAGCGGCTGCAGCGCCCGCTTCCGGCCCGGCGGCAGGCGGGCTGAGGATGTTCGGCCGCACCCCCGAGGAAGACTTCGTCAACCACCCCGGCGCCCGCGCCCGGGGCCGGCAGGGCGGCGGCAGCTGGGCGCTGCTGCTGCTGGTGCTGGCGGCGTTGGGGGGCTTTTTCTTCTGGGCCTACAGCTTCGAGATAGAGGAGGTGACGCGCGGCATGGGCCGGGTCATCCCCTCCAGCCAGGTGCAGGTGGTGCAGGCGCCGCAGGGCGGCATCGTCGCCGCCATCGAGGTGCGCGAGGGCGATATCGTCGAGGCGGGCGACGTGCTGGTGCAGATCGACGACACCTCGCTGGCCGCCGACCGGGGCGAGCTGCTGGAACGCGAGGCGGCGCTGCTGGCCGAGACCCTGCGCGGCGAGGCCGAGGCGGCGCAGGCCGAGACGCTGGACTTCCCGCCGGAGCTGGAGGAACGCGCCCCCCTCGCCACCGCCGCCGAGCGCGAAGTCTTCACCTCGCGCCGGGCGCAGCTGGAGCGCGAATTGCAGGTGCTGCGCGACCAGCTTGACCAGCGCCGCGCCGCGCTGGACGAGTTGCGCGAGACGCGGGCGCGTTCCGAGGCGGTGATCGCGCCCTTGTCCGAGGAACTGGCGATGACCGCCGACCTCGCGGCGCGCGGCGCGGTGCCGCAGATCGAGCTGCTGCGCCTGCGCAGCCGCATGGCGGAGGTGGAGGGCGACCTGCGCGTCGCCGCCGCCAGCGCGCCCAAGCTGGAGGCGGCGGTGCGCGAGGCCGAGACGCGGATCGACTCCGCCCGCTCCGCCTACGTGCTGGCGGCGCGCGAGCGGCTGGCGCGGCTGCAGGTGGAACTGGCGGTGGTGCAGGAGACCCTGACCGCCGCCACCGACCGGGTCGCGCGCACCCTGCTGCGCGCCCCGGTGCGCGGCACGGTGAACGCCTTGGACGGGCTGACGCTGGGGGCGGTGGTGGAACGCGGCGCGCCGTTGGCAGAGATCGTGCCGCTGGACGACGGGCTGCTGATCGAGGCCGACATCCGCCCCTCTGACGTCGCCTTCATCCGTCCCGGCGACCGTGCCTCGGTGAAGATCACCGCCTACGACTACCTCGTCTACGGCGCGCTGGAGGGCAGGGTGGCGCGGATCGGCGCCAACACGATCCAGGGCCGCGAGGGCGAGGAGCTGTTCCGCGTGGTGGTCGAGACCGCGGGCGGGCTGCGCGCGGCGGACGGGGCCGAGCTGCCGATCATCCCCGGCATGGTGGCGCAGATCGACATCCAGACCGGGCGCAAGACGGTTCTCAGCTACCTCGCCAAGCCGCTGCTGCGCGCCCGCGCCGAGGCGCTGCGGGAGCCGTGACGTCTACTTGCTGGTGGCGGTGAAGACCCCGTCCCAATGCGGGCCCGGCGGGTCCTGCCGGAAGCTGGCGATGCGGGCGCGGTAGAGGTCGGCGTAGACCCCCATGTCCGCGGTATCGGCGCCCGCGAGCCGGTCCAGCGCCGCCTCGGCCGCGTCCCAGTCCTGCGCGCGGTAGGCGGTGAGCATCTGCGCGTTGTCCTCTGCCAGCGCCCGGAACCCGGCCGCGCCCCGCGTCTCGGCCCCGCCCAGCAGGCCGAAGATCGTCTCGGGCTCGGTCTTGCCCTTGACCCGCAGGCGGTCCAGCTCGATCACCGCCATTTCGCCCTCGACCGAAGCGGCGGTGCGGGCGCCGAGGATGATCCCCAACCCGTAGGTCTTCGACTGCGATTCCAGCCGCGAGGCCAGGTTCACCGCGTCGCCCAGCGCGGTGTAGTCGAACCGCGTGTCGCTGCCCATGTTGCCCACCACGCAGGTGCCGGTGTTGATGCCGATGCCCACGTCGATCCGGTGCACCACCGCGCCCTCCGACGCCGCCGCGATGCGCTCGGCGTTCAGCGCCTCGGTGTCCGCCAGCATCCGCAGCGCCGCCTCGCAGGCCTCGCGCGGGTGGTCCGGCGTGTCCAGCGGCGCGTTCCAGAAGGCCATCACCGCGTCGCCCATGAACTTGTCGATGGTGCCGCCCCTAGCGAGGATCGCCTTGGACAGCACCGTCAGGAAGGTGTTCATCAGCGCGGTCAGCCCGGCGGGATCGTCCTTGAAGCTTTCCGAGATGGTGGTGAAGCCGCGCACGTCGCTGAACAGCACCGACAGCTCGCGCGTCTCGCCCCCCAGCGTCAGCCGGTCGGGATGGTCGGCCAGCTGCGACACCAGGTCGGGCGAGACGTACTGCCCGAAGGCCTTGCGGATCTGCCGCCGCTGGCGTTCCTCGCGCAGGTAGTTGGCGCTGCTCATCAGCATCATGGTCAGCAGGGTCGAGATCACCGGGAAGGTCGGATCGATCAGCAGCCGCATCTCGGTGAACCCGTACCAGGTGCCGCCAAGGTACAGCCCCAGCAATCCCAGCGTCAGCGGCACGATCCACAGGGCCCCCATCACCGGCACCAGCCCGATCACCAGCAGCCCCAGCCCGAGGATCATCAGCAGCTCTGCGGCGATGGTGTAGTTCGGGCGGATCAGCAGCGACTTTCCAAGGATGTTCTCCAGCACCTGGGCGTGGATCTCGACCCCCGCCATGGGCACCCCCAGCGGGGTGGGGCGGAAATCCTCCAGCCCGATGGCCGAGGTGCCGAT
Organism: Rhodobacter sp.; assembly: GCA_048262455.1. Classification (GTDB taxonomy): domain Bacteria; phylum Pseudomonadota; class Alphaproteobacteria; order Rhodobacterales; family Rhodobacteraceae; genus Psychromarinibacter. The sequence goes on from JBLXFD010000001.1 coordinate 260,813, forward strand.
CAGCACCAGGTGCCCGCGCAGCCGCGCCGGCGGGGTGCGGCCCGCCAGCAGGTCGCCGGCCGAGACGAAGCGCGCGGGGGAGGAGGGGGAGAGGTAGGGCCAGACGCTGCCGTCGCCGGCGGTCTGCACCAGTTGCCGCGCCAGCACCACGCCGTCGATCCCCGCCTCGTTGGCGCGGATCGCGAAGGCGTCGCCGCCGGTGGCCACGCGCAGCAGCTCCGGCGCCAGCCCGAGGCGCAGGGTATCCTGCACCATCATCACCAGCGGCACCCGCCGGTAGATCCCGTCGGCGTCGGGCCGCACGGTGAAGACCCCGCGCCCGGCGGCGGCCTCTTCCAGCACCGGCAGGTTGCGCACGATGTCGGGAAATTTCTGCAGGAAGGGGGTGGGATCGGGGCCGAGGATGGCGTGCGGGACGCTGCGCAGTTCCTCCTTGTCCTCGCGGTTGCCCGAGGCGGTGCGCACGCTGGTCTGGCCCACCACCACCCGGGTGCGGGCAAAGGCCTCTGCCAGCAGCGCGTCGCTGCCGGGCAGGGCGGCCAGCGCCGCGCGCGCCGCCGGGTCCAGCCCCTCCAGCCCCGCGGCGATGCGGTCGGGGGAATACTGGTCCGGCTCGGCAAATACGATGTCGAAGGCCATGGCCGGCGCGCCCTGGGCGGCGATCCGGTCCACCAGCTCGGCGATGCGGGTGCGCGGCCAGGGCCACTGGCCGAATTCCTCGAGGCTGGCGTCGTCGATGTCGACGATCGCCACCGGCGCGGGCTGCGGCTGGCGCGGGCTGGTCTGCTGGAACAGGTCGAAGGCGAACAGCCGCAGCGCCTCGACCGGCAGCGGGTCGGCAACGCGCAGGGCCAGCAGCAACGCCACCAGCCCCAGCGCCGCGGCGCGCGCAAAACCGAACCTTCGCCAGACGCGCACCGCCCCTCCTATCGCTGCCGGCGCACGGGTCCCGCCGCGCCTAGGCCTCTGCCGCGTTCATGGTGCGGCGCATCTCGGCCACCCGCTGGATCTGCCGCATGGTATCCTCGGAATGGAACTCTCCGCGGCCCGGATCCATCAGGTCCGCGAAGGTCACCGCGTCGATCCGCAGCGCCGCGACCCGGCCCACCGCCACCGCGGTGGCAGAGCGCGGCTTTCCGTCCATCAGCCCCATCTCGCCCAGCAGGTTGCCGTCGCTCACCAGCGCCACCTGTTTCTCGGTGGGCTTGCCGTGATCCACGATGATCGCCACCTTGCCCTCCTTGATCAGGTAGCAGTCGCTGGCCGGCTCGCCCTCGCGCAGGATCACCGCGCCTTTCGAGAAGTTCACGTCGGTGACGCGGTTGGACAGGCTGGCGATCTCCTCGATGCTGAGGTCCTTGAAGCTCATCTCGAGGTAGCGAGAGCGCAGCTTGCGCACCTCCACCAGGAAGCCGATCACCGTCGGCACCGTGATGGCGAGGTTGTAGCCCATGTGCAGCTCGGCCCGCGCCGGCATCCCGTCGAAGCCGGTCAGCTGCTCGAACAGCCCGTTGTTGGCCATCAGCCCGAACTTGCCCCCAGCCTGGTAGAAGTTGAGCATCGTCTCGACCTGCCCCGCCGGCACCGCGGTGTAGGAATTGCCGCCCGCGGGCACCGTCGCCCAGAGCTGCTGGAACCCCGGCCACAGCAGCGCCTGGTCGAAGTAGTAGAAGTAGGTGATGGTCAGGTGCTCCAGCGCATGCCAGCTGAGCGCCAGCAGCGCGATGAACAGCCAGATGTTGCGCGGGAAGAACAGCAGCACCAGCGCGGTGCCGAAGTAGCCCAGCAGCTCCCACACAAGGTGCACGATCTCCAGGTCCAGCTGGCCGAAGATGGCGCAGGCGGCGGGGCCGGTCATCTGCTGGCCGTTGGCGTCCAGCAGCGGCAGCCCGTCCGGCCCCGGCTTCACGATCCGCTCGACGCTGTAATAGGTCGGGTCCAGCGTGGCGTCGCGCAGCCCCATCTCGACCGCGCGGCGGGCGTTGTCGACGGTGTCCACGGGGGGCGGGCAGGCGACGGTGCCGTCCAGCATGTTCAGCTGGATCACCTGGATCAGGTGCTCGGCGAAATGGCCGATCTGCAGCACGGTGAACAGGCCCAGCAGCGCGATCATCGAGTAGTTCTTGACCTTCCAGACCCCCTCGAACATCGCGAGCGGGATCCAGGGCAGCAGGGTGTAGAAGGCGATCAGGTACAGCGGCTCGCCGCTGATGATCGCGTTGATCTGCAGAACGTAGGAAATGAAGGCGGTGATCAGCACCACCTCGAGGCTCACTCCTTCGAAACGGAAGAAGCGGCGCAGTTGGGTAAAGAGGCTGGGCATGGATCAGTCCTGCGGCAGGGCGTCGGGAAGGGCATCCGGGCCGGCGGCGTGCAGCCGGCGGACACGGCGGATGATGAAGGTGCTGAACAGCGCGACCCCGGTCAGGATCGTGCCGAGCACCGGCCACTTGCTGCCCCAGTCGTGGCTGCCGAAGCCCATGGCGACGGGCTGGTCCCAGCCGCCGCAGAAGGCCTGCGCGGCGCCGGGCACGATCAGCGCGGCGGCCATCGCGGAAAGGACGAGGGCGGGGGCGATGCGGCTCATGCCTCTCTCCCCCGGCGGGCCCGGGCGACGATCCGGGTGGTGATGAAGGTGGTGCAGGCGATGACCGAGCACAGCACGATCAGCAGCACCGGCCACTTGTCCAGCCAGCTGTCGCCGCCGAACCCCTCTGCCACCCCCTTGCCGCCGGCCGCCATGGCCAGGGCCGGTGCCAACAGGGCGAACACCAAGGCCGGACCGGCCGTTCGAATGACTTTCATCAACATTACTCCTCGTCCCGCGATTCGGTGGGATCGGACTGAAATACGACGCTACGTTACCCCCATGATCACGGAATCGCGAGCGATTTTGCCTTTTCCCATGCACGGGCGTGGTTTGGCGGGACCGCACCTGCCGCAAGCGCAGGTTTCCCAGGAGGCCCGGAATCTGCTATCGCTGGGTCATTGCGGCACGTTCCTCAAGGCATTGGCCATAAGACATTGGAGCCCAGATGAAGTGGTTCGGAAAATGGCAGTCCGGCGAAACTGGTGAGATCATCCTTTCGGCGGGCGCGGACGGCACCTTCACCGTCCCCGACGCGGCGCTGCTGTTCCGTGCCGATTTCCACCGGGACGGGCCCGACCTGCTGCTGGTGAACGAGGGCGCGCAGACCCTGCGGATCCCCGGCTTCTTCCGCGGCGAGGCTGCCGACCTGCTGTCCCCCGACGGCGCCGTGCTGCGCGCCGATGTCGCCGCCCGCCTCGCCGGGCCGGAGGCGCCGGGGCAATACGCCCAGGCCGGCGCGGTGACGGGCGGTCCCTCCATCGGGCAGGTGGAGATCCTGTCGGGCGAGGCCGAGGTGCTGCGCGCCGACGGCACCACCGAGGTGCTGCGCATCGGCTCGCAGGTCTACCAGAACGACGTGGTGCGGACGGCGGACGGCGCCAGCTGCTCGCTGACCTTCGTGGACGGCACCGTCTTCACCCTCGCCGGCGGCTCGCGCATCGTGCTGGACAGCCTGATCTACGACCCCGAGGGCGACGACAACAGCGCCGCCTTCAACCTGGTCGAGGGCAGCTTCGTCTTCATCGCGGGGCAGGTGGCCAAGACCGGCGATATGGAGGTCAACACCCCCACCGCCACCATGGGCATCCGCGGCACCACCGTCACGGTGGAAATCACCACCGTGCTGGGCGTCACCCGCGTCGACGTGGCGCTGAACCGCGATCCCGACGGCACCGTGGGCAAGATCGAGCTGCGCGACCTCGACGGCAACCTGATCGCCGAGATCACCGACGTGGACCAGATGTGGCAGGTCTCGCCGGTGGACGGCGAAACCCGGATGTACGAGCGCAGCGAGGCGGACATCGCCTCGGACGCCGCGCTGATCGCCGACGCCACGGCGGCCTACGTGGCCTTCCGCGGGCGCGGCGGCACCGGCAGCCCGGTGGGCGACACGCCGGGCGGCAGCGGCGGAGACCTCGACACCGGCGCCGGCTCGGACCTGACGGGCGAGGGGCCCGGCGACACCCCGCCACCCCCGCCGCCGCCCGCACCGCCCTCGGGCGGCGATTCCGGCTCCGGCGAGACGCCCCCGGAACGCCCCCGCACCAACCCCGCACCCGCGGCCGACGACGCCCCCCTCGAAACCCCCGAGGACGGGGCCGCCGCAGCCGGACCCCCCGCCCGAGGGGGGTGCGGGCGGCGGCGGGGGTGCCGGGGCGTCGCCGGGCCCCTCGCCCGCCAGGTCCGAGCCGGCGCCGGTGTCGAGGTCTCCGCCGCTGCCGCCCGGCGTGTCGCCCACCGGGCTGTC
>JBLXFD010000002.1:0-240035 GCA_048262455.1 Rhodobacter sp.
GGGCGGCGGGCGAGCGAGGGGGGGGCGGGGGGGGGCGGGGGGGGGCGCCGCGGGGGCCGGGGGGGGAAGGTGGGGGGCGGGAGGGGGGGGGGCGGGGGGGGGCGGACATGCGAAGGCCCCCGCGGCGGTGCGCGGGGGCCTTCGGCTTGGTCCGTGGCCGGATCAGGCGGCGAGGATGCTGATCTTGGCCGCCTTGTTTTCCACGAAGGACCCGTGCAGCAGCTTGATCGCGGGATCGCGCGCGGCGTCCTCGACGATGAACTGCACGTCGGCGCTGCCGGGCACGTGCTGCACCGCCAGCGGGCGGACGCCGCCCTCGCGCAGGGCGCCGAGACCGCGTTCGACGATCTCCAGCCCCGAGAGGTCGCGGCCGATCACCGCCACCACCGCCAGCTTCGCCAGCTTGATCTCGGCGTTGGGATAGGCCTCGCAGATGTCACGCTCCACCCGCTTCATCTTCTGCAGCGGCGCCTTGAGGTAGTGGGTGATCGTGTTGGCGTTGGTGGCCTTGGACACGATCCAGATCTTGTGGCGGCTGAGCACGTCGAGGATCTTGGCGTCGTAGCCCTTCACGCCCACCATGTCCTGTTCGAACAGCTCCAGTGCCGTGACGCTGAGGCCGGTGACGATGTCCACGGCGGGCGTCTCGGTAGGCGCGTCGTCGATCAGAGTGCCGGGGTCGCGCGGCTCAAAGGCGTTGGTGACGCGCAGGGGGATGCCGGCGCGGCGCAGGATCTTGGCGGCATTGGGGTGGATCGCCTCCATCCCCAGGTTCGACAGCTGGTCGGCCACATTGTAGTTGGTGTGCCCCAGCTTCTTCACCGCGTCCTCGCCCACCAGCTTGGGGTCGGCGGAGGACAGGTGGAACTCCTTGTGGATGATCGCCTCGCGCGCGCCGGTGAAGGCGGCGATGTTCGAGAAGGTCACCTCGGAATAGCCGCGGTCGTACTCGCGCATCAGGCCCTCGGTGCACTGGGCGTAGCCGGTGACGATGGGCAGGTCGGCGGTCAGGTCGACATCGGCGAGGCCGGCCGCGATGCGCTGTTCCAGCGTCAGCTGGCTTTCGTCGCGCCAGCCGCTGAGGTCGATGAAGCGGGCGTTGACGCCGGCGCGGCGCAGCACCAGCGCGGTGACGAAGGCGGAATGCGCCTCTCCCAGCCCCGACAGCAGCTCGCGGGTGATCGCCATGTGGTCCGACAGGCGGAAGTGCCCGTAGGAGCACAGCCGCTGCAGGTCGAACAGGCAGGAGCGGGCACCCTCGACCCGCTCGCGCACGAACTCGTCGGCGGCGGCCTGGTCGGCGGGATGCTCGATCACCTTGGCGTGGGCCTCGCGCATGGCCTCGGAGACGCGGGACAGCGCGTCCAGCCAGCCGTGGGCGTCCTCGTCACTGGCGAACAGCGCGAAGACGCCGGGGGTGCCGGACTTCTTGTGCTCCAGCAGCAGGTCGGTGATGCCGCCGAAGGCGGAGACTACGAAGATGCGGCCGTAGAGGTCGGCACCCTCGCGGTCGCCGATGAACAGGGTGTCCCTCAGCCTGTCGAGGCAGGACATGGACGTGCCGCCGATTTTCTCGACTGTATGGTCCGTAAAGGTCATGGGTATTTCTACTCGTTCTTTCAGTCCGCCGCGGCGTAGGAGCCGTCGGCCTGGTGCACTTCGGTGCCGGTCACGGGCGGGTTGAAGACGCAGGCCATCACCAGCTCTTCCTCGGCCCGCAGCACGTGGCGGTCATGCTCGTTCAGGGCGTACATGACACCGGGCTTGATCGGGTGCGTCTCGCCGGTGGCGAGATCGGTGATCGAGCCGGAGCCCTGCATGCAGTAGACGCTCTCGAAGTGGTTCTTGTACTCGAAGGTGTGCTCGGACCCGGCCTCGAGGAAGGTGATGTGGAAGGAGAACCCCATCCCGTCCTGGGCCAGCAGCATGCGCACCGAGGTCCAGTTGGCGTCGGAGACGACGCGGTCCTTTTCCTCTTCGAGGATCTTGTTGAAATCGCGTACGATCATGGTGTCACTCCGCTGCCATCTTGGTGGTGGCCGTCACGTCGCGGGCGGCCTCTGTCAGGATCGCCAGACCCTTGCGCAGCACCGCCTCGGGGGTGGTGAGCGGGGCGAGGATCTTGACCACCTCGCCGTCGGGGCCGGAGGTCTCGATGATCAGCCCTTCCTTGAAGGCGCGGCCGCAGATCGTGTCCGCCAGCTCGCCCGAGCCGACGTCGACGCCGCGCATCATGCCGCGGCCCTTCAGGCGGGCGCCGGGGACCATGGCAGCGATCTCCTCCAGCGTTTCCTTCACGATCTCGCCCTTGGCGGCGATGTCCTTGGCGAAGGCATCGCCGGCCCAGAACTTCTCGATCGCGACGCGGGCAGTGACGAAGGCGTGGGTGTTGCCGCGGAAGGTGCCGTTGTGCTCGGCGGGACCGAAGACGTCATGCTCGGGCCGCACCAGCACCAGCGCCAGCGGCAGGCCGAAGCCGGAGACCGATTTGGCCATGGTCACGAGGTCGGGGGTCACGCCCATCTCCTCGAACGAGAAGAAGGTGCCGGCGCGGCCGCAGCCGGCCTGGATGTCATCGACGATCAGCAGCGCGCCGTGGGCCTTGGCGATCTCGGCGACGCGGCGCACCCACTCGGGACGCGCGGCGTTCAGCCCGCCCTCGCCCTGCACGCATTCCAGCATGATGGCGGCGGGGGCATCCATGCCCGAGGAGGCGTCGTTCAGCATCATCTCGAGGTACTCGGCCGAATCGAGTCCCTCCATGAAGCCATCGAAGGGCATCCGCGTCACGCCGTTCAGCGGCATCGCAGCGCCGCCGCGGTGATAACCGTTGCCGGTGGCGGCCAGCGCGCCCATGGTCACGCCGTGAAAGCCGTTGGTGAAGGCGATCACGTTGGTGCGGCCGGTGACCTTGCGGGCGATCTTCATCGCCGCCTCGACGGCGTTGGCGCCGGTGGGGCCGGTGAACATCACCCGGTGGTCCATGCCGCGCGGCTTGAGGATGTGCTCCTCGAAGGCCGACAGGAAGGCGCCCTTGGTGTCCGTGTGCAGATCAAGCCCGTGGGCGATGCCGTCGTTCGAGATATGCTCGATCAGCGCCGCCTTCATGTCGGGGTCGTTGTGGCCGTAGTTCAGCGAGGAACAGCCGGCGAGAAAGTCGATGTAGGTGCGGCCGTCGGCGCCGGTGATCTCGGACCCGCTGGCCGAGGCAAAGACGGTGTCGAACCCGCGGCAGTAGCTGCGGGCTTCGGATTCGCGGCGTGTGAACACGGCTTTTTGTGCTGAAAGATCAGTCATGGGAGGTCCTGTGATTTAATTTCGGGAAAGGCAGGAGGGGCAGGCCGTCAGGCGGCCTGCTGCATCGCTTCCTGCGACAGGTCGATGGTGACCATGTGCTCTGTGCTGTGCTTGTTGGCGAAGTGATCCGCCTTGGTGAAGTGCGCCTCGGAATCGATGTCGGCATCCTGCCGGTCGGCGAACTTGCGGAACAGCGCCCAGGAGGCGTCGTTGTCCTTGGTGATGGTGGTCTGCATGCGGCAGACGTCGGCGCAGACATCGCGCGACAGCAGATGCTCCAGCATCCGGGTGCCAAGCCCCATCCCGCGCGCCTTGGGAGACACGGCCACCTGCCAGACAAAGATCGTCTCGGCATCGTTGGGCAGCACGTAACCGGAGATCCAGCCAAGGATCTCGCCCTCGACCTCGGCCACGACGCAGGTGTCGCGGAAGTGGTCGCACTGGATCAGGTTGCAGTACATCGAGTTCTCGTCCAGCGGCTTGCAGCTGCGGACAAGTTCCCAGATCTCTGCGCCGTCCTCGGACTCCGGCTTGCGGAACGTGGGGACGATCTTGGTCTTATGCTCTGACGCATGGGCCATGCGGCGGTAGCCTCCGGTTGTTTCCTTCGCCTCCCTAAATACTTCGCCTGAAAATATTTTCAACCGGCTAAGGAACTTTTCTGCGAAAACCGGCGAAAATGTGGATAAACCCTTGAAAAACTGGTAGTAGCGGTTACTTCGCCTCACGAAGTATGATTGTTGAAGGAGGATTGAATGGCCGTCCTGGCTCTGCCAAGATCGCTCATCGGACGACGGAGCACGTTCTTGGACCGCATCGACACCAGCCTTATCGCCCTGCGCCGCATCCTGCGCGCGACCGAGCTTTTCGGACGCCAGCTGGCACAGGCCTCGGGTCTGACCACGGTGCAGTTCCGCGTGCTGCAGGTGGTGTCCGAACGCGGCGGCCATTGCACCGCCAAGGAGATCGCGCAGCAGATGCGCGTGTCGCAGGCCACCGTTACCGCGCTGGTGGACAAGCTGGTAGAGCGGGGGATGGTGGTGCGCGAGAAGTCGCAGACTGACCGCCGGCAGACCCACATCGTGGTCACCGCGCAGGGGCGCGACACGCTGGACGCCGCCCCCGACCCGCTGCAGCAGCGCTACGTGCGAAAGTTCGGCGCCATGAGCGACTGGGAACAGGCGCAGATGGTCGCGGTACTGGAGCGTGTGGCCGACATGCTGGAGGCGGGCGAGCTGGACGCCTCGCCCGTGCTCGACACCCGGGACATCCGCGCGGTCCACTGAAGGACCGCGCAGGGCCGTCTCAGTCCCGCTTGTAGACCCGGTTCGCCTCGGGGTCCGCGCCGGCCGCAGGCACTGTCATCAGTTCATCCCAGGCGGCCTGCGGGATTTCCACCGCAGCCCATTCCAGCGTCTGCGCCACGCGCTCCGGCTTCGACACGCCCACCAGCGTCGAGGTGATGCGCGGGTCCCGCATGGAGAACTGCAGCGCGGCGGCGCCCATGGGGATGTCGTGCCGGGCGCAGATCTCCTCGATCTGCCGAACGGGTGCGAGTTCCGCTTCGCTCGCCTCCTGGTAGGCGATCCGGGGCATGGTGTCGGCGCCCTTGGCCAGCACGCCGCTGGAATAGGGCGCGGCGTTGAACACGGCCATCCCCTGCGACTGCGCGTAATCGAGGATCTCCTGCGCCGACCGGTTCAGCAGCGAGTAGCGGTTGTGGGTGATCAGCGCGTCGAAGGGGCGCGTCTTCAGCAGGTCCAGCATCAGGCCGGTCTTGCCCATCGCCAGCCCCACGGCGCGGCACAGCCCCTCTTCCTTCATCCGGAACAGCGCATCCAGCGCGCCGCCATCGCGGGTGATCTCGTCAAGGTCGCTGCAATGCTCGGGGTCGTGCAGGTGCAGGATGTCCACCCGGTCCAGCCCCAGCGCTTCGAGGCTCTCGTCCATCGAGCGGCGGGCCTGGTCGGCGTCAAGCCGGTTGGTCTCCATGTCCCGATCCAGCTTGGTGGAGATCAGGAAGCCCTCCGGCACCCCGCCGCGCGCCCGGATCGCCGCGCCGATCCGTTCCTCGCTGCGCCCCGAGCCGTAGTTGCGCGAGGTGTCGACGCAGTTCGCCGGGCCGTCGAAGATCGCCTGCAGGGTCGCCTCGGCCCGCTCCTCGGGAACCGAGTAGCCGTAGGTGGTGGGCATGTCGCCCAGGGCGGAGGTGCCGAAGCAGAGAGGCGTGACCTCCAACCCGGTGCTGCCGATGCCGCGCTTTTCCATGTCCCGTCTCCTGCTGAATTGTCGGGCACAGATGACGGCAGGCGGGCGGCGGGTGCAAGGGGTGGTTCCCGCGGCTTGCCCCGGTTTGCGGCGCGGCCTAGCGTGCGCGGCTCAATCAGCAGGCTTTCGCGTGACCGCCACCTTGCCATTTTCACGTTTTCAGGAGTTGCCCGACGCCATTGCCTCGGCCTTGGCAGGGGCGGGCGTGCCCACAGGGGGGGCCTGGTCCGACCTGCGCGGCGGGCGGACGAACCGGCTGTGGCGGTCGGCGGAACACGGGCTGGCGTGCAAGCTCTACTCCGGCGCCGCCAGCCCGCTGTTTCCCAACGATCCGGCGTCGGAGGCGCTGGCCTTGCGGGCGCTGGCAGGCCGGGACATCGCCCCGGATCTGGTGGCGCGGGTCGACACGGCGCTGGGGGTCTGCCTCGTCTACCGGTACGTGGAGGGCACGGCGGGTGCGGCGCGGCCGGAGGAGGTGGGGCGGCTGCTGCGGTTCCTGCACGGGCTGCCGGTGCCGGAGGGTCTGCCCGATCAGGACAGCGTGCGGACGGAGGATCTGCCTGCAGGCGAGGCGCAGGCGAGGCTGGCAGAGTTGCGGCCCCCGCCGGTCGCGCTGCCCCCCGCGCCGCAGGTGTTCCTGCATGGCGATCCGGTGCCGGCGAATATCGTCCTCACCCGGGACGGACCCCGGTTGATCGACTGGCAATGCCCCGCGCGGGGCGACGCGGCAGAGGATCTGGCGGTCTACCTTTCCCCCGCGATGCAGCAGCTATACGGCGGCGGCCCGCTGACGGAACGGCAGGAGGCGGCGTTCCTTGAGGCTTACAGCGACCCGCAGGTCACACTGCGCTACCGGCACCTTGCCCCCATGTACCACTGGCGCATGGCGGCGCATTGCCTGTGGAAAGCCGTCCAAGGCGCCCCCGGCTATGCCGCCGCGGCAGAGCTGGAGCTGGATCGTCTGCGCCGCCCCCGACGCTAAAGCAGCGCCGCCAGCCAGGCTCCCAGCGCCACCAGCCCGCCCCCCAGCACCGTGAAGCCCAGCGCCGTGCGAACCCGCATTCCCTGCGGGCGCGGCGGCTGTTCGGCCTCGTTGCGCAGCGCGGCCTCCACCAGTCCCGGCAGGCGGGGGCCGAAGCGGGACAGCACCTGCGCCGTGCGGGCAAGGTCGGTCAGGAAGGCGCGCGGGCCGATGTTGGTGCGGATGTAATCCTCCACCACCGGCTGGGCGACGCGCCAGATGTTCATGTGCGGGTCCAGCGAGCGGGCGACCCCCTCGACCACCACCATGGTGCGCTGCAGCAGGATCAGCTCGGTCCGGGTTTCCATGCCGAACTGTTCCGTCACGTCGAACAGGTGGGTCAGCAGCCGCCCCATGGACACGCGCGAGGCATCGAGGCCGAAAATCGGCTCTCCCACAGAGCGCAGGGCGCGGGCGAAGGCGTCGATGTCGCGGTCGGCGGGGACGTAGCCCGCCTCGAAATGCACCTCTGCGACGCGGCGATAATCCTTGCGGATGAAGCCGTAGAGGATCTCGGCGTAGACCCGGCGGGTGTACTCGTCGATGGCCCCCATGATGCCGAAGTCCAGCGCCACGATGTCGCCGTTGGGCGCCACCTTCAGGTTCCCCTGGTGCATGTCGCCGTGGAAGAACCCGTCGCGCAGGGCGTGGGACAGGAACAGCTGCAGCACCCGCTCGGCCAGCTTGCGGCGGTCGTGGCCGGCGGCCTCGATGGCGGCGAGGTCGTTCAGGGGGATGCCCTCGGCCCAGCCCAGCACCATGACACGGCGGTTGGAATAGCCCCATTCCACCGCCGGCACGCGAAAGCCCTCGTCGGCGGCGGTATTGGCGGCAAACTCGGCGGCGGCGGAGGTTTCCATCCGCAGGTCCAGCTCGCCATGCACCACGCCTTCGAAGTGGGCGATCACGTCATGGGGATGCAGGCGGCGCGAGGCGGGGGAGAGGAACTCGATGGCGTCGGCGGCGAAATAGAAGGCGTCGATGTCGCGGCGGAAGGCCCGCTCGATCCCCGGCCGCAGCACCTTGACCGCCACCTCGCGCCCGTCCGCGGCCAGCACGGCCCGGTGCACCTGCGCGATGGAGGCGGCGGCGACGGGTTCGGAGAATTCCGAGAACAGCGCGCCTATCGGCTGCTCCAGCTCTTCCTCGACCGTGTGCTTGGCGACCTCGACGGGGAAGGGCGGCAGCTTGTCCTGCAGCACCTGCAGCTGCAGCGCCAGGTCCTCGCCCACCACGTCGGGGCGGGTGGACAGGATCTGCCCGAACTTGATGTAGGCCGGGCCCAGCGCCGTCAGCGCCCGGGTCACGGGCGGCATCGCGGGATCGCCGGGATAGCCCAGCCACTTGATCGGCCAGCCAAGCACCCGCGCGGCCAGCCGCAACGCCGGCGGCGCGCGCATGGCGTCCAGCACCACGGCCATGGCGCCGGTGCGTTCCATGGTGGCGCCGGTGCGCGCCAGCCGCCAGAGGTTGTGAGGGCCCCGCACTTACAGCTTCCAGCCCGAATGCAGCGCGGCGACGCCCATGGTCAGGTTGCGGTACTTCACCATGTCGAACCCCGCCGTGCGGATCATGTCGGCGAAGGTCTCCTGGTCCGGGAACCGGCGGATCGATTCGACGAGGTACTGGTAGCTCGCCCTGTCCTGCGCGATCATCTCGCCCATGCGGGGGATGACGTTGAAGGAATAGGCGTCGTAAGCCGCCTGCATGGCCGGGTTCGGCAGCTGGCTGAACTCCAGCACCATCAGCCGGCCACCGGGGCGCAGGACGCGGTAGGCCTCGGACAGCGCCTCCTGGGGACGGGTGACGTTCCTGATGCCGAAGCTGATGGTGTAGACGTCGAAGCTGGCGTCCTCGAATGGCAGCGCCATGGCGTCGCCCACCACCCATTGGAGTCGCTCGGCCAGCTGCGCGGCCTCGGCGCGCTTGCGGCCCTCGTCTAGCATCCCCTCGGTCATGTCGCAGACCACGGCGCTGGCGCCCTCGGCGCGGCGCAGGAAGCGGAAGGCGATGTCGCCGGTGCCGCCCGCCACGTCCAGCAGCCGCTGGCCGGGACGCGGCGCCAGCCAGTCCATCATCGCGTCCTTCCACAGCCGGTGGATGCCCATGGACATGACGTCGTTCATCACGTCGTAGCGCGCGGCGACGGAGGAAAAGACCCCGTGCACCCGCCCGGCCTTCTCGGCCTCGGGGATGGTTTCCTGGCCGAAATGGGTGGTTTTCGCGCTGTCTTCGGTCATCGGGTCTTGAGATCCTTGCAAAACTCCCTCTCCTTATAGGTCGCGCGCGCCCCGCTGCAATGCGACGCCCCGTCAGAAGGAACCGCCTTGCCCGAACTGCCAGAGGTCGAAACCGTCCGCCGCGGGTTGCTGCCGGCGATGGAGGGCGGCACCATCGCCCGTGCCGAGGCGCGGCGGCCGGACCTGCGCTGGCCGCTGCCGGAACGGCTGGCGGAACGGCTGGAAGGCCAGCGCGTGCTGGCGCTGCGGCGGCGGTCGAAGTACCTGCTGGCCGACCTGTCCTCGGGCGAGACGCTGCTGGTGCACCTGGGGATGTCGGGGCGGATCCTGATCTCCGGCGCCGTGCAGGGCAGTTTTCACCACGACCACCCGGCGCCGGCAAAGCACGATCACGTGGTGATCGACATGGCCGAGGGGCCGCGGATCACCTTCAACGACCCGCGGCGGTTCGGCGCGATGGACCTGTTTGCCACGGGGGATGCCGAGGACCACTGGCTGCTGGCGGCGCTGGGGCCGGAGCCGCTGGGCAACGGGTTTCACGAGGATTACCTGGTGGAGCGCCTGCGCGGGCGCAACATGCCCGTCAAATCGGCGCTGCTGGACCAGCGCGTGGTGGCGGGGCTGGGCAATATATATGTTTGCGAGGCGCTGCACCGCGCCGGCATCGACCCGCGCCGCAAGGCCGGGCGCATCGCCGCCCCGCGCCTGCGCGCGCTGGTGCCGGTGATCCGCGAGGTACTGCACGAGGCGATCGCCGCGGGGGGGTCGTCGCTGCGCGACTACCGGCAGGCGGACGGGGATCTTGGCTACTTCCAGCACAGTTTCCGGGTCTACGACCGCGAGGGCGCCCCGTGTCCCACCCCCGGCTGCCCCGGCACCATCGCACGGATCGTGCAGGCCGGGCGCTCGACCTTCCATTGCCCGAAATGCCAAAGATGACTTGAACATGAAGGCAAGGCTGGTATGGACTCGTGCGGACGGGAACAGCCAAAAGGCAATGCAATGGCCTTCAAGACGATCGTCGTCGAGACCGAAGACCACGTCGCTCTCATCAAGCTAAACCGACCGGACGCGATGAACGCGCTCAACTCGGAGTTGTTGGGAGAGCTGGCGCAGGCGCTTCGCGAGGCGGACGCGAAAGAGCGGGTGCGCTGCATCGTTCTGACCGGGTCGGAAAAGGCCTTCGCCGCCGGCGCGGACATCAAGGAGATGTCCGAAAAAAGCTTTGTCGACGTCTTTCTCGAGGACATGTTCGGCACCGAGGCCACCGCGCTGAACCGCACCCGCAAGCCGGTGATCGCCGCAGTCTCGGGCTATGCGCTGGGCGGCGGATGCGAGCTGGCGATGATGTGCGACTTCATCATCGCCGCCGACAACGCCAAGTTCGGCCAGCCCGAGATCAACCTCGGCGTCATTGCCGGCATCGGCGGCACCCAGCGCCTGACCCGCTTCATCGGCAAGGCCAAGGCGATGGACATGCACCTGACCGGCCGCTTCATGGATGCCGAGGAGGCAGAGCGTTCCGGCCTCGTCAGCCGCGTGGTGCCCGCCAAGAAGCTGATGGAAGAGGCCATGGCCGCGGCGCAGAAGATCGCCGAGAAATCGATGCTGACCGCCCGCGCCGCCAAGGAGGCGGTGAACCGGTCCTACGAGACGACGCTGTCCGAGGGCCTGCTGTTCGAACGCCGGCTGTTCCACTCGCTGTTCGCCAGCGAGGACCAGCGCGAGGGCATGGCGGCCTTCCTGGACAAGCGCGAGGCGCAGTTCCGGGACAAGTAGCCGCGCCGCGCAGAAGGCGCTTCACAAAACCCGGATGGCGCTGTATAGGCGCCTCCTACATGCGCGTGAGGCCCGCCAAGGCCGGATGGTGCCGGAACTTCCCCGGCCGGGATGCTTGCGTGCGATCGATTTGCAATGAACCCGGAGAGGGAAAAGACACATGGCGAATTCGCCCCAGGCCAAGAAGCGCGCCCGCCAGAACGAACGTCGCTTCGCCATCAACAAAGCGCGCCGCTCGCGCATCCGCACCTTCCTGCGCAAGGTCGAGGAAGCCATCGCTTCCGGCGACAAGGAAGCCGCCACCACCGCCCTTCGCACCGCCCAGCCCGAGCTGATGCGCGGCGTGACCCGTGGCGTCCTTCACAAGAATACCGCTGCCCGTAAGGTCTCTCGCCTGAACGCGCGGGTGAAGGCGTTGGGCTGACAGCCGACTCAGAGACAATTCGAACAAAGGCCCGGGATCACCCCGGGCCTTCGTGTTTTCGGCACCTGTGTTTTTTCGGTATCGGCTCTGCGCGGCCATCAAGGGCTTAGGCTGCACGCGTTAATAAAGCTGGAATTGAACGCTCTATCACGTTGCACTTCGCACCCGCCGGAGGGTAGCTTTGGTGACACAGCGAGTCACATCGCGACACCTGGGGGGACATAAGGTCGACGGGGTGCGACAACCACAGATTGAGGCTGTGGAAGTCGCGGGGGATGCCTGCCAGCATCCGGACCCGATTGATCCGACGCGGAAACGGGGTGCTGCCACTGCCCCTATCCGTGCCGGAGGACGGACGGCTTCTTGCCGCCCGGATGACCTGACTGTCCTATTAGAGTGAGCGCCTGCCGGCAGGCGGGTTTCGTTCCGGGCCCCGGCCCGGCGCGACCAGTCTGCCTGTGGTGTTGCCGGACCGTAAGGCCGGGCTGAACGTGGGAATTGCTCTTCCCGCGCCGGCCCCGGCTTTGGGTGAGCGGTGTGACCCTGCAATCAAGCAGGCGAAGCGTCCGGGCAGGGCGGTTCGCGGCCGGCTTTTTGCCGGATGGACAACGATAAGGCGCGGGTCAACGAGAAGATGGACAATGAAACCTGGGGGACGATCAGACATGGCTTGGCGGACATCATCGGCAAGGATCACTATCGCAACTGGATCGAGCCGCTTGAATTCGTCGAACTGAAGGACGGCGAGGCCCGCTTCGAGGTTCCGACCAACTTCATCGCCGACTGGGTCTCTCGCCACTACGGCGACCTGATCCAGCACCACATCGAATCCGCAGGTCACCGCGCCACCCGGGCCAAGTTCCTGGTGGCGCAGCACAAGGTACGTCCCGCGCCGCGCCCCGCCGCGCCGGCCGTGGTGCCCTCCGCGCCCGACGAGGCCGAGATGCCCGGCGCGCAGCTGGACCCGCGCTTTACCTTCGACAAGTTCGTGGTGGGCAAGCCCAACCAGCTGGCCCATGCCGCCGCCAAGCGCGTGGCCGAGGGCGGGCCGGTCATGTTCAACCCGCTGACGCTGTATGGCGGCGTCGGGCTGGGCAAGACCCACCTGATGCACGCCATCGCCCACGAACTCAGCCGCCGCGGCGACGGGCTGCGGGTGGTCTACCTGTCGGCCGAACAGTTCATGTACCGCTTTGTCCAGGCGCTGCGGGACAAGCAGATGATGGACTTCAAGCAGCTGTTCCGCTCTGTCGACGTGCTGATGGTCGACGACGTGCAGTTCATCGCCGGCAAGGAAAGCACGCAGGAGGAATTCTTCCATACCTTCAACGCGCTGGTGGACCAGAACAAGCAGATCATCATCTCGGCCGACCGCGCGCCTTCCGAGATCAAGGATCTCGAGGACCGCATCACCAGCCGCCTGCAGTGCGGCCTGGTGGTGGACCTGCACCCTACGGACTACGAACTGCGCCTCGGCATCCTGCAGCAGAAGGTGGAAAGCCACCGCCAGCAATACCCCGGGCTCGTGCTGAAGGAGGGGGTGCTGGAATTCCTCGCCCACCGGATCAGCACCAACGTGCGGGTGCTGGAAGGCGCGCTGATGCGTCTGTTCGCCTTCGCCACCCTCGTGGGTCGCGAGATTACGCTGGATCTGACGCAGGAATGCCTGTCGGACATCCTGCGCGCCTCGGACCGGAAGATCACCATCGAGGAAATCCAGCGCAAGGTGTCCGAGCATTACAACATCCGCCTGTCCGACCTGATCGGACCGCGCCGGATGCGGGTGCTGGCCCGGCCGCGGCAGGTGGCGATGTACCTGTCCAAGCAGCTGACCTCTCGCAGCTTCCCCGAGATCGGGCGCCGGTTCGGCAACCGCGACCACACCACGATCCTGCACGGGGTGAAGAAGATCGAGGAACTGATGGCCCAGGACAGCCAGCTGGCGGACGACATCGAGCTGCTGCGCCGCGCGCTGGAGGCCTGAGCGGGTCTTGACGCGGCCCGCGCAGGGCCGCACTGATTCAGAAAGAGCTTGAGCCGGGGCGGTATCCGAGTAGGGTTTCCGCCCCGGCAGGCATGAGGGACGACGAATGAAGATCAGTATCGAGCGCGGCACCCTGCTGAAGGCCGTCGGTCAGGCGCAGTCGGTGGTGGAGCGTCGCAACACGATCCCGATCCTGGCGAACGTGCTGATCGAGGCCGAGGGCGAGAAGGTCAGCTTCCGCGCCACCGACCTGGATATCGAGGTGGTCGACAGCGCCCCCGCGCAGGTGGAACGCGCCGGCGCAACCACTGTCAGCGCCGTGACACTGCACGAGATCGTCCGCAAGCTGCCCGACGGCGCACTGGTGGCGCTGTCGGACGACGGTGCCTCGGGGCGGCTGACGGTGGAGGCCGGGCGGTCGCACTTCACGCTGGCGACGCTGCCGAAGGAAGACTTCCCGGTGATGGCCTCGTCGGAATACCACTCGAACTTCTCGGCCCCCGCGCCGGTGCTGCGGCGGCTGTTCGACAAGTCGAAGTTCGCGATCTCGACCGAGGAAACGCGATATTACCTGAACGGCGTCTATATGCACGTCTCGGAATCCGAGGGTGCGCCGGTGCTGCGCTGCGTGGCCACCGACGGCCACCGTCTGGCGCGGATCGACGCGGAACTGCCCATGGGCGCCGAGGAGATGCCGGGCGTGATCGTCCCGCGCAAGACGGTGAACGAGCTGCGCAAGCTGCTGGACGACGACGACATGCAGATCGCCGTCTCTGTCAGCGAGACCAAGGTGCGTTTCGCCACCCCCGGGATCACCCTGACCTCGAAGGTGATCGACGGCACCTTCCCCGACTATTCCCGCGTCATCCCCACCGGGAACACCCGCAAGCTGGAGGTCGACGCCCAGGAATTCGCCCGCGCGGTGGACCGGGTGGCGACGGTGTCCTCGGAACGCAGCCGCGCGGTGAAGCTGCAGCTGGACGAGGACCGCCTGGTGCTGTCCGTCAACGCACCCGACGCCGGCGCGGCGGAGGAGGAACTTGCGGTCGCCTATGCCGACGAGCGGCTGGAGATCGGGTTCAACGCCAAGTACCTGCTGGAGATCGCCAGCCAGGTGGACCGCGAGAACGCGGTGTTCCTGTTCAACTCGGCCGGGGACCCGACGCTGATGCGCGAGGGCAACGATACCAGCGCGGTTTACGTCGTGATGCCGATGCGCGTCTGAGCACGCCTGCGGCGCCTGCCTCTGGCGGAGGTATTTTCAACAAGAAGAAGATGGGGTCATGCCCGGGCTCGCGCTTACGTCCCTGACCCTGTCGCATTTCCGGTCGCACCGGCGGGCCCGGCTGGCGCTGGATGCCCGGCCGGTGGCGGTGCACGGGCCGAACGGGGCGGGCAAGACCAACATTCTGGAAGCGGTGTCGCTGCTGTCGCCGGGCCGTGGCCTGAGGCGCGCGGCGGCCGAGGAGATGGCACGCCAGCCCGAGGCGCTGGGCTGGAAGGTGGCGGCGGAACTGGAAAGGCTGCACCAGCGGCACGAGGTGGAAACTTCTTGGGAGCCGGGGGGCGTCCGCGCGGTGCTGATCGACGGCAAGGCGGCGGCGCAGGTGGCG
This sequence comes from Rhodobacter sp., assembly GCA_048262455.1. Lineage (GTDB taxonomy): Bacteria > Pseudomonadota > Alphaproteobacteria > Rhodobacterales > Rhodobacteraceae > Psychromarinibacter. Next base: position 14,627 of record JBLXFD010000002.1, read on the forward strand.
CTGGGGCGGATCGCGCGGATGGTCTGGCTGGTGCCATCGATGGACCGGCTGTGGATCGAGGGGGCGGACGGGCGGCGGCGGTTCCTTGACCGGATCGCCATGAGCTTTGAGCCCGGGCATGCCGAGGTGGCGCTGACCTACGAGAAGGCGATGCGAGAGCGGAACCGGCTTCTGAAGGACCAGGTGCGGGACGCCCATTGGTATCATGCGCTGGAACGGCAGATGGCGGGGGCGGGCATCGCGCTGCTGGAGAACCGCCGCGCCGCGCTGGCCCGGCTGGAGGCGGCGCAGAAGGATGCGGAAACCGCCTTTCCCGTCGCCACCCTGACGCTGGGCGCGGCCGAGGACAGCGCGGCGCCGGAGGAGGCCGAGGGCTTTGCCGCCGCGCTGGCAGAGGGGCGCGGACGCGATCTGCGGGCGGGGCGCACGCTGATCGGGCCGCACCGCGCGGACCTGGAGGCGGTCTATGCCGCCAAGCAGGTCCCGGCGCGGCAGTGTTCCACGGGTGAACAGAAGGCGCTGCTGATCTCGCTGATCCTCGCCAATGCCCGGGCGCTGGCGCAGGATTTCGGGGCGCCGCCCATCGTGCTGCTGGACGAGGTGGCCGCGCACCTCGACGCCGGCCGCCGCGCCGCGCTGTACGACGAGATCTGCGCGCTGGGGGCGCAGGCCTGGATGACCGGCACGGGGCCGGAACTGTTCTCCGAACTGGGCGGCCGGGCGCAGCAGCTGGCGGTGACCGAAAGCGGGGGCGAGACGCGGGTGGAGCAGCTGGAATGACGGTCACGGCCATGGATCTTGCGCTTTACGCCGGTGCGCTGGTGATCCTGTTCTTCACCCCTGGCCCGGTCTGGCTGGCCCTGACCGCGCGGGCGCTTTCGGGCGGGTTCCACGCCGCCTGGCCGCTGGCGCTGGGCGTGGTGGTGGGGGACGCGCTGTGGCCGCTGCTGGCGGTGCTGGGGGTGGCCTGGCTGGTCTCGGTATTCGCCGGCTTCATGACGGTGCTGAAATGGGTGGCGGCGGCGGTCTTCGTGGGGATGGGCGCGCTGATCCTGAAGAACGCCTCGCGCAGCATCGCGGGGGACAGCCGCCTGACCCGGCCGGGGGCGCTGGCGGGGTTTCTTGCCGGGGTGGCGGTGATCCTCGGCAACCCGAAGGCGATCCTGTTCTACATGGGCGTGCTGCCCGGCTTCTTCGACCTGACGCGGGTAAGCTGGGGCGACATCCTGGCGATTGTCGCGATCTCGATCGTGGTGCCGCTGGCGGGCAACCTTTGTTTCGCCTTGTTCATCGATCGGGCGCGGCGGCTGCTGACGTCGCCCCGGGCGCTGCGGCGGACCAACCTGACTGCGGGGCTGCTGCTGGTCCTTGTGGGGCTGGTGATCCCCTTCACCTGAGCCGCCTCGAAACGCATTGTTTCCAATAGTTTCAGCCCCCGGCGCCGGAAAACCGCTTCTTCATCTGCTAAATAGCAGGGCCTGACGATGACGATTCGACGGCCGCGCGGTGGGCGTGGGTCGCGACAGGCAAAGGGGGACGTTGCCGGCGGGGGCTGGTCGCGCGGGTGAATGGGGCACATGGGACACCAAGGGATCTTCGGGGCGGCGCTTGCCGTTGCGCTGCTGGCCGCCGGGCCGGTTCAATCCGAGAGCGAGCCCGAGCCGCTGGCGCAGGAGGCGCTGACCGAGCTGGTGGTGCAGGGGCGGATGCGCGAGGCCTTCGGGCTGGCCTTCGAGACCGGCGACCAGATGATGAAGGCCCGCTACACCCTTGCCCGCGGCGTCGGCGCCAATATCGGCGAGAACAAGCGGTTCTCGCGCTTTCCCCGCGCCGATCTTGACGGGCCCGACGAATGGGCGAACCACTTCCCCCGGCGTTTCGGCGGGGCCAATGCCTCTTCCTGCGTCGCCTGTCACAGCGTGCCCTTCGGCAACGGCGCCGGGGACATCGCGGTGAATGCCTTCACCGACCCCGGGCACACGGGCGACCCGAAGCTTTTCCTCGAACGCAACACCCTGCCGCTCTTCGCGCTCGGCGTGCCGCAGCGGCTGGCCGAGGAGATCAGCCTGACGCTCTACGACCTGCGCGACCGCGCAGAGGCGCAGGCCTGCGAGACCGGCAGCGCCACCGCCGACCTCTGGGCCAAGGGGGTGCATTACGGCGAGCTGAAGATCACCCGCACCGGCACATCCCCCTGCGAGACGGAAACCGATTCTTCCGGCCTCAAGGGGATCGACCCGGACCTGGTGATCAAGGCCTTCGGCTGGAAGGGCATCGCCCCCGCCCTGCGCACCTTCGCCCGTATTGCCGCGCATAACGAGCTGGGGCTGCAGGCGGACGAGATGGTGGGCGCCGAGGACGGCGACTTTGACGGCGTCACCGGCGAGCTGACCGTGGGTGACATCACCGCGATGACCATCTACATGGCGGCGCTGGAGCGGCCGGTGTCGATGCTGGAGCTGGACGCGCTGGGCCTGATCCCGGAGCTGAGCCAGGAGGAAACCTCTGCCATCCAGTTCGGCGAGATGCGGTTCGCAGAGATCGGCTGTGCCGACTGCCACGTGCCGGAGATGGAGCTGCGGGACCCGGTGTTCTCCGAGCCCAGCACCACACCCGGGTTCTTCGACGCGGCCTTTCCCGACGGCTCGCTGCCTGCCGCGAGCGGCGTCAGCCCCGCCACCGCGATCCGCTTTGACCTGACGGTGGACCAGCCGGGCAACCAGGTGAACGTGGACGGCGGCAGCTACCACCTTGGTGCGCTGGAGCCGGGGCCGGAGGCTGCCGTGGCCCGCTGGTTCACCGACTTCCGCCGCCACGACATGGGGCCGGACCTGGCCGACCCGGTGGACACGCTGCACATCGGCGCCTCGGTCTTCCTGACCCGCTCTCTCGCCGGCGTGGGGTCGACGGGGCCATGGCTGCACGACGGCCGCGCGACCACGCTGGAGGAGGCGATCCTTGCCCATGGCGGCGCGGCGTCGGACAGCCGGGACGCCTTCGTCGCGCTGCCGCCCGAGGCGCAGGAGGAGCTGGTGGCCTTCCTGGAGAACCTGGTGATCTTCAAGGCGGTGACGCAGGACGACTGACGCCCCCGGGCATACCGGCCGGAACCGCCGGTCCGACGCTAAATCTTGTGTGCCGGACGTGACATTCCCCCCATAAGCGCGGTATAAACCCCCAGAAAACACAAGGGGCATCCGCATGGCCGAAGCAGCCAGGCAGCCGGAAGAATACGGCGCCGAATCCATCAAGGTTCTCAAGGGGCTGGAGGCTGTTCGCAAGCGTCCCGGGATGTACATCGGGGACACCGACGACGGCTCCGGTCTGCACCACATGGTCTACGAGGTCGTGGACAATGGCATCGACGAGGCGCTGGCGGGTCACGCCACCGCGGTGACGGTCACGATCCACGCCGACAACTCGGTTTCCGTGACCGACAACGGCCGCGGTATACCGACCGATATCCACCAGGAAGAAGGCGTCTCTGCGGCCGAGGTCATCATGACCCAGCTGCACGCGGGCGGTAAGTTCGACCAGAACTCCTACAAGGTCTCGGGCGGTCTTCACGGCGTCGGGGTCTCTGTGGTCAACGCGCTGTCGGACTGGCTGGAACTGACCATCTGGCGCAACGGCAAGGCCCACCAGGCGCGGTTCGAGCGGGGCGAGACCGCCGAGCACCTGAAGGTCGTGGGCGATGCCGAGGGGCAGAAGGGCACGCGCGTGCGCTTCCTCGCCTCGACCAACACGTTCTCGAACCTCGACTACAACTTCAAGACGCTGGAAAACCGGCTGCGCGAACTGGCCTTCCTGAACTCCGGCGTGCGCATCGTGCTGAACGACGAGCGGCCGGCAGAGCCGCTGCGGTCCGAGCTGTTCTACGAGGGCGGCGTCAAGGAATTCGTCCGCTACCTCGACCGGCACAAGCACCCGCTGATCGAGGAGCCCGTCTTCATCACCGGCGAGCGCGAGGGCATCACCGTCGAGGTCGCCATGTGGTGGAACGACAGCTACCACGAGACGGTGCTGCCCTTTACGAACAACATCCCGCAGCGCGACGGCGGAACCCACCTTGCCGGCTTCCGCGGCGCGCTGACCCGCACCATCAACCTTTATGCCGGCTCCTCCGGGATCGCCAAGAAGGAGAAGGTGAACCTGTCGGGCGACGACGCCCGCGAGGGGCTGACCTGCGTGCTGTCGGTCAAGGTGCCCGATCCCAAGTTCTCGTCCCAGACCAAGGACAAGCTGGTCTCCTCCGAGGTGCGGCCCGCGGTCGAGGGGCTGATGAACGAGAAGCTGTCCGAGTGGTTCGAGGAGAACCCCGGCCCGGCCCGCATGATCGTCGGCAAGATCGTCGAGGCGGCGCTGGCCCGCGAGGCGGCGCGACGAGCGCGCGAGATGACGCGCAAGAAGTCCGCGCTGGACATCGCCTCGCTGCCCGGCAAGCTGGCCGACTGCCAGGACAAGAACCCCGAGAATCGCGAGCTTTTCCTGGTGGAGGGCGACTCTGCCGGCGGTTCGGCCAAGCAGGGGCGTTCGCGCGCCAACCAGGCGGTGCTGCCGCTGCGGGGCAAGATCCTGAATGTGGAGCGCGCGCGGTTCGACCGGATGCTGTCCAGCCAGGAGATCGGCACGCTGATCACCGCCATGGGCACCGGCATCGGCCGGGACGAGTTCGACCTGTCCAAGCTGCGCTACCACAAGATCATCATCATGACGGACGCCGACGTCGACGGCGCCCACATCCGCACGCTGCTGCTGACCTTCTTCTTCCGGCAGATGCCGGAGCTGATCGAGCACGGACACCTCTACATCGCCCAGCCGCCGCTGTACAAAGTCGCGCGCGGCAAGTCCGAGGTCTACCTGAAGGACCAGGCGGCGCTGGAGGATTACCTGATCCAGCAGGGGGTCGAGGGCGCGGTGCTGCGCATGCCCTCGGGCGAGGAGATCGCGGGCGCCGACCTGCAGCGGGTGGTCGAGGCCGCGCGCAGCTTCCGCCGGGTGCTGGAGGCCTTCCCCACCCATTACCCGCGCAACATCCTGGAACAGGCGGCGCTGGCCGGCGCCTTCGATCCGGGCCGCGCCGACGCCGACCTGCAGGCGGTGGCCGACACCGTGGCGAAGCGGCTGGACATGGTGGCCGAGGAATATGAACGCGGCTGGTCCGGCCGCATCACCCAGGACCACGGCATCCGCCTGTCGCGCATCCTGCGCGGGGTCGAGGAGATCCGCACCCTCGACGGCGCGGTCCTGCGTTCCGGCGAGGCGCGGCGGCTGTCGCAGGTCTCGGCCGACAGCCGGGGCGTCTACACCGACCCCACCGACCTTGTCCGCCGCGACCGCCGCCAGCGCATCCACGGCCCCACCGACCTGCTGGAGGCGATCCTGGAGGAAGGCGAACGCGGCCTGTCGCTGCAGCGCTACAAGGGTCTGGGCGAGATGAACCCCGACCAGCTGTGGGAAACCACGCTGGACCCCGAGGCGCGCACGCTGCTGCAGGTGAAGGTCGACGACCTCGCCGAGGCCGACGACCTGTTCACCAAGCTGATGGGAGACGTGGTGGAACCGCGCCGGGAGTTTATCCAGCAGAATGCGTTGAGCGTGGAGAATCTTGATTTCTGAGGCGCAGGCGGCCGAGGCCATCCAGCCTCGCCGCCACGCACCTCAGTGCGGCCCGTGCCGCACCAGCAGACCCGCGTCCATGAAGCTGCCGAAGCCCTTGTCGGCCGCCTTCAGCGCGTAACCCTCGGTTTCGAGGTGGAGCTGGTAAGGCTCTTCGGGAAAGTCCGTCCCCGCCGCCACGACGTCGCGGCGGATCAGCAGGAAGGTGCCGCCGACGCAGGACAGCTGCTCGATGCGCGGACCGGGCGCGGGGGCGGGGTAGTGCCGGAAGTAGCCGCCGGGGGGCTGGTAGATCCCGTCGCGGACGTAGCGGTGGGCCGAGCGGTCGGAGACGGGGCGGGTGTAGCGGAAGCTGTTGCGGTCGAAGATGCCCTGTCCCTCGTGGCGCAGGCAGTTGGCCGCCAGCACCGGCGCGCGCCATTCCAGTGCGCGGCGCAGGGCGTCCGGCGGGATCTCGGACATGTCGACGTCGATGCAGAGGATGTAGTCGGCCTCCGTCTCCATCGCCGCGGCCAGCAGGCGGTTGCGGCAGGCGGCGATGGCGCTGCGCCGGGCCCGCTGGATCGACAGGCGGCGGCGCCCGCCGGCGCCCGCCTCGAAGCCCACGTCATGGCGCAGGAAACGGGTGGAGCCGTAGCCGGAAGCGGCCGTCAGCATCGCCTCTGCCCGCGCGGCGGTGTCGTCGGTGCTGTCACCCTCCAGCACGATCCAGTGCAGCCGGTCCTTGGGGTAGTCGAGCCCCTGGATCAGCGCCGCGTAGCCCGGCAGGCGGTCCTCGGCGTTCTTGCAGGGGGTCACCACCGCGACGTGGGGCAGGGGATCCGGCATGGGCTGGCGCCGGGGCAGCGGAAACTCCGGCAGCGCGTGGGTGAACAGGGTGCGGCGCGGCTGCGCCTCGCGCCCGTCGCGCCACTTTGCCCAGGCGGTGTGCAGGTCGGCCAGCAGCCCCATTCAGCCCAGCAGCGCCTCGGCGTGGAAAGCCACGTGTTCGGCCATGAAGCTGGAGACGAACCAGTAGCTGTGGTCATAGCCCGGCTGCATCCGGAACGCGCCCTGCTGGCGCCGCGCCGCCATGGCCTGCGCCAGCGTCTCGGGCTGCAGCAGGTCCAGGAACTGGTCCCTGGTGCCGGTATCGATCAGCACCGGGCCGTCAAAGCCCCGGTCCGCCATCAGCAGGCTGGCGTCGTGGGCCGCCCATTGCCCGTAGTCCTCGCCGAGGTAGGCGGTGAACTGCTTGATCCCCCAGTCGCTTTTCGACGGGTGACAGATGGGGGAAAAGGCGCTGACCGAGCGGTAGCGGCCGGGCAGCCGCATGGCGAGGGTCAGCGCGCCGTGCCCGCCCATGGAATGGCCGGTGATCGACTGACGGTCGGGGTCCAGCGGGAATTCCCCGAACAGCAGCTTGGGCAGCTCGTCGGCGATGTAATCCCACATGCGGAAATGCGGGTCCCAGGGCGCCTGTTTGGCGTTTACGTAGAAGCCCGCGCCTTGGCCGAGGTCGAAGGCCTCGTCATCCGCCACGCCCTTGCCGCGCGGCGAGGTGTCGGGGAAGACCAGCGCGATTCCCGCCTCGGTCGCCCAGGCCTGCGCGCCGGCCTTGGTCATCGCGTTCTCGTGGGTGCAGGTCAGGCCCGACAGGTACCACAGCAGCGGCACGTCCCCGTCCTTAGCCTGCGGCGGCAGGAACAGGCCGAAGGTCATGTCGCACTGCGTGGTGGTCGCGGCGTGGGTGTAGACCCCCTGCACCCCGCCGAAACAGGCATTTTCCGATGTGGTTTCCATGGCCGGGCCCTCCGCTTGCGGGCAATGGCTACTGGAAGGCGGTCCGCTCGGCAAGCCAGGCGAGCACCAGCGAGACGGTGACGATGGAGAAGGCGGTGGAGATGAGGATGGTGGCCGAGACCCGCTGTGCCGCCACGCCGTAGTGCGCCGCCAGCATGTAAATGTTCCCCGCCGTGGGCAGCGCGGCAGAGGCGATCATCACCGCCGCGGCGTAGGGTTCCTGCGGCCAGATCACCAGCGCCGCCAGCGCCACCGCCGCCGGGTGCAGCACCAGCTTGCCGAAGCTGAGCCATGCTGCCACCGACAGCCGTTCCGCCGATTTGCTCGCCAGCGAGGCGCCGATGGCGAAGAGCGCGCCGGGGGTGGCGGCGGCGCCGAGGATGGCGAGAAAGTCGTTCAGCGGCACCGGTATCGACAGCTCCAGCGCCGAGACGGAGAAGCCGAGGAAGATCGATACCAGCATGGGGTTGCTCACCAGCCCCAGCGCCACGGTGCGGAACACCCGCAGCGACAGTTTCTCGCGCGAGCCGGTGATGAGGATGACGATGAGCGAGCCGAAGACCAGCAGGTCCACCGCCAGCATCATCATGATATAGCCCACCGCCGCGTCGCCCATCAGCAGCGCCAGCATCGGGATGCCGAGAAAGCCGATGTTGCCGATGGTGGCGCATTGCGCCTCCACCGCCGCCTCGGCGACCCGCACGCGGCGCCAGACCGCGGCGGCGGTGACCAGCACGTAGACCGCCCCGGTGGCCGCCAGGTAGACGCCCATCCACTGCGGGTCGAAAACCTCGCCGAAGCTGAGGTTGGCCGAGAATCGGAACAGCATCGCCGACAGTGCGAAATAGAAAACGAACCGGGTCAGCGCGGCGGCGGCGGCCTCGGAAAAAAAGCGCGTCGCCGCGGCGACGTAACCGACGCCGATCAGCAGGAAGAAGGGCAGTGTCTTCAGGAAGATCTCGACCATGACCCGCCCTTACCACTCTGCTGCGGAAGGCGGAATGGGTCGGCGCGTGGATCCGTAGGTGATGACGCCGCGTGTCTCTCGCGGGTGGATGCCATTGGTCCTCTGCAATGACTGAGTAGAATGCACAGGGAGCACAAGTCGCGCCCGTCGATGAAACCGAGGCACCCTTTCCGCCGTATATTCCGCAGTGGAGGAGGAGGAATCGATGCGACATTTCCTGATGAGCGTGGTCACCGCGCTGGCGCTGACCGGTCCTGCGGCGGCGCAGTCCGATGCGATCCGGTCGGTGATCGGCGCGCAGCTGCAGGCTTTCCAGGCTGACAATTTCGCCGAGGCGTTTCGTTTCGCCGCGCCCAATATCAAGGGGTTGTTCGGCACCGCCGAGAACTTCGGGGTGATGGTGCGCGAGGCGTATCCGATGGTTTGGCGGCCCTCGGAGGTGCAGTACCTGAATCTCGAGGAACGCGGCGGGCAGCAGGTGCAGCGGGTGCTGGTGTCCGACGCGGCCGGCGTGCTGTACACGCTGGAATACTACATGGTCGAGACCCCCGAGGGCTGGCAGATCGCCGCCGTCAGCGTTCTGCGCGCGCCGCAGGTTGGCGCCTGATCCGGGGATCTTGGCGAACGATGCGTTAACATGCCGTTGAAGGCGGCATGCTACCCCCTTTGACCCTGATCCGGGTGCAAAGGGGTTAACCGATGAACAAGGCAATTACCGACGGCCTGCAGCTGATGCCGCCGCCCTTCACGGAGGGGTTGAACGTCTGGTCCAGCGGCGACGGCACGCCCGGGTCCGCCACCTATGACGGGGCGGGCAACGCGGCGCTGGTGCCGGCGGACCAGGACTTCGGCGGCTGCCTGGAGATGGTGAAGACCTCCGGGACGCAGAAGCTGCGGTACAAGGGCCAGACGCCGATCCTGCCCGGCTGCTACCTGCGGGTGACGGCGCGGGTGAAGGCGATGAGCGGGGCGCTGCCCTCGGTGCGGATCGCCGGGTGGGCCGGGGCGCCGAATAACAGCCACGTGGGCGGGCTGGACGAGACGGGGCCTTCCACCACTCTGACCAGCTACGGCGAGGTGGTGGAGATCACCGCGATCATCGGCAGCGGCAACCGGTCCGGCGTGGACATGGTCTGGGGGACAGAGCCGGCCTACGGGCATATCGGGCTGGACCTGACCGGGTCCAACGGCGGCGTGGTGCGGGTGGACGACCTGGTGATCGAGGACATCACCCAGGTCTTCCTGCGCGAGATGATGGACTGGGTCGACGTGCGCGACTACGGCGCCAAGGGCAACGGCGTGGCCAACGACGCCGCCGCCTTCAACGCGGCGGACGCGGCGGCGGACGGGCGCTGGGTGCTGGTGCCCGAGGGCACCTACCGGCTGGCGTCGAGCGTCAGCATGGACAGCCGGGTGCGGTTCGAGGGGACGATCACCCAGCCCGACGAGGAATGGCTGATCCTGAAGCGGAACTTCGACTACAACAGCTACCTCGACGCCTTCGGCGAGGAGATGACGGCCTTCCGCAAGGCCTGGCAGGCGCTGCTGAACACCTCGCAGCATGAATCGCTGGACCTTTGCGGGCGGCGGATCGAGCTGAACGAGCCCTTGGACATGCAGGCGCTGGTGCCGAACAAAACCACCTACGAGGTGCGGCGGGTGATCCGCAACGGGCAGTTCGTCTGCAGCGCCGGCAGCGGCTGGGACACCTACAGCTTTACCACCTCCGCCAGCTACAGCTCCAATTCGAAGACGCTGACCAACGTCAACAACGTCTCCAGCGTGCGGATCGGGTCGCTGGTGGAAGGCGCGGGGGTGGGGCGCGAGGTCTACGTGCTGGGCAAGAACGTCGGCGCCAAGCAACTGACGCTGAGCCAGCCGCTCTGGGGGGCGGCGTCGAACCAGAACTACACGTTCAAGCGGTTCAAATACATCATGGACTTCTCGGGTTTCGACAAGGTGTCGAAGCTGACCTTCACCGACGTGGAGTTCCAGTGCGCCGGGCAGGGCAGCGGCATCTTGCTGGCGCCGGAGGGAGAGACCGTCCACCTGCGCGACTGCTTCTTCACCCGCGTGAACGACCGGGCGATCTCTTCCCACGGGCGCGGCTGCCAGGACTTGCAGATCGACCGCTGCCATTTCACCTCGGACGAGCAGTCAACGCCGAACCCCGCCCGCAAGTCGCTGGCCTTCAACGTGAACGCCAACGATTCCAAGATCCGCAACAACCGGTTCCAGCGCTTCCGGCACACCGCGATCATCAACGGCAACGGCCACATCATCATGGGCAACCACCTGTTCCAGGGCGACGGGGTGGAGCGGGGGCCGCGGCTGTCGGGGATCACGCTGACCTATCCCAACGCGCATTGCTTCCTGTCGGGGAACTACATCGACAACTGTTCCATCGAGATGGCGAACGAGCAGGACGGGGCGCCGGAGTTCTCCAGCGAATTCACCTTCGGCGGCGTGACGATGACCGGCAACATCTTCACCTGCTCGAGCGCGGCGACCTCGTTCCACTTCATCCTGATCAAGCCCTACGGGCCGGGGCATTTCCTGCAGGGGCTGAACGTCAACGGCAATACCTTCAAGGCGATCAACGGAGCCATCGAGCGGGTCGAGGGGGTGGACACCACCCATGCCGACCTGGACTTCGGGCTGGTGCGCAACGTGATCTTCGAGGGCAATACCTACAATGGCGTCAGCCAGCAGACCCAGAACCCGGTGACGCTGGAGTTCAACCAAGCCAGCGAGGCCAGCACCTGGTCGCTGAACGTGGGCGACTACCTGCCCTTCGAGGGCAACGCCCGCACGGTCAGCTCGGTGGTGATGCGCAGCGACATCAAGAACGGCAGCAACCAGAACCTCTACGTGATGCCGACGGTGGTGATCAACGCGGGGTCCGGCAACGACCTTGTGCAGCTGAAGTGGCCGCAGGCCTGCCGGGGGCGGGTCTTCGTGACGGCGCGGGTGGACCGGCCGACCTGAGCCGGCTGACGCGGAAAGAGGCCCGTCGCGGAAGGAGGCGGCGGGCCTTCTGCTGTGCTAGGCTGGCGGGGCGGACCAGAGGGAGGCGGCGGATGGTGACGATCGGGACGGACCGGGACCTGCAGACGGTGATCACGACCTTCGAGGTGCATCCGGGCACCTGCCAGGACCTGCTGGAAGAGCTGTCGGGCGCCTACGAGGCTTTCATCTCTCGCCAGCCGGGGTTCATCGGCGCTGGGCTGCACGTGAACGACGCGCAGACGCGGGTGGCCAGCTACAGCCAGTGGGCCCGGCGCGAGGATTTCCAGGCGATGCTGCGCAGCGACGAGATGCGGGTGCGCAACCGGCGGCTGGGAGAGCTGGCGAAGGGATTCGAGCCGGTGATGTACGAGGTGGCCGCGAGCTTCGGCTAGAACTGCAGCCAGGTTCCCAGCTTCACCCCGACGCGGCGGTCGCCCTCGACCCCGATGGGCACCCCCAGTTCCGCGAAGCGGCCGGGGGCGAATTCGATGGCCACCGTAGGGACCACGCGCAGGTAGGGCGCCTTGCCGGGGTAATCGCCGGTCTGCAATTGCAGGAACAGCAGGGTGCCGCTGTCCGGCTTGACGCCCAGTGTCAGGTCCAGCCGCCGCACCTGCTCTCGCGCCCCGCGATGCAGGGTCAGTGTCGCGTCGGCGGCGGCCCAGCCGGGCCCGAACCGCGTGTCGAACCCCTCGCCCCAGGACGCACCCACCTGTACCAGCGACTCGCGCTGCCCGCCCGCCTGCCGGGCGCCGAGGCCGAGGCGCAGGGCGAGGCGGCGGTTCACGTTCATCGGCCCGATGGCGCGGAGGGCGTAGACCAGCGCCTGCCAGTCGCCGCCGCTGGCCTGTTCGGCCTCCACCCCGAAGGTCAGGCGGCGGCCGAGGCCGTGTTCCAGCAGCAGCGCGCTGTGGCCCTGAGGGCGATAGCCGGGCAGGCGCAGGCGGTCCGGGTGGGCGTGAAGGGTATGGCTGACGGCCAGGAACCAGTCGCCCTCGGCCCGGGTCCAGGGGCCGGCCGTGGCCGCTTGCGCAAGGAAGAAAAACAGCAGTGTCGCCCGCAGCATGACCAGAGCCTCCCGGGTAAACACTAGGGTAATCGCGGTTAACAACTGCTGAACGGACTTGGCGCGGGGAACCTCTGCGCTTAGGTGGAGCCCATGGTTGCACATGACTCCGCCTCCCTGCCCAGCCTCGACCTGACCCGCCGCGCGGGCCTGCCCGAGGCGCTGCGCCTGCTGGCAGAGCGTTACCCGCGCCCGGAGTGGGAGGGGCATTCGAACTTCGGCGAGCTGGTGCGCTTCTGGATGGAGCGGCACGTGATGTTCCGCGACCTGATGGCGCGGCTGACGGGCGAGGCGCAGGGTTTCATCGATGGGAAGACCGAGGTGAACGCCTACGCGCCGCGGCTGTCACGGCTGGGCGGGATCTTCCTGAACCAGTTGCACGGCCACCACCAGATCGAGGACACGCATTACTTCCCGCAGCTGATCGGGCTGGAGCCGCGCATCTCCGCGGCTTTCGACCTGCTGGAGGCGGACCATGCCGTGATCGACCCGATGCTGCAGGACTTCGCCGCCGGCGCGAACCGGGTCCTGCAGGCGCCGGACGGGGCCGCGGCGCGCGAGGCGGCCGGGGCGTTTCATGGAGAGCTGGAACGTTTCGGCAAGCTGCTGCACCGGCATCTCGAGGACGAGGAGGAGATCGTGGTGCCGGTGATCCTCGAGTCCGGGTTCAGGGGGTAGGACGATGGCAGATCTTCCGGTGGTGGGCGCGCAGCTGACGGCGCTGAACCTCGCGGCGCATCGTGACTGGCTGTTCGAGAAGGACCGCGACGTGGAACTGGCGGAATACGCCATGCCCGACATCCTGCGCGCGCCCGAGCCCTTCATCGACCGCGCCCGCGCCGCGCTGGACGGCTGGAAGGGGCGGCTGGGGGTGCACGGGCCGTTCCGGGGGTTCGAGATCGACGTGTCCGACCGCGAGATCCGGGGGCTGGTGCAGGCGCGGCTGACGGCCTGTCTTGACGCCTGCGCGGCGCTGGGCGCGGTGCAGATGGTGCTGCACTCGCCCTTCGACGCATGGGACCACGCCAACCTCGGCCGCAAGCCGCGCGACCGCGAGCGGCGGGTGGCGGCGATTGCCGAGACGCTGGCCCCGGCGCTGACGCGGGCCGAGGGCCAGGGCGTGACGCTGGTGCTGGAAAATATCCGCGACGTCGATCCCGCCGAGCGGGCGGCGGTGCTGGCGGCCGCGGGCAGCACGGCGCTGAAGCTGTCGGTGGACACCGGCCATGCCGAATGGGCCTACGCTCATAGCGGCGCGCCCCATCCCGCGCGTTTCATCGCGGCGGCGGGCGAAAGTTTGGCGCATGTGCACCTGCAGGATACCGACGGCAGCCACGATTGCCATTGGCCGCTGGGCGAGGGCCGTATCGACTTTCCTGCGATCTTCGCGGAACTGGCGCGGGTGCCGTCCCGGCCGCACCTGATCGTGGAGATCAACGACTTCTCGCGCATCAAGGACAGCGTCGCCTACCTGGAAAAGCTGGGGCTGGCGCAGTAGCGCCGCGCTACCAGCGCTTCAGCGCGTCCTCGTCGGCCGCCTTGGCCGCGACCCATTCCGCCCCCGACCCCGTCACTTCCCGCTTCCAGAAGGGCGCGCGGCTTTTCAGGTAGTCCATCAGAAAATCCGCGGCGGCGAAGGCGTCGGCGCGGTGGGGGGCGGCGGTGGCGACCATCATGATCCGGTCGCCGGGGGACAGGCGGCCGTGACGGTGGATCACCAGGCAGTCGCACAGGGACCAGCGCTGCGTGGCCTCGGCGGCGATGGCTGCCAGGGCCTTCTCGGTCATGCCGGGATAATGCTCGATCTCCATGTACCGCAGCCCGCCGTCGTCGCGCACCACGCCGGTGAAGCTGACGGTGGCGCCGACATCGGTGCGGCCGGCGGCGAAGGCGTTCAGCTCGGCGCCGGGATCGAAGGCCTGCTCCTGTACCCGGACATCCATCTCAGCCCCCGGTCATCGGCGGGAAGAAGGCGACCTCGCGCACCCCCGCCAGCGGCGCGTCGAAATCCGCAAGCTCCTGGTCCAGCGCCACCCGCAGGGCCGAGGTATCCTCGAACGCGGCCTCGTAGCGGGCCTCGCGGGCCTTCAGCTCTTCCACCAGCTCGGCCACGGTGACGGCGTTGGTGTCGACCCGGTCCTTCGGGTGGCCGATCCGCTCTCGCACCCAGGCGAAGTACAGCACGTCGATCATTTCGGGCCCTGCTTGAGGAAGGGCAGCGCCTTGCGGAAGTAGTCGGCCCCGGTCAGCAGCGTCAGGACGCCGGCGATCCACAGCAGCACCACCCCGGACCACCAGGTCAGCTCTGCCGCGGCGGCGTTGAAGCGCAGCCCGACCTCGTCGCTGATCTCGCCGGCGAGGATCTGCATCACCATGCGGTCATCCATGCCGACGGTGCGGGCGATCATGTTATGCTCGAAGATGCCGGTGGCGAAGAGCACGGTCATCGCGATCATCTGCGCGAAGGTCTTGTACTTCGCCAGGTTGGTAACCTTCAGCGTCACGGACTTGTTGCCCAGGAACTCCCGCATCCCCGACACGAAGATCTCGCGGAAGATGATCATGGTGGCGGGCAGCAGGATCCAGGGGTTCATGCCGGAGAAGCCGGTGATCACCAGTAGCGCGATCACCACCATCGCCTTGTCGGCGATCGGGTCCAGCATGGCGCCGAACACGGTTTCCTGCTTCCAGGCGCGGGCGAGGTAGCCGTCGATGTAGTCGGTGATCGAGGCGGCGATGAAGAGGATCATCGCGAACCAGTCGGCCCAGGGCCGGGCGAAATACAGGAACATCACGGCCACGCCGGGCGCCGCGAACAGCCGCAGCAGGGTCAGGATATTCGGGATGGTCCATTTCATGGGCGTCTTCCTAACCGCTTCGGCGGGGACTGGAAAGGCGGTGCGGTGAAGGTCAGCCCTTCTCGTGGAAGTAGTCGTAGATCTTCTCTGCCAGGCTGCCGGAAATGCCGTCGACCGCCTTCAGATCCGACAGGTCGGCCCGCGCCACCGCCTTGGCGGAGCCGAAGTGCGCCAGCAGCGCCCGCTTGCGGGTGGCGCCGACGCCGGGCAGGTCGTCCAGCGGGGTGGCGCCCACGGCCTTGGACCGCTTGGCCCGGTGGGCGCCGATGGCGAATCGGTGCGCCTCGTCGCGCAGGCGCTGGACGAAGTAGAGCACCGGGTCGTTGTGGCGGAGGGCGAAGGGGCGCTGTCCCGGGCGGTGGAATTCCTCCTTGCCCGCGTCGCGGTCGATGCCCTTGGCCACGCCCACCAGCGGCACCCCCTCGACCCCGAGATCGGCAAGGATCGAGCGCACGGCGCTGACCTGCCCGGCGCCGCCGTCGATCAGCAGCAGGTCCGGCCAGCTGCCCTTGCCGCGGTCGGGGTCCTCCTTCAGCAGGCGCTTGAAGCGGCGGGTCAGGACCTCCTTCATCATGCCGAAGTCGTCGCCGGGGGTGAGGGTGTCGTCCTTGATGTTGAACTTGCGGTACTGGTTCTTCATCAGCCCCTCGGGTCCGGCCACGATCATCGCGCCCACCGCGTGGCTGCCCTGGATGTGCGAGTTGTCGTAGACCTCGATGCGCTGCGGCGGGGCGTCCAGCGCGAAGGCCTCTGTCAGCCCCTGCAGCAGCCTGGTCTGGGTCGCGGTCTCGGCCATCTGACGCGCCAGGCTTTCGCGGGCGTTGCGCTCGGCGCCCGAGACAAGTTCGCGCTTCTCGCCGCGCTGGGGCACCAGGATCTCGACCTTGCGGCCCGCGGCCTCGGTCAGGGCCTCGGCCACCAGCTCGGCGTCCTCCAGCGGGTGGCTGAGCAGCAGCTGCCGGGGCGGTTCCTTGGTGGAATAGAACTGCCCGATGAAGGCCTGCAGCACCTCGGCGGCATCCTCGGAGCCGCCCAGCCGGGGGTAGAAGTCCTTGTTGCCCCAGTTCTGGTGCGCGCGGATGAAGAACACCTGCACGCAGGCCTGTCCCGCCTCCATGTGCAGCGCGATCACGTCGGCCTCCGCCACCCCCTTGGGGTTGATGCCCTGGCTCGACTGCACCTGCGTCAGCGCGCGGATCCGGTCGCGCAGGGCGGCGGCATGCTCGAACTCCATCGCCTCGGAGGCCTGTCGCATCTGCTCTGCCAGCTGCGCCTGCACCTTGGTGCTCTTGCCCTGCAGGAACCGCTCGGCGTCGGAGACCAGCCCGGCGTAGGCCTCGGCGTCCACGTGGCCGACGCAGGGGGCGCTGCAGCGCTTGATCTGGTACAGCAGGCAAGGGCGCGTGCGGCTTTCGAACACCGCGTCGGAACAATTGCGCAGCAGGAAGACCTTCTGCAGCTGGTTCAGCGTCCGGTTCACCGCGCCGGCGCTGGCGAAGGGGCCGTAGTAGGCGCCCTTTTCCTTCCGCGCGCCCCGGTGCTTCTTGATCTGCGCGAAAGGGTGGTCCTTCGATACCAGGATGTTGGGGAAGGACTTGTCGTCGCGCAGCAGCACGTTGTAGCGCGGCTTCAGCTGCTTGATGAGGTTCTGTTCCAGCAGCAGCGCCTCGGTCTCGGTGCGCGTGGTCAGGAACATCATCGAGGCGGTGGCGGCGATCATCCGGCCGATCCGTGCGCTGTGCCCGGCGGGGCGCGCGTAGTTCGACACGCGCGCCTTAAGGTTGCGCGCCTTGCCGACGTAAAGCACCGCGCCCTTGGCATCCAGCATCCGGTAGACCCCCGGCGACGCGTCGAGGGTGCGCAGGTAGGACTGGATGCAGGCATGGCCGGTCAGGGGGGCGGTTTCGGCGGGCTTCTCGCTCATGCGGTCCATCTTGTGATTCCCCGGAGGCGCTGCAACCTCGGGCGGCCCGGAACAAGGGATTTTCTTTCCACCAAACCTGTGGATAACGCTGAGGGCAAAAGTCGGACAGCCACAATTTTTCCTTAGTTTCGACTTACTTCCCAGAAATGATTAAAAAATGGGCAACAATCTAAGTGACTGAATTTGCGTATGAAGTTTATTAAGATCTCGTAAACACCCGGTATCTCGGCCATTTAGGCGCCCAGAATCGGGCACGATTGCCGCCGGTGCACAACCACGCCGGGGGTTCAATCCCGGGAAGGCGCATGGCTGGTCTCCACGCCCTGCACGTCCGGCGTTTTCCAGCCCAGATGCTGGCCGCCGTCGACGCACAGAAGCTGCCCCGTCACCGCCGGCGCCGACAGGAAATATCGCAGCGCGCCGACGATGTCCCCGGGGTTCGAACCGCGCGCCATCACCGTGGCGGCGCGCTGGGCGGCGAAATGCGCCTCGCTCTGGCGGGCGCCCTTCAGGGTGGGACCGGGGCCGATGGCGTTGACGCGCACGCGGGGGGCGAGTGCCTGCGCCGCGGTGCGGGTGAAGGTCCAGAGCGCGGCCTTGGCCAGCGTGTAGCTCATGAACTCCGGAGTCAGCTTGCGCACCCGCTGGTCGATCATGTTGATCACCAGCGCCTCGGCACGCGGCTCTCCCATCGCGTCGGTCACCGGCTCGGGCGCCTGCCGCGCCAGCGCCTGAGTCAGCACGAAGGGGGCGCGCAGGTTGGATTCCATGTGCCGGTCCCAGCTGTCGCGGTCGGCGCTGCCGATGTCGTCATGTTCGAAGATCGAGGCGTTGTTGACCAGCAGCGTCACCGGCCCCAGCGCCTCGGCGGCCCGGCCCAGCAGCGCGGCGGTCTGCGCCTCGTCCGTCAGGTCCGCCTGCAGCGTCACGGCGCGCCGGCCGAGCGCGCGGATGTCCCGCGCCGTGTCCTCCGCCGCCTCGGCCGAACCGGCGAAATGCACCGCCACGTCGAACCCGTCCTCGGCCAGCGCCAGCGCCATCGCGCGGCCAAGGCGTTTCGCGGCGCCGGTGACAAGAGCGTGGCGGATCTGCATGGCAGGCCTCCGGATCAGATCAGCAAAAGAACCACGTAGGTGGCGTATAGCGCCACGAGGATCGCCCCCGCGACACGCCCCATGTCCATGTCCCTGCGCAAAACGAAGGGCGCCAGCACCACCGAGGCGGCGAGCATCACCCACAGGTCGAAGCGCAGGAACTCCGGCTCTACCGGGATGTCGCCGAACAGCGCGGTGACGCCGATGATCCCCAGCAGGTTGAAGTAGTTCGACCCGATCACGTTGCCCAGCGCCACGTCCGCCTGCCGCCGCAGGGCCGCCACCACCGTTGTCGCCAGCTCCGGCAGCGAGGTGCCGACGGCCACCAGCGTCAGGCCGATCACCGTCTCGGACACGCCCCATTGCGTGGCGATCACCGTGGCGGCGTCCACAAGCAGGTTCGCACCCAGCGGCAGGCCGATCAGCCCGGCCACGAGGAAGGCGGCGATCTTCCAGCCCCGCATGCGGGGGTCGGCGCCTTCGGGCAGATCCTCTTCTGCGGCGGCAGCCTTGGCGTCGCGGCGATGCGCCCGCGCCTCGCGGAACTGGGCCAGCAGCACCGCCGCCAGCGCCGCCAGCAGCACCAGCCCGCCGATCCAGTTGAACAGGCCCGCGAAGGCCAGCCCCATGAACAGCGCCGTGGCGCCCATCATGATGGCATAGGACCGCCGCGTGTCATGGTCCCCGGTGGCCAGCCCGAAGACCAGCGCCGGCAGGCCCAGCACCAGCAGCACGTTGGCGATGTTGGACCCCACCACGTTGCCCAGCGCCAGCCCCGGCGCGCCCCGCAGCACCGAGCCGACGCTGACGAACAGTTCCGGCGCCGAGGTGCCGAAGGCCACCACCGTCAGGCTGACCACCAGCGCCGGGATCTTCAGCCGCAGCGCCAGGTTCACCGCCCCGCGCACCAGCGCGTCGCCGGCGAACAGCAGCATCACCAGTCCGGCGGCGGCAATCAGGTATTGTTGCAGCAAGTCCTAGCCCTTCCCGCAGTCGCAGGGTCCCCGGCCGATGCGGTAGCGCCCGCAGCCGGGGCACTTGCCCGCCGTCAGCTTGCCCGGCCCCTTGCCCAGCCCCGGAAGCCGCAGCTTCCCGAACATCGCCAGAACCGCCATCAGCAGCAGGAAGAGGACGACGATCTTGACGATCACAGGCCGAACCGCGCGAACATGCCGCGCTCCTCCACCGCGCCCAGCGCGTCCTGCGCCACCCGCATGCCCAGCTTGCGCAGCAGCCCGCGCTTCTGCCCGTAGACCTGCAGGCGCACCTTGTCGCCGAACAGCTCCTTCATCTTCGGCACCAGGTGCGCCACCCCGTCCGCCAGCCCCACGTCCACCGCGCGGGCGCCGACCCAGACGTTGCCGGTGAACAGCTCGGGGTCATCCGCCAGCCGCGCGCCGCGCCGGGTCTTCACGTAGTCGATGAAGGCCTCGTGGATCTGCTCCTGCCAGTCGTGTAGCCGGGCGATGTCCTCGGGCTGCTCGGGGCGGAAGGGGTCCAGCATCGACTTCGACCGGCCCGAGGTATGCACCCGGCGTTCGACCCCGTGCCGCGCGATCAGGTCCTGGAACCCGAAGCCCGCGTAGATCACCCCGATCGAGCCGGTCAGCGACGAGGCGTCGACCCAGATCTCGTCCGCCGCGCAGGCCAGCCAGTACCCGCCAGAGGCCGCCACGTCCTCGACAAAGGCATGGACCGGCACCTCCTTCTCCAACGCCAGCCGCCTGATCCGCGCGGCGATCAGCGAGCTTTGCACCGGCGAGCCGCCGGGGGAGTTGATCACCAGCGCCACCGCCGCGGGCTTGCCCTTGGCAAAGGCGCGCTCGATCAGCGGTGCGAGGGCGGCGTCGTTCAGCCCGCCGCCGAAGCGGCCGGCGCTACCGATGGCGCCGTTCAGCCGCAGCACAGCGACGGTGGGGCGTTTCTTGCGGAAGGGGGGGAACCAGCGTGTCATCGCAGGGGATGTAGCGGCGCGCCCCCGCCGGAACAAGGGAGACGGCGCAACTGTCGCGCCCGCCGCCTCAGCTCTTTATCCGCCAGCCGGTGCGGAAGATCCACCAGATCACCGCCAGGCAGGCGGCGGTGAAGCCCAGGATCGCCAGCAGCGACCAGCCGATCGCCACGTCGGCGAAGCCGAAGAACGACCAGCGGAAGCCGGAGACCAGGTAGACCACCGGGTTGAACAAGGTGATCGTCTGCCAGGCCGGTGGCAGCATCGAGATCGAATAGAAGGCCCCGCCAAGGAACACCAGCGGCGTGACCACCAGCATCGGCACCAGCTGCAGCTGCTCGAAGTTCTTCGCCCAGATGCCGATGATGAAGCCCATCAGCGAGAACGACAGGCAGGTCAGCAGCAGGAAGGCCACCATGGCCACCGGATGCTCGATGCGCAGTTCCACGAACAGGCTGGCGGTCCCCAGGATGATCAACCCGATGATCAGCGCCTTGGTGGCCGCCGCGCCGACATAGCCCACCACGACCTCGAGGAAGCTGATGGGCGCCGAGAGCAGCTCGTAGATGGTGCCGATGAACTTGGGAAAGTAGATCCCGAAACTGGCGTTCGAGATCGCCTGCATGATCACCGACAGCATGATCAGCCCCGGCACGATGAAGCTGCCGTAGCTGACCCCCTCCACCTGCTCGATCCGGCTGCCGATGGCGGTGCCGAATACCACGAAGTAAAGCGAGGTGGACAGCACCGGCGAGATGATCGACTGCATCAGCGTGCGCCCGGTGCGCGCCATCTCGAAACGGTAGATCGAGGCCACGGCCTGCCAGTTCATTGCACGTCCTCCTTGACCATGCCCACGAAGATGTCCTCGAGGCTGGATTGCCGCGTCTGCACGTCACGCAGCACCAGCCCGGCGGCCGACAGGTCGGTCAGCAGCTTGGCGATGCCGGTGCGCGCGGCCTGGGTGTCGTAGGCGTAGATCAGCTCGGACGGCCCTGTCTGCTTCAGCCCGTAGGCGGCCAAGCTGTCCGGGATGCTCTCCAGCGGCTGCTGCAGCTCGATGGTCATCTCCTTGTGCCCCATCCGCTTCATCAGCGCGGCGGTGTCCTCCACCAGCAGGATCTCGCCCCGGCTGATCACGCCGATCCGGTCGGCGATGGCCTCGGCCTCCTCGATGTAGTGGGTGGTCAGCACGATGGTGACGCCATCGGCCTTCAGCTCGCGCACCACCTCCCACATGTCCTTGCGCAGCTCCACGTCGACCCCGGCGGTGGGCTCGTCGAGGAACAGCACCCGCGGCGCGTGGCTCAGCGCCTTGGCGATCAGCACCCGGCGCTTCATGCCCCCCGACAGCTCGCGGATCGGCTGGTCGCGTTTGTCCCACAGCGACAGCTTGCGCAGGATCCCCTCGATGAAAGAGTCGTCCCGGCGCAGCCCGAACAGCCCGCGCGACAGGCGGACCGAGTTGATGACCTTCTCGAAAGGCTCCAGCGAGATTTCCTGCGGCACCAGCCCGATCAGGCTGCGCGCCCCGCGGAAATCGCTGATCACGTCGTGCCCGCCCACCGTGATGCGGCCCGAGGTCATGTTGGCGATGCCGCAGATGATCGAGATCAGCGTCGTCTTGCCCGCCCCGTTGGGGCCCAGCAGCGCCAGGATCTCGCCCTCGCGGATCTCCAGCGACACGCCCTTCAGCGCCTCGCCGCCGCCCTCGTAGGTCTTGCGGACCTCCTGCACGGAAATCATCGATGTCATCTCGGCCCTCCTTGCGGAGGACGGAACGTAGCGGCTTCGCGTGCCTTAGCAATCGAAAACGCCGCCCCGCCGCCCGCGCGCCGCGACGGAACAGGCGCCCTGCCTGCAATTCTCTGGTTTCGAAATATCCTGGGGGAGGCGCCGCAGGCGCCGGGGGCAAAGCCCCCCTCGCGCGAAGCGCCGCACAAGAATCCGGCGGCCCATGGGACCGCCGGCCGAACGCTCGGGTAGCGTCGGAGGGTCGTTACATGGCCAGAAGCACCTCGGCCTCGTAAGGCTTCAGCGTGGCGCGGGCCTGGGGGCCGTAGGCGTCGGCGTCGTGCTCCAGCTCGGGATACAGCTTGAACAGCTCGTCCCGCTTGGCCTCGTCCAGCGCCTCGATGCCGGCGCTGGCGGGGTGGAAGCTTTCGGTCTCGGCGCCGTTGGAATAGACGATCTGGTGCCGGTCGAACATGAAGTGGTAGTAGGTCACTTCTTCCGCGCCGTGCTCGATGGTGATGGTCTTGTCGTTCAGCAGCGCACGGGCCGGGGCCAGCACCTCGTCCTCGCCGAACAGCAGCTCGCAGCGCCAGTCGTCGATCAGCAGGCAGTGCTGCGGCGAGACAACCAGGTCGCGAGCGGGTCGCGCCTCGCCCAGCGCGCCGGCGCGGATGCGGATCGGGCGCAGCGCGGGGTCGGCGGCCAGTGCGGCGGCGTCCAGGGTGCGCGAGGCGATCCATCGCACCGGCTGCAGCCCGTCGTCCTTGGTCAGCACCATGTCACCCACTTCCAGCTCTTCCACCGGCTTCTGGCCGCGGTCGGTCTCGATCAGCGTGCCGGTCACCATCGGCAGGGACCGCGGGCCGGCGTCGGAGTGGCTGATGTAGGGCATGGCGATAGTCCTCTATGCGACAGGCCCAATATGCCGGGGGGATCAGGGTAAAACCGGGCCGCGAATGTGGCGGGAATGCGGTATTTGCGCCGGCCCCGCCGGGCTTTGTCGCCGGGGTCGGGCCAGTGCCGGGGCAGCGGCACACATTGTTTGCGGACAAGCAAAGGCCGCGTTTCCGCCTCACCGCTTCCCCAGCTTGCGGCCAGCCTGCGGGCGACAGGCAGAATCAGGAGGCGCCCGCGCGAGGGCGAGGCAGGCATGAACCAGATGACCGGAACCCCGGCAGCGCGCACGCGCTACAACTTCATCGTCGGCCTGCCGCGCTCCGGCTCGACCATGCTGACCGCGCTGCTGAACCAGAACCCGCGCTTCTACGCCTCGGGCACCAGCGCGGCGCAGATCATCTTCCAGATGCTCTACAACCAGTTCTCCGGCACCTCGGAGCTTTCGGCGCTGCTGGACGACGGGCAGCGGCGCGAGGTGCTGCACGCGGTGATCGACGCGGTGCACCACAAGCGTGGCCCGCGCGAGGTGGTGTTCGACACCAACCGCCGCTGGCTGCTGCGGGCAGAGCAGCTGGTGGCGCTTTATCCGCTGTGCCGCTTCATCGTCACCGTGCGCGACCCGGCCAAGGTGGTGTCCTCGCTGGAAAAGGCGCGTAGGTCGCTGACCTTCCGCCAGTCGCGGCTGTTCGAGCCGGACACGACCCTGATCCAGCGGGTCAACCGGGTGATGAGCGATGACGGCATCGTCGGCAGTTCGCTGAACATGGTCGAGGACGCCTTGGCCGGGCCGCTGGCAGAGCGGATGCTGCTGGTGGACTACGACCGCCTGCTGGCGCGGCCTGCCGAAACCATGGCGCTGATCTACCGCTTCCTGCGCGAGCCGGCCTTCGAACACGACTTCAACGACTTCTCCTTCGACCTGCCGCTGCTGGACGCCTTCCTGAACACCCCGGGCCTGCACGCCATCCGCGGCCCGCTGCGCCCGCCCACCAGGGAGATGCTGCTGCCCCCCGACCTGGCGGCGCGGCTGAGCGAGCGGGCGGTCTGGAAGACCGCGCCGCGCACCGAGGCGACGCTGCTGCTGGAGGCCTGAGCCTCAGACCCCCTGCCAGCGGTCGGTGCTGTTCAGTTCCGGCGCGTGGGCGGCGGCCATGGCCCAGGCCATCTTGAACCGCCGCCGCGACAGGGCGGTGCCGATGCGGCTGCGGGCCAGTTCCCGCGTGGTGCCGCCGTCGCGGTGCAGCGTCAGGATCAGCCGCGCGCCGTCCGCCAGCGCGGCGTCGCCCTCGACATCGGCCAGCACCTCTTCGGCGAGGAAGGTCATGGAGGACTGGAAGTTGTTCACCGGGATCACCAGCGGCAGGTGCAGGAACGGCCCGTAGCGGCGCCGTTGCGCCTCGGCATCCACCGCCTCGCCGGAACCGACGCTGCCGATCCGCAGGTCGATGTGCTCGTTCACCGGCGACAGTGGATCGCCCCAGGCCACGAGGTCCTTCGAGGCGGGCACCACGTTGCCGTCAACGGCGGTGACCCCCATCTTGGTGGCGGCGTCGCAGATGTCCCAGACCGTCACCGACAGGATCTGCCCGAGACTGCCCTGGCCCTTGCCGATCTTGCCCCCCGCCTGCAGCGCCTGCAGCCGCCGCAGCACCTCGCTGGCCACGTCGGACAGCGGCACCCAGCCTTCCTCGTAGAACATCGCGCGTCCCTCGCCTGTTTGTCCCTGTCTAGCCGCAACCCGGGGGCGGGGGCCAGAGTTTGGGGCCAGAGTTTGGGACGAGAGACTGAGGGCGAACCGCGGCCTGCGGCTGGTGCGCGGCGTCGGGCAGGCTAGGTTTGCAGGCATCGCAAGGAAGGGAGACGCGAGATGGAAGGATTTCTGCAGGGACTGGGGATCTTCGCGCTGTCGATCATCGCGGTGATCGGCCTGCTGGCGGGCTGGATCGCCGGGGCGATCGCGGGGCGCAACAAGGCGCTTTACATGCTGCTGGGGGTGGTGGGCGCGCTGGCCACGCCCTTCGTGCTGGCGGCGCTGGGCGTCGGCGCGCTGGCGGCCGGGGGGCTGGTGGTGATCGTGCTGGTGGCGGCCGCGGGGGCGGTCGCGGTTCTGATCATCGGCAAGCTGATCTTCGACCGGCGTTGACCCGGCCGCCGCGCATCCCCACCTCGGGGGGCGAGGCGAGAAGAAGGAGCGTGACATGCAGTGCCCGATCGACGGCAGCCAACTGGTGATGACGGAACGCAGCGGGGTCGAGATCGACTACTGCCCGCAATGTCGCGGGGTCTGGCTGGACCGGGGCGAACTGGACAAGATCATCGAGCGCAGTGCCGCCCAGGTTGCGCCGCAGCCGGTGCAGGCACCGCCGCCGCGCGACTTCCAGTCGGGCCACGGGGAATACCGGGGCAAGCCCTACCGCAAGAAGCGCGAGAGCTTCCTGAGCGAGCTGTTCGACTTCTAGCAAGGGCGGCGCGGCCCGCCGGGACCGCGCCGCGAAAGGCTCAGCCCTTCACGCGCTCGATGCGCAGGATCTTGGTCCAGCCGTTGTCGGCGGCCGAGACATAGGTGATCGCCAGCTTGTCGCCCTCGGCCAGCTGCTCGGGCAGCGCGGTGCCGGCGGGCAGGATCCAGACGGTGCGGTCGGACAGGGTGAGGGTGTTCTTGGCGGCGTCGAACTTCACCAGCGTGCCGCCGGTCTGGTCGGCGAAGGCGGGAAGGGCGGTGGCGGTCACGAGCAGGGCGGCGACGAGAGCGCGCATTTCGGTCAGATCCTGAGAGAGGGGATGGCCCTGGGGGAAACCCTTGCGGCGGCCGTGCGGAGCCTCGCGCCCCGGCTGACGCGCAATATGGCGCGGCGCGGTGAGTCGGACAAGCGGCGCCTGCGGGCGGGTGGGTGCGACATGTTGGCGGAGCTGCGCCCTCCCGCGCGGCCGCAGGTGAAGGGGGTGAGGCGGCCTCGTCCGGTCGCCCCACCATTGCTGGTCTCAGTGGCAGTGCAGTGGTCTGGACCCTGCGTGGCAACACTGGCCCGGCGGCGAGGATTTGCGGCACCCGCCGCTGTGTTCCACGGCCGCGGCACGTCCGTTTTCGATGGCCTCTGCCACAGGGGCCGCGGCAAGGGCCGGGGCCGGGGCGGCAAGGATCAGGATAAAGAGGAACTTGTTAATCATTTTCATACTTTCCTGTTCGCAGGCGAAATGCCTGCAGGATCAGGTTAATGAAGGGTTAACGCCGCGGCAAGCAAACGCTGCGGGCCGTCACCGCTGGCCCCTCGCCATCGCTACCGCTTCCGCCGCTGCACGTTCCCCCCGCGCTGCCCCGCCCGCCCGGCGGTGGAGCGGCCCTTGGACCCGACGGCCGCCGCCGCGGCCTTTTCCACCGCCTGCTGCCGCGCCAGCGGGTCGTCGTGGACGGCGAGGTCCACCGCCTCCAGCCGCTTGACCTCGTCCCGCACGCGGGCGGCTTCCTCGAACTCCAGGTTCTCGGCGGCCTTGCGCATGGCGTCGCGCAGCCCGTCGAGGTGCGCCTGCAGGTTGGCGCCAACCATCGGCTTGTCGACCTTCGCCGTCACCCGGTTCATGTCGGTGTCGCCCTTGTAGAGGCCCGACAGCACGTCCTCGACGTTCTTTCGGACCGTGGCGGGGGTGATGCCGTGCTTCTCGTTGTAGGCGATCTGCTTCTCGCGCCGCCGCTCGGTCTCGCGCAGGGCGCGTTCCATCGAGCCGGTGATGCGGTCGGCGTACATGATGACCCGGCCGTCGGCGTTCCGCGCGGCGCGGCCGATGGTCTGGATCAGCGAGGTCTCGGACCGCAGGAAGCCCTCCTTGTCGGCGTCGAGGATCGCCACCAGCCCGCATTCGGGAATATCCAGCCCCTCGCGCAGCAGGTTGATGCCGATCAGCACGTCGAAGGCGCCCAGCCGCAGGTCGCGCAGGATCTCGATGCGTTCCAGCGTGTCGATGTCCGAGTGCATGTAGCGCACGCGGATGCCCTGTTCGTGCATGTACTCCGTCAGGTCTTCCGACATCCGCTTGGTCAGCGTGGTGACCAGCGTGCGGTAGCCGGCCTGCGACACCCGCCGCACCTCGTCCAGCAGGTCGTCCACCTGCATCTCCACCGGCCGGATCTCGACCTGCGGGTCCAGCAGGCCGGTGGGGCGGATCACCTGCTCGGTGAAGACGCCGCCGGTCTGCTCCAGCTCCCATGCCGCGGGGGTGGCAGAGACGTAGACCGACTGCGGCCGCATGGCGTCCCATTCCTCGAACTTGAGCGGGCGGTTGTCCATGCAGGAGGGCAGGCGGAAGCCGTGTTCGGCCAGGGTGAACTTGCGCCGGTAGTCGCCCTTGTACATGGCGCCGATCTGCGGGACCGACACGTGGCTTTCGTCGCAGAAGACCAGCGCGTCGTCGGGGATGAACTCGAACAGCGTCGGCGGCGGCTCGCCGGGGGCGCGGCCGGTCAGGTAGCGCGAATAGTTCTCGATGCCGTTGCACACCCCGGTGGCCTCCAGCATCTCGATGTCGAAGTTGGTGCGCTGCTCCAACCGTTGGGCCTCCAGCAGCTTGCCCTCGCCCACCAGCTGGTCCAGCCGGGTGCGCAGCTCCTTCTTGATGCCGATGATCGCCTGTTTCAGCGTCGGGCGCGGCGTCACGTAGTGGGAGTTGGCGTAGATCCGGATCCGCTCGAAGCTGCCGGTCTTCTCGCCGGTGAGGGGATCAAACTCGGTGATGCTCTCCAGCTCCTCGCCGAAGAACGACAGCCGCCAGGCGCGGTCTTCCAGGTGGGCCGGGAAAATTTCCAGGCTGTCGCCGCGCACCCGGAAGCTGCCGCGCTGGAACGCCTGATCGTTGCGGCGGTATTGCTGCGCCACGAGGTCTGCCATCACCTGCCGCTGGTCATACTCCTGCCCCACGTGCAGGTCCTGGGTCATGGCGCCGTAGGTCTCGACCGAGCCGATGCCGTAGATGCACGAGACCGAGGCGACGATGATCACGTCGTCCCGTTCCAGCAGCGCCCGGGTGGCCGAGTGGCGCATCCGGTCGATCTGCTCGTTTATCTGGCTTTCCTTCTCGATGTAGGTGTCGGTGCGGGCGACGTAGGCCTCGGGCTGGTAGTAGTCGTAGTAGCTTACGAAATACTCCACCGCGTTGTCGGGGAAGAAGCCCTTGAACTCGCCATACAGCTGCGCGGCGAGCGTCTTGTTCGGGGCAAGGATGATCGCCGGGCGCTGGGTCTCCTCGATCACCTTGGCCATGGTGTAGGTCTTGCCGGTGCCGGTGGCGCCCAGCAGCACCTGGTCACGCTCGCCGGCGCGCACCCCCTCCGACAGCTCCACAATGGCGGTGGGCTGGTCGCCGGCGGGCTTGAACTCTGTCTGCATGACGATGCGCTTGCCGCCTTCCAGCTTCTCGCGGCTGCGCACGTCGGCGGCGGGCGCGTGCATCATCGGCATCTGGTCGGGGCGGTTGTTGTGCATCGTCGGATTCCGGCTGGGGCAATCTGCACAATTGTGCCTGTTTCGTTCCGGTTCAAGCCCCCTTGGCCTGTAGGCCGGGGAACCCGGGGGCGCATTGGCCGGTTGCCAAGCCGGCGGCATCTCTGCCATATCCCTGCCAATCCGATGGAGAACCCCATGACCGCGCGCATCTTTCGTCCCGCCCGCAATGCCATGCAGTCCGGCACCGCCAAGACCCGGGAATGGGTGCTGGAATTCGTCGCCGACACCGCGCGCGAGGTGGATCCGCTGATGGGCTGGACCTCGTCCACCGATACCCAGGCCCAGGTGCGGCTGCGGTTCCCGACCCGGGAGGCGGCGCAGGAATACGCCAAGGAGCACGGCATCGACGCGGTGGTGATCGAGCCCCACGGCCGCCGCTTCAACTTGCGCCAGCGCGGCTACGGCGAGAACTTCGCCACCAACCGCCGCGGCGCCTGGACCCACTGACCCCCTCTGCCCACCGCTTGATTTTTCGCGCGCTGCGGGCCATTCCGGGTCTCAGCGGCCCCTTAGCTCAACTGGATAGAGCAGCTGACTTCTAATCAGCAGGTTCCGGGTTCGAGTCCTGGAGGGGTCGCCAGTCCTTGCGCATGTGACTGCCTAGGGATGGATCGGTTCGATCCTTCGGCGATACCCGCGCAATCCACCGTTCCCTGACCCGAACGCCAGCCGCCCTCAGCTGTCGCGCGCCTTCTCCAGCAGCGTAACCATCTCCTGGAACTTCGCGCGCTGCTCTTCGGGGTCGCCAGATTGGATGGCCGCCTCCAGGCAATGCGCAGTGTGATCCTCGATCAGCAGCCGCTCCACGGCTTTCAGGGCAGAGCGCACTGCCGCCGTCTGTATCAGCACGTCGACGCAGTAGCGGTCCTCCTCGACCATGCGGGCGACGCCTCGAATCTGCCCTTCGAGCCGCGCGAGGCGCTTCTGGATCACGGCCTTGTTCTTCTTTTCCTGCATCTCGACGCCTCCGGCTGACGAAACAATATGCGCCCCGACAGGTTTCCACCATACCCCCCGTGGGTATCTTGCACAAGTATACCCCTAGGGGGTATCATGAGGTAACGACGCCGAGTCGGCGCCGTCGCAGCGAGGAAGCCGCCATGAGCCACTCTTGTCACGCGCACCCCCATGACCACAGCCATGGGAAACACCACGACCAAGACCACGCCCTTCCCGGCGACCGCACCGCGACCGATCCGGTCTGCGGGATGATGGTCGATGTCGAGACGGCGAAACACGTCTCGGAATACCGGGGCGAGACCTTCTATTTCTGCTCGGCCAAGTGCCGAGAGAAGTTCGACACGCGGCCCGAGGTCTTCATCGACCCCGCGCTGAAGGCGGCGCCGCCGGCGAGTACGGACCAGGTCTATACCTGCCCCATGCACCCCGAGATCGAGCAGATCGGCCCCGGGTCCTGTCCCATCTGCGGCATGGCGCTGGAGCCGAAGGGCATCCCGATGACGGAGGGGCCAAGCGAGGAATTCCTCGACTTCCGCCGCCGCTTCATCCTGGGCACCGTGCTGACCGTGCCGCTGGCCGTCATCGCGATGGGCCGGCATTTCGCGCCCCATGCCTTCGCGATCATCTCTGCCTCCTGGCTTGACTGGATCGAGCTGATCCTGGCCACGCCGGTTGTCCTCTGGGCCGCGCTGCCCTTCTTTGAACGCGGCTGGGCCTCGGTGAAAAGCCGCAACCTGAACATGTTCACGCTGATCGCGCTGGGCGTGGGCGTGGCCTACGTCTACTCGGTGGTGGCGACCGTGGCGCCGGGGATCTTCCCGCCGCAGTTCCGGGGCCACGAGGGCGAGGTCGGCGTCTACTTCGAGGCGGCGGCGGTGATCGTGACCCTCGTCCTGCTGGGTCAGCTTCTGGAACTGCGGGCGCGCGAGCAGACCGGCGGCGCGATCCGGGCGCTGCTCGACCTCGCGCCCAAGACGGCGCGGCTGGTGGATGACGGGGGCGAAAGGGACGTGCCGCTTGACATGGTGCGCTCCGGCGACCGGTTGCGCGTGCGGCCGGGCGAGGCCGTGCCGGTGGACGGCGTGGTGCTGGAGGGTCGCTCCACCATCGACGAAAGCATGATCACCGGCGAGCCGATCCCCGTGGAGAAGGAGGAGGGTGCCGAGGTCACCGGCGGGTCGATCAACCAGACCGGCAGTTTCGTGATGGAGGCCCGGCGCGTGGGCGCGGACACCATGCTGAACCGCATCGTCGCCATGGTCGCCGAGGCGCAGCGCAGCCAGGCGCCAATCCAGAAGCTGGCGGACAGGATCTCCGGCTACTTCGTGCCTTTCGTGGTCGGCGTGGCGATCCTCGCCTTCATCGTGTGGAGCCTTTTCGGGCCCGACCCGGCGATGGCCTTCGCGCTGGTCTCGGCCGTCTCGGTGCTGATCATCGCCTGTCCCTGTGCGCTGGGTCTCGCCACGCCGATGTCGATCATGGTCGGCGTTGGCAAGGGCGCGGGGCAGGGTGTGCTGATCAAGAACGCCGAGGCGCTGGAACGTTTCGCCACCGTCGACACGCTGGTGCTGGACAAGACCGGCACCCTCACCGAGGGTCGGCCCGCGCTGGTCGAGGTGGTGGCCGAGGGCATGGAGGAGAACGAGCTTCTCGGCCTCGTCGCGGCGCTGGAGGCGCGGTCGGAGCATCCCCTGGCGCGTGCCATCGTCGAGGGAGCCGAGGCGCGGGGGATTTCCCTGCCCGAGGTCGAGAGCTTCGACAGCACCACCGGCAAGGGCATCTCGGGCCGCGTCGCCGGGCGGACCGTGGCCGTGGGCAATCGCGCCATGATGGAAGGGGTCGGCGCCGATCCGGCCGGCCTTTCCGACCGCGCCGATGCCGCGCGGCGCAAGGGGCAGACCGCGATCCTCGTGGCCGTCGAGGGGCACGCCGTGGGGCTGGTCGTGGTCGCGGACCGCATCAAGAAGACGACGCCCCGCGCCCTCGAGACATTGCGCGCGGAAGGCCTGCGCATTGTCATGCTTACCGGCGACAACGAGGTGACGGCGCGTGCCGTGGCCGGGGAGCTTGGCATCGACGAGGTGATCGCCGAGGTGCTGCCCGCCGACAAGCAGGCGGTTGTCCGCAAGCTGCAAGCGGAGGGCCGCACTGTCGCCATGGCAGGTGACGGGGTGAACGACGCCCCGGCGCTGGCGGCGGCGGACGTGGGCATCGCCATGGGCACCGGCGCGGATGTCGCGGTCGAGAGCGCGGGCGTCACGCTGGTGCGCGGGGACCTGACGGCGCTTGTCACCGCGCGCCGGCTGAGCCGCGCCACGGTGCGCAACATCAAGCAGAACCTCGCCTTCGCCTTTCTCTACAACGGTCTGGGCGTGCCCATCGCCGCGGGGCTGCTTTACCCCTTCACCGGCCTGCTTCTGTCGCCGATCATCGCGGCGGCGGCGATGAGCCTGTCGTCGGTCTCGGTGATCGGCAACGCGCTGCGCCTGCGGGCCAGCCGGGTGGCGTTCGAGGGCTAGGTGCGGTGCGGGCGGCGGCACAGGGGCTGAGCCGCCGCCCTGCCCGGGGTCTCAACCCCTCGGAGCGTAGTGCGCAAGGAACATGTCCACGCAGTCGGCGATGACGGCATCCGGGTCCACGTCGGCCTTTTCCCCCAGCAGGAATTCCGGCCAGACCAGGAAGTGCTTGATCATCGCCAGAAGCTGACCGGCCGCGAAACCGGGCTCTGCCGCGCGCAGGGCGCCGGTCTTCATCGCCTCGGCGATCAGCCCCTGGATCGGGCCGTCCTGCATTGCGGCCTTGGCAAAGAAGGCCTGCGCCAGCTCCTGGTCGCGCAGGAGCTCTGACATCACCAGCCGGTTCAGCCCCATGTACTCCGCGCCCGAGAGGTGGCCGATGTAGTCCCGCGCCGCCGCGATCAGCTGGTCACGCAGCTGGGCATCCGGGTCGTAGCGCAGCTTCGGCGTGGCCGCGATCTGTTCCAGCAGGATGTCGGTGATCGCCTGGAACAGCACTTCCTTGCTTTCGAAATGCTTGTAGAGCGTGCGCTTGGACACCTCCGCCAGTTCCGCGATCCGGTTCACCCGCGCGGCGGGGAAGCCCTGTTCGCGGAACTCCTGGATCGCGGCGTCCAGGATATCTTTTCGTTTCTTCTCAGTGAGTTTCACGAATTCTCCCTGCTCGGTCGGAAAAATGTAAACACACGGGTTTACAAAGGGCGTCCCCTCCACCTATGTAAACACCACGGTTTACAAACGCAAGCGCCGCGGCGCGAGGGGACAGCACCATGAAGTACAAGCAACTCGGACATACCGGCCTTCACGTCTCTGAACTGACGCTGGGCACCATGACCTTCGACAACGAGGGCGGCAGCTATGCCGACCTGGTCGGCGCCACCGGCCAGGACCTCGCCACCCGCATGGTCGACCTCGCCATCGAGGCGGGCATCAACATCTTCGACACCGCCAACGTCTACAGCTCGGGCGTGTCGGAGGAGATGCTGGGCGTGGCCCTGGGCAAACGGCGTCAGGACAACCTCGTCGCCACGAAGCTCTACAACACCATGACCACGGGCCCGAACGACCTGGGGACCAGCCGCCTTGCCATCATGCGCGAGGTGGAGGGCAGCCTGAAGCGGCTGGGCACGGACTACATCGACCTCTACCAGGTGCATAACTTCGACGTCACCACGCCGCTGGAAGAGACGCTGCGCGGGCTGGACGACCTCGTGCGGCAGGGCAAGGTGCGCTACATCGGCCTGTCGAACTTCGCCGCCTGGCAGATCGCCAAGGCGGACGGCATGGCGCGGCTTCTGGGCACAGAGCGCTTCGCGTCGGTGCAGGCCTACTACTCCCTCGTCGGCCGCGAGCTGGAGCGCGAGATCCTGCCGGCGGCGATCGACCTCGGCCTCGGCACCTTCATCTGGAGCCCGCTGGCCAGCGGTTTCCTGAGCGGCAAATACACCCGCGACGCCGAGGCCACCGGCCGCCGCGCCGCCTTCGATTTTCCGCCGGTCGCGAAGGAGCAGGGCTTCGACATCGTCGAGACGTTGGCGCAGATCGCCGAGGATAGGGATGCCACGGTGGCGCAGATCGCGCTGGCCTGGCTGCTGCACAAGCCCGGCGTCACCAGCGTCATCGTCGGCGCCCGCAAGGAAGCGCAGCTGGTCGACAACCTGAAGGCCGCAGACATCGCGCTGAGCGAGGCGGAGATGGCGCGGCTCGACGGGGTCAGCGCGCTCAAGCCTGAATACCCCGGCTACCTGCCGGTCTGGCGGCGCGGCGACACGCTGCTTGGCCGGCTCCACGACTGATGCAAGGACGGGCGCCCGGTTCAAGACCGGGCGCCTCCCCCACACCCATATCAAGGATCAGACAGATGGCTGACACGACCTTCGGCGCCAAGGGCTGGACGCCCGATCGCCTCGGAAACCTCACCGGCAAGACCTACGTCATCACCGGCGCCAACGCGGGCGCGGGTTTCCAGGCCGCCCGCATCCTGCTGGGCAAGGGCGCGGAGGTGGTGATGCTGAACCGCAGTGCCGAGAAATCGACTGCCGCCGTGAAGGAGCTGAAGCAGGAGTTCGGCGCGCAGGCGCCCGTGCGCTTCATCCGCATGGACCTGGCCGAGCAGTCCTCCGTCCGCGCGGCTGCCGAGGAGGTGCTGAAGACCACCCCGCGCATCGACGCGCTGATCTGCAACGCCGCCATCGCACAGGTGCCGACCCGCAAGCTGACGCCCGACGGCTTCGAAAGCCAGCTTGGCACCAACCACTACGGCCACTTCACCCTGTGCGGGATGCTGTTCGACCGGATCGAGCAGACGCGGGGCCGGATCGTGGTGGTCGCCAGCCTCGGCTACAAGATGGGCCTGCGCACCATCCGCTTCGACGACATGAACTGGAACGACGGCTACGGCGCCAACACCGCCTACAGCCAAAGCAAGCTGGCGCAGATGATGTTCGGCTACGAGTTGCAGGACAGGCTGGCCGCTGCCGGCCGGTCCGGCGTCGAGATCTTCGTCTGCCACCCCGGCTCGTCCGCGACCTCGCTGATCTCGACCAGCGGCAGCCGGACGATGCGCGCCATCTGGTGGCTGATGACCAAGACGCCAATGGTCCAGACCGCCGAGCAGGGCGCCTATCCCGAGGTGATGTGCGCCACGGAAGAGGCGCTGACAGAGCAGCGCGCGCTTTACGGTCCGACCGGCGCCCGCGAGTTCGTCGGCCCCGTCGGCCGGGGCACGCTGGAGCCCCACGCTTACGACAAGCAGGTGATGTCGCCCCTATGGGAGCGGTCGGAAAAGGACACCGGGTTCACCTGGAACCTGTGAT
Source organism: Rhodobacter sp. (assembly GCA_048262455.1). Classification (GTDB taxonomy): domain Bacteria; phylum Pseudomonadota; class Alphaproteobacteria; order Rhodobacterales; family Rhodobacteraceae; genus Psychromarinibacter. The sequence goes on from JBLXFD010000002.1 coordinate 49,315, forward strand.
ATTCTGGCAAGGGAAAGCCTGACACATGGACATCGTCAAAACCGCCACCGACTGGGCGCGGGCAGAGATGCTCTCTGCCGCCGTCTTTTTCCTCTTTGGCCTCGCTTTCCTGCTGGCCAGCTTGGGGTTCTGGCAGCTGGGCAAAACGGACCTCGCCGGGCGGTTCGTCATTCCCATGGGGGTGGCCGGCGTGCTGCTGCTGATCCTCGGCGCCGGGCTGTACTATTCCGCGCAGGCGCAGATGGCGGGGATATCCACCCTCTACGCCGCCGACCCCGCGGCCTTCCTCGCCGCGGAGATCGCGCGGGCGGACAAGGGGACGAACGTCTACCGCATCGCGGTCTCGATGGTATTCCCGGCAATCATCGCCGCCTGCGCGCTGCTGATCCCGTTCCTCGAGGCGCCGGTCTGGCGGGCGGGCTTGATGACCTCCATCGCGATGTTCACGGTCCTCCTGCTCATCGATGCCAACGCCAACGCGCGGCTGACCGAGTACCGCGCGCAGCTGGCGCTGGCCCCGTGAAGCGGCCCGCGCCGCCCTACCGCGCGCCCCAGGTATCGGACAGCCGGTAACCCTCGGGCCAGGGATCGGCGGGGTCCAGCATGTGCTGGTGGATCCCCGTCACCCAGCCGCGCCCCGACAGTTCCGGCAGGATCGCGGGGCGGCCGCCCACCTCGGTCACGCCGACGATGCGGCCCGAGAACTCCGACCCGATCACCGAGACCGCCGTGAACCGGTCCTGCCGCGTCATCTGCCCCCGCGCGGCCATCACCGCCATCCGGGCGCAAAGCGCGGTGCCGGTGGGCGAACGGTCCACCTTGCCGGGGCGGATCGCCACCGCGGCGCCGGCGCGCAGTTCGTTCCCCTCGCGGGCAAGCGGGCCGGCGAAGAGGCAGAACGAGATGTGCCGCCAGTCGGGGTTGTCGGGATGGTGAAAGCCCAGCGCCTCGTTGGCGGCGGCGGTGATGCGGACGCCGAGGCGGGCGATGTCGTGGGCCTCGTCCTGGGTCAACGCGAACCCAAGCGCCTGCGCGTCCACGAAGACGAAGCTGTCGCCGCCATAGGCGGTATCGACGGTCAGGGTGCCCAGCCCCTCGACCTCCAGCGCCGCGTCCAGCCGCGCGGCGAAACTGGGCAGGTTCTGCACGTGGATCCGCTCTGCCTTGCCATCGCGGCAGTCGGCGCGCACCCGCACCAGCCCGCCGGGGGCCTCCAGCAGCATCTCCGTCACCGGCTCTGTCATCGGCACGATCCCGGCGTCCAGCAGCACCGTGGCCACGCAGATGGAGTTCGACCCGGACATGGGCGGCGTATCCGCCGGCTCCATGATGATGAAGGCGGCATCGGCTTCGGGATGCTTCGGCGGCACCAGCAGGTTCACGTGCCGGAACACCCCGCCGCGCGGCTCGTTCAGCACGAAGTTGCGCAGGGTCTCGTCGCGGGCGATCCAGCGGCTCTGTTCCCAGATCGTGTTGCCGGGGGGCGGGGCCACGCCGCCGACGATGACATCGCCGACCTCCCCCTCGGCATGGGCAGAGACGACATGGACGATCTTGCTGCTGCGCATGGTTCCTCGCTTCAGTTCAGCCAGTCGGGCAGGGGGCGCGCCCGGCCGGTGACGGCGGTTTCGGCGCAGTCGGCAAGGCTGCCGAAGCGGACCTGCCGCCCCGACAGGCCGGGGGCGTAGTGGGCGTACTTGCCGGAATTGGTCATCAGCACCTTCGCGGCGGGCGGGAACACCGGCTCGGAGATCGAGCACCAGCAGATGTCGGGCACCACCTGCACCCCCGCCGCCTCCAGCCGGTCCACGAGCCCCTCGGCGCGGGCATTGTCCAGCACCTGCCGGCCCACCGTCACGATCACCGCGGTCTCGGGGGCGCGGGCGCGGCCTTCCAGCAGCCCGGCCAGCGCGCGGCACTCGGTCAGGGAAAAATGCGGGCTGCCGAAGGCGACAAGATCGACCTGCTCGGGCCCGGCGTTGAACTGGCGCCAGGCCTCCACAAGGTCGGCGCGGCCGATCCGATGGGTATCGGCGCCCGCCGCCGGGGCGCGGTCCGCCTCGGGGGTGATGCCCGCCACGTGCAGCATCGGCGCGGCCGAGGTGGTGCCGAAGGCGGCGCACAGCGCCTTCAGGTCGTCCTCGCCCGGCCGCGCGCCTTCCAGCCCGGTCAGCAGCGGAATCCGGTCCGGCGACAGTCGCCCGGCCAGCCATCCCAGCATCGGCCAGAGCGCGTCGTCATGGCTTTCCGGCAGGTCCACCTCGATGATCCGCCGGGGCGCGCGGTCGGCGTCGAGGTAGACCCCCGACAGCGGCGCGCGGCCCGTCAGCCCTATGAAGAGATCAAGGAAATCCGGGTGCTTGACCGTCCGCGCCCCGAGAACCGAGTTCGCGTAGATCACCGCGTTGGATTCCGACCAGCCGATGTTCTCGCCCAGCGCCGGGGTATCCTCCAGCAGGTAGGGGGCGCAGGTGAAGCTGGGGCGCGCGCCCATCTCGACATAGGCGTCGGCGAGGGCCTGCGCGGGCAGACCGAAGTCCGGGGGCACCCCCTGCTGGCGCCAATGGCCATGGTCGACAGAGATGGCGTTCATGGTTGTCGGCACCCGCACCTGCGCGCCCATGGCCGCCATGGCGCGGGCAAAGCGCAGGTTGGCGGGGCTGGCGTAGATGCAGCCGTCGATATGGGTGCGGGTGACGTCGGTCAGCCGTTCCGCGCCCTGCCCGGCGGCCATGGTCACCAGCACCTCCATCGCCAGCTGCACCGGCTTGCCCACCGTGCCGTCCAGCATGGCGCGGTCGGCCTCGGTCAGCGCCAGCCCGCCCGTGGGCAGGGGGGCGAGGGGCAGGGTCCAGCCGTCGGCCTCCAGCCGTTCGGGCGTGATGCGCGCGCTATCCGCCGAAGCCAGCCGGTCGTAGTCCGCGGCGCCAAGGCGCAGCACCGGCAGCGGCACGTCGAACATCTTGCCGGCGATCAGCGCGCCCAGCGTCAGGATGTCCTCGTGCTCGCGGAACACCAGCGCGGCGGGGGCGTGGCCGTTCAGCGCCAGTTCCAGCAGCACGCCGCTGCCGGTGCAGGAGCCGCGGCTGGTGGGCATCATCACGACCTTGCCGCCAAGGTCGGCGCCGTGCAGCGGGTGGTGGGCGTCGATCACCCGCCCCGTCGCCGCATCGACGCCGCCCCAGAAGCTGAGGCCTTCGGAAAATACCAGCACCGGGCCCTCGGCCCGTGCCGTCACGATGATCTGTGCCATATAAGGCCTTTCGGTTCAGGTAACGACGAACCCATGCGCAAGCGGGTCGCGCGCGTCGTCGATGAAGATGGTGTTCAGCCCCGTGACCCGCGCCCAGCCGGCGATCGAGGGCACGATGGCGGGGCGGCCGGCAACCTCGGTGGCGGCTTCGACCCGGCCCTTGAAGAGCGTGCCGATGATCGATTCATGCACGAAATCGTCCCCCGGTTTCAGCCGCCCCTTGGCCGCCAGCTGCGCCATGCGCGCCGAGGTACCGGTGCCGCAGGGCGAGCGGTCGATGGCCTTGTCGCCGTAGAACACGGCGTTGCGGGCCTGCGCCTCGGGGTGGCGCGGCGCGCCGGTCCACAGGATGTGGCTGAGCCCGTTGATCGCCGGATGCTCCGGGTGGACGAAGTCGTACTTGGCGTTCAGCGCGGCGCGCAGCCGGGGGCTGAGGCCGACAAGCTGCGAGGCGGCGAAATCCTCCATGTCGCGGAAACAGGTCTGCGGCTCGACGATGGCGTAGAAGTTGCCGCCGTAGGCCACGTCCACCACCACTTCGCCAAGCCCCTCGACCACGGCGGTCAGCCCCTCGGAATGCAGGAAGGCGGGCACATTGGTCAGCCGCACCTCCTCGACGAAGCGGCCCTCCTGCACGTAGGTCACGTCGACCCGCCCCGCCGGGGTCTCCAGCGCCAGCCGCCCCGGGGTGCGCGGCCGGATCAGCCCGTTCTCCAGCGCGATGGTGACGGTGCCGATGGTGCCGTGGCCGCACATCGGCAGGCAGCCGGAGGTCTCGATGAACAGCACCGCCACGTCGCAGTCGTCGCGGGTGGGGGGGTAGAGGATCGCGCCCGACATCTGGTCGTGGCCGCGGGGCTCGAACATCAGGCCGGTGCGGATCCAGTCGTATTCTGCAAGGAAATGCGCGCGCTTTTCCAGCATGTTCGCCCCCGCGAGATGCGGCGCGCCGCCGGTGACAAGGCGCACCGGGTTGCCGCAGGTGTGGCCGTCGATGCAGGGGAAGGTGTATTGCGTCATGCCGCCCTCTGGAAACGCGCCGGGGAAAAGGGCGCAAGGTCGATGCCGGGGGTCTGCCCGGTCAGAAGATCCGCCACGATCTCGGCCGTGGCCGTGGATTGGGTCAGGCCGAGGTGCCCGTGCCCGAAGGCGCAGATCACGTCGCCGCGCCCCGGCAGCGGGCCGATGGCGGGCAGGCTGTCGGGCAGCGAGGGGCGCAGGCCCATCCACTGCTTGCCGCCGGTGGTGTCCAGCCCCGGCAGGAACTGCGCGGCCTTCTTCAGCATCGCCTCGGCGCGGGCGTAGTTGGGCGCGCGCGTCAGCCCGGCCAGTTCCACCGCGCCGCCGACGCGCAACCCCGAGCGCAGGCGCGAGACGACGAAGCCGTGGCCGCTGAAGGTGATGTGCTGGCGCAGGTCGAAGGCGTTGTGGGGCAGGGTGGTGTTGTAGCCGCGCTCTGTCTCCAGCGGGATGCGGACGTTCGCGCTGCGGGCCAGCAGGTGCGAATGCGCCCCCGCCGCCAGCACCACGCGGCCCGCCTGCAGGCCTTCCGAGGTCTCGACCCCGCCGGGCACCAGCGCCCGCGCCTCGGCGGTCACGATGGTTCCGCCGTCGGCGCGGAAGCGTTCGGCCAGCGCGAGGGTGTAGTCCAGCGGATCGTCGATGGTGCACCAGCCGGGGGTGAAGGCCGCGTGGGTGAAGCGCGGGGACAGGCCGGGCTGCACCTCGGCGATCTCGTCGCCCTTGAGGTGGCGGAAGTCGATGCCCGCGGCCTCGCGCAGGCGCCAGCCGGGCAGCGAGGCCTCGAACTCCCGCGCCCCCTCGTAGACCTGCAGCTGCCCCTCGCGGCGCAGCATCGAGGCCAGCCCGGTTCGCGCGAGGAAGGGGTCCAGCGTCTGTTCCGCCAGCCGCATCAGCGCCGTCTGCGCCAGGGTCGAGGCATGCACCTGCGCGGGACGGCTGGCCCGCCAGAACCGCCACATCCACGGCGCCAGCCGCGGCGCGTACCCCAGCGGCACGCTCAGCGGGCCCAGCGGGTCCAGCAGCCATTTCGGCGCCTGCCGCAGGATGCCGGGCGAGGCGAGCGGCAGGATGTCGGGAAAGGCGAAGGCCCCCGCGTTGCCCGCAGAGGCGCCCGCGGCGGGGCCGGTGCGGTCGATCACACTCACCCGCAACCCGCGGGCCTGCGCCGCCAGCGCCGCCGACAGCCCGATCACCCCCGCGCCGATGACGACGACGTTTTCGGCGGTCATTACCGCACGCTCGACAGGAACTTGCGGGTGGCCTCGTTCTGCGCGTTGCCGAAGATCTGCTCGGGCGGGCCGATCTCGGCCATCACGCCCTTGTCGAAGAAGGCGACGCGGTTCGACACGTCGCGGGCGAACCCCATCTCGTGGGTGACGCAGATCATCGTCATGCCCTCGTCGGCCAGCAGCTTCAGCGTGTCCAGCACCTCGCCCACCAGCTGCGGGTCCAGCGCCGAGGTGACCTCGTCGAACAGCATGTAGTCCGGCGACATCGCCAGCGCGCGGGCAATCGCCATGCGCTGCTGCTGGCCGCCGGACAGGCGCGAGGGATAGACCTTCAGCTTGTCGCCAAGGCCCACGTGCTCGAGGTGCCGCACCGCGATCTCCTCGGCCTCCTTTCGGGCCATGCCCTTCACCTTGCGCGGCGCCAGCGTCACGTTCTCCAGCACCGTCAGGTGCGGGAAGGCGTTGAACTGCTGGAACACGATGCCGATCTTGCGGCGCAGCTTGTTCAGGTCGGTGGCCTTGGCGTGCACCTCGGTCCCGTCCACCAGGATGCGGCCGCTGTCGATCGGCTCCAGCCCGTTGATGCAGGTCAGCAGCGTCGACTTGCCGGACCCCGAGCCGCCGATGACCGAGACCACCTCGCCCTTGGCGACGGTCAGGTCGATGCCCTTGAGAACCTTGAGCGTGCCGAAGGATTTGTGGACGTTCTCGATTTCAATCATTCTCTAGCCACCTTTTTTCCAGCCGGCCGCCAAGCCGCGCGATGGGGAAGCTCAGGGCAAAGTAGATCGCGCCGGTGATGAGCAGGATGAGCATCGGCTCTTGCAGCCGGGTGATGATGATCTGGCTGGCCTTCAGCAGCTCGATGATGCCAAGCCACAGCACCAGCGCGCTGTCCTTCATGACCCCCAGCGTCAGGCCGATCCAGCTGGGCAGCGCCACGCGCAGGGCCATGGGAAAGACCACGTGGGTCATGTCCTGCCCCCAGCTCAGCCCCAGCGACCGCGCGGCCCGGCGCGTCACCGTCGGCACCGCCTCGATCGCGCCGCGCACGATCTCTGTGCAATAGGCCGAGGTATAGAGCGCCAGCACGATGCAGGAGGTCACGAAGACCGACATGCCGAGGCCGGCGATCGCCTGGAAGGCATTGGCCAGGATCAGCTGGATCAGCAGCGGCACGGACCGGAAGATGTCCAGCACGAAGGTCAGCGGCAGCGCCACCCAAGGCCGGACGTGGGCGCGCAGCACCCCGAAGGCGAGTCCCAGCAGCGTGCCGCCGGTGACCGCGAAGAAGGTGATCGCGATGGTCAGCCCCGCGCCCTTCAGCATGAACCACAGGTCGTTGAGGGTGAATCCGGTGTCGAACATTGGCGTGCCCCCTCAGTACCGGAACAGCCGCCACGCCAGCAGGCGCGCGGTCAGGATCACCGCCTTGGTGATCAGGTAGTAGATGACCGCGGCCATGGCGAAGAACTCGAACGTGCGGAAGGTGCGCGCGTTCAATTCCTGGGTGACGCCGGTCAGGTCGATGTTCATCCCCACCGTGACCCCGAGTGAGGTCATCAGGATCGCCCAGACCATCTGGTTGGTGGTGGGCAAAAAGGCGATGCGGAACATCTGCGGCATGACGATCAGCCGGAAGGCCTTTGCCTGCCCCATGCCCAGCGACCGGCCGGCGCGGATCTGCGTGTCCGGGATCGCGCGCAGCGCGCCGCGGAAGGTCTCGCACAAATAGCCGGCGTTGTTGAAGGTGATTCCCGCCAGCAGCGCCACGTAGGGGCTGAGGTAGATCCCGAAGGACCCGAGGCCGAAGTGCGCCATGTAGATCTGGAACAGCGCCGGCGTGTTGCGCGCCACCTCGACCCAGGCGGTGGCCGGCGCACTCATCCAGCGCGAGCGGGAGTTGCGGGCCACGGCCAGCAGCACCGCGATGGCGATGCCCATCACCATGGACAGGACGGCGATCTGCATCGTGTAGACCGCGCCCTCCAGCATGTCCGGAAGGGCGCGGAAGGCCTGGCGCCATTGGAAGGTGTAGTTGAACATGCCGTGCCTCGTGCCGCGGGCCGTCGGGAAGGGGCGTCAGGGGAACGGGGGGCCGCGCCGGCCCCCCGAGGGTGTCGTGGTCCTACCTGTAAGGCTCAGTAGTAGACCTTGTCGACCGTCAGACGGGGCGCGTCGCCGCCGATCCACTGGTCGTACAGCTCCTGGTAGCGGCCGGTGCGGACCTGCTGGTTCACGAAGAGGTTCAGGTAGTTCAGCAGCCCGTACTCCTGCCGCAGCGCGATCAGGCCCACGTAGTCGATGTCGTAGGGCGCCTCACCGGTCATGGTCAGGCCCTCGTACTTGCCGCTCTGCACGATCGAGGCGGCGACGGTCGAGGTGACGACGGTGGCGTCGATCTGGCCCTGCGACAGCGCCAGGAAAACGTCCGCCTGGCTCTGGTACGAGCGGAAGCTGCCGCCGTTGCCCCAGCTGTCGATGTCCTCTTCCAGGCGGATCGCCTCGTAGGTGCCCGCGACCGAGCCGACGGTGCGGCCGGACAGCGAGTCATAGGTGTCGAGGCCCGCGCCTTCCTTGGTCAGCACGTTGAAGGTGAAGGCGAAGTAGGGGATCGAGAAGCCCACGGTGCGCGCCCGCTCCAGCGTGTCCGAGGTCGAGGCGACGCCCACGTCGGCCCGGCCCGAGACCAGCGCCGGAATGCGGTCGGGGAAGGGGGTCTCGACGATCTCCGCCTCGACGCCCAGCGCCGCGGCCAGGTCGTTGCAGTAATCCACGTCGAAACCGACCGGATTGTTGTTCTCGTCCCGCGAGCCCATGGGCGGGAAATCCAGCACCACGGCGCAGCGCAGGGTGCCGGAGGAAATGATGTCATCCAGCTTGTCGGCGACTGCCGGACCGGCAATGACCGTGACGGCGACGAGCCCGCCGACGATGTTCCTCAGTTTCATTTTTATGTCTCCCTTCCTGTTGTTTTACGTGAAGTTGCCACTCGCACAGCGAGTCGGACGCCGGTTCAGCCAATACCACATCGGCTCTGGATACAATTTGTATACTGGGATCCCCGGCCTTGGCCTGATCGATGAGAGCATGTGTCATCCGGTCCGTTCGTGTCCCACCGCGCGGTTCCTGCCGCAGGTGATGGAGGAGAGAATATCAAACACTCTTTACATGTCGACATGTAAAATACAAAAAATAGTCAAACAGGCTGCGATGCCGGGGGATGCGGCGCATCCGCCACTTTTACCAGCGTTTCGCGCAGGCACGCGCCGCACGGCGCAGCGCCTCTTGCACCGCTTTCTCCCACAGATGCTTCTCTGAGCAGAAAGGAACCTTCATGACCGAGATCACCGTGACTGTCCCCCAGCTTGAGGCGCTCGTCACCCAGATCCTGCTGCGCGCCGGGCTGGCGGCGCGCCCTGCCGAGGCGCTGTCGCGGGTCATTACCGCGGGCGAGCGAGACGCCTGCAAGTCCCACGGCATCTACCGGATCGAGGGCTGCCTGCGCACGGTCAAGGCCGGCAAGGTGGACCCGCAGGCCGTCCCGCAGCTGACCCGGGACGACAGCGCGGTGGTGCGGGTGGATGCGGCGCGGGGCTTTTCCCTCGCCGCGCTGGAGATGGGGCTGCCGGTGCTGGAGGAACGCGCGCGGGCGCTGGGGGTCGCGGCGCTGGTGATCAACGATTGCACCCATTTCTCCGCGCTCTGGCCGGAGATCGAGATGCTGACCGCGCGGGGGCTGGTGGCCATGGCCATGTGCCCCAGCTATTCCAGCGTCGCCCCGGCGGGGGGCAGCGAGGCGCTTTTCGGCACCAACCCCTTCGCCTTCGGCTGGCCCCGGTCCGGCGCCGCGCCTTACGTCTTCGACTTCGCCACCAGCGTCGCCGCGCGGGGCGAGATCGAGCTGCACCGCCGCGCCGGCAAGCCGCTGCCCGAGGGTTGGGCCGTGGACCCCGAGGGACACCCGACCACCGACCCCGAAGCGGCGCTTGCCGGGGCGATGTTGCCTTTCGGCGGACACAAGGGGTCGGCCATCTCGACGATGATCGAGCTGCTGGCGGGGGTGATGATCGGCGACCTGACCAGCCCGGAATCGCTGGAGCTGCTGGGCACCACCACCCTGTCGCCGAGGCATGGCGAGCTGATCCTGGCTTTCGACCCCGCCCGCTTTGCCGCCGGGCGCGGCGGCGATCCCATGGCGCGGGCCGAGACGTTGTTCGAGGCGATCCTGGGGCAGGGCGCGCGCCTGCCCTCGCAGCGCCGGTTCCGCGCCCGCGAGAGGGCGCTGTCCCACGGCATCAACCTGACGGCCGAGGAGATGGCGCTGCTGGAACGTTACCGCCGCGAGGGGCTGGACGCGCTGGACTGAGGGGCCGGAACGCGAACGGCGCGGCGGGGCCTTCCCGTCGCGCCGTCTGGTTCCGCCGATAAAAGGGGATCAGGCCGCGTACTTGCGCACCGCGCCGTCCTGCTTGCTCCAGGCCGCGTACCAGTCGCGGAACTGCTGCAGCTGCGCCTTGGCATAGCCGCGCTGGCTTTCGGTCAGCTCGTCGGTCTCGTTGAAGTGCAGCGTGAACTCCGCGTGCCCCTCCAGCACCATCAGGTACTTGTAGAACAGCACCAGGTCGGGCCCCTCGTCGAAGGAGGACAGTTCGGCCAGCGCGGTTTCCAGCTCGGTCGCGCGCTGGCGCGCCTCGACGTCGCCGGCGGCCGCGGCCTGGCTGAGCGCCACGAGGTGCAGCACCTCGCGCGGCAGCACGTTGCCGATGCCGGTGATCGCGCCGGTGGCGCCGCAGTTGACGAAACCGTAGACCACGGTGGTGTCGACTCCGATCATCAGCGTCACGTCATCGTCGCCGCTGGTGATGTTCTCGGCGGCATAGCGTAGGTCGTCCGCGCCGCCGAATTCCTTGAAGCCGACGAGGTTGGGATGCTCGGCGCGGACGGCGAAGAACAGCTCTGCCCGGGTGGCGAAGCCGTAGTAGGGGCTGTTGTAGATCACCGCCGGCAGGTCGGGCGCGGCGGAAAGAATCGCCTTGAAGTGATTGCGCTGGGCGATCAGCGACGAGCCGCGCGACAGCACCCGCGGGATCACCATCAGCCCCTTGGCGCCGACCTTCTGGGCATGGGCGGCATGGGCCACCGCGGCCTTGGTGTTCACCGCGCCGGTGCCGACGATCACGGGCACGCCGGCCTGCACCAGCCGCTCGACGCCTTCCATCCGCTGCTCGTCCGTCAGCAGCGGCCAGTCGCCCATGGAGCCGCAGTAGACCACCGCGCTCATCCCCTCCGCGACCAACCGCTTGCCGGTGGCGACCAGGGCGTCGAAGTCGGGGCTGCGATCCGCCTTGCAAGGAGTCATCAGGGCCGGGATCGTGCCCGAGAAAATGCTGGTAGTCATTGCTGGTCTCCTTCGCGACTCAGAAATCCGGGGGGCGCCACCACGGCATAATGGGCCGCGCGGTGGTACCAGCGGCAACATACCATTTGTATATTTCTTGTCGACATAAATCTTGCCGCGCGGAAGCGGCGCCTAGAGATCGAGGTCCTGCCGCCTGTCGAGCGCGATCATCCGCCGGATCTGCGCGACGATCTGGTCCGCGTGCGACCGCGCCAGAACATCCGACCGCGCCACGTCCCGCGCCTCGATGGCGGCAATGATCTGCTCGTGCTCGACCACGTATTCGTAGGGCAGCTGGTCGTTGAACGACGAGTAATAGAGCCGCAGCAGCCGCCGCCCCTCGTCCAGCAGCCGCAGGAACAGGCTTTCGTAGTAGGAGTTGCGCGCGGCCACCGCGATGGCGCCGTGGAACTCGCGGTTGGTGCGGATCATCGCCAGCGCGTCCTGTTCGGCCACCGCCTGCTTGAATTCCGCCTGCCGGGCGCGGATCGCCTGCAGGTCGTCCGCGCGGTGGTTCTCTGCCGCCAGCCGGGTGGTGACGCGGTACATCAGCGTGATCGCGTCGAAGAAGGCGTGCAGGTTCATCAGGTCGATGTTGGTCACCACCGTGGACCGGTTCGGCAGCGTCGTCACCAGCCCCTCGCCGGCCAGCCGCACCAGCGCCTCGCGGATCGGGGTGCGCGACATGGACAGCCGCTGCGACAGGTGGACCTCGTCGATCGGGCTGCCGGGGGCGAGGGTAAGGTCGAGGATCTCGTCGCGCAGCACGTTGTAGACGAACTGCACGCCCGACCCCCGCTTGCGTTCCGCGCCCTTGGTGCTGTCCTTCTCGGTCATCTGGTCATCCGCCTGTTCGCGCCGTTGGCGGGGCCGCGGCTGCCGCCCCGGACCTGTCTTTGGCAAGCGGCGGCTGGTTTGCAAGGCTTTTCCACCGCCGCGCCCCCGCGGGAACAAACGGCGGCAGGCGGGGCGGAAGAAGATCCCGGCGGCAAGTCGCCGAAGCCGCGCCCGGCGCCGCGACAGCGGTGAACTTATTGGTACGGCGTTCGTTTCCACTGCCGATGGCCGCCGCGGCACCCGCAAGGCGCAGGCGGTCCGGTTCAACAAGAGGAATGACCATGTTCGGTAAATCGAGAATCTTCGTCGCGGCCAGCGTGCTGGCACTTGGCGCCACGGGCGCCCTGGCACAGAACCAGGAAGGTCTGGTGAACCTGTCGGTCGACGGCAACACCGTGCAGGTGCCCATCGACGTCGCGGCCAACGTCTGCGGGCTCGACGTGAACGTGCTGGCGGGGCAGGTGGGCACCAGCGAGACCGCCTGCGAGATCAGCCAGGCAACCGCTGCCGAGAACAACATCGACACCGGCGAGATGGCCGGGGGCGGCGACAAGGACGACAAGGGTGGCAAGCAGCGCGGGCTGGTGAACATCTCTGTCGACGGCAACACGGTGCAGGTGCCGATCGGCATCGCCGCCAACGTCTGTGACGTGGATGCCAACGTGCTGGCCAAGCAGAAGGGCAGCAGCGACACCGTCTGCGACATCAGCCAGGAGACCGCGGCCGAGAACGGCATCGGTCCCGATGGCAAGGGTGGCAAGAACAAGAAGGACGGCGGCGACCAGGAGGGCCTGGTGAACGTCTCCGTCGACGGCAACACCGTGCAGGTGCCGGTCGGCGTCGCGGCGAACGTCTGCGACCTGAACGTCAACGCCCTGTCGAACCAGGTGGGTAAGGACAAGACCGTCTGCGAGATCGATCAGGAAACCGCGGCCGAGAACGGTATCGGCCAGTAAACGCTTCGGCTTAGGCCGATGGTGGGACCCGCCGCGCCCCCCGCGCGGTGGGTTTTTTCATGCCGGTGCGGTGCCCTCGATCTGCGCCAGCAGCGCTTTGGTCAGCGCTGTGTCCGGCTCTGCCAGGTCCAGCAGCACGTCGAAATGGTTGCGCCCCGGCACCTCCAGCAGCCGTGCGTCGCATCCCGCCTGCCGCAGCAGGTGGTGGTAGGCGCGGGACTGGCGGGCGAAGCCCCCGGGCTCTCCGGCGGCATAGGCGACGGTGACGGGGCAAGTGCTGGCGGGCGGGTGCATCGCCGGGCTGAGCCGCGCCACCTGCTCCGGCGTGAGCGCCAGCCACTCCTGCGCGAAGCTGGCGGCGACGGGGCCAAGGTGGAACAGCCCGCTGATCGGCAGCGCGCTTTTCACCACGTCCTCCGGCACCCCGAAGTCCCCGTGCCACCCCCGCGCCAGCACCGCCCCCGCAAGATGCCCCCCGGCCGAAGAACCGCCCACGTGGATCGCCTGCGGGTCAATGCCCAGCCCCGCGCCCTTGCGGTACAGGAAGGCCACCGCCGCACGCACCTGCCGGACGATCTCGGGCAGGTCGGCGTGGGGGATCAGCGTATAGTCCACCACCGCCGTGGCGATTCCCCGGTCCGCCAGCGTCCGCGCCATGAAGGCGGAATCGTCCTTGGACAGCATCCGCCAGTAGCCGCCGTGCAGGAACACGAAGACCGGGCGCGGGGCGCTGCCGGTGCCGTAGATGTCCATCGTCTGGCCGCTGGCGGGGTCGTAGACCACGTCGGCGTGGCTGCGCAGGGGAAGCACCTCTTCGGACCGGGCGCGGTAGGCCAGCATCGCCGCCTCGAAGGCCTCGGCCGTGACCGAGGCGCGGGCGTTGTAGTCGCGGTCCAGCACCGCGCGGGGCCATCCCGCCTCTGCCGCCAGGTCCTCTGTCATGCCGCTTCCTTCCTTAGCCTGCCCCTTGATCGCCCGGCGCGGCGGCGGGTGCAAATTCGATTTGCCGCCGCTGACATTCCGCCCGCCGATAGCGGCTCTGGTATTCTGGAACCGAATACTGGCACCCGCCCATTGTACTTGTCCCGATGGGTCCACCTGCCCGATGGTCGCGCCGGACCAAGCGAGGATGCCATGCCCGGATACCCTGACCTCAAGCTTTACATCGCCGGCGAATGGCGCGGTGCGGCCGAGACGCTGCCGGTGCTGAACCCGGTGGACGAGGCCGAGATCGGCCGCCTGCCCGTGGCCGAGAAGGACGCGCTGGACGATGCGCTGACGGCGGCCGAAGAGGGCTACGCTGTCTGGCGCCGCACCGCCCCGCGCGAACGCGGCGCGATCATCCTGAAGGCCGCGGCGCTGATGCGCGAGCGGATGGACGAGATCGCCCATTCCATCACGCTGGAACACGGCAAGCCGTTCCGGCAGGCGCAGCTGGAGGTGATCCGCGGCGCGGAGTTCTTCGAGTGGGACGCGGGCGAGGGCCAGCGCCTGTACGGCCGGGTGATCCCCAGCGGTCCCGGCGTGCGCTACACCGTGCTGCGCCAGCCGATCGGCACGGTGCTGGGCCTGTCGCCCTGGAACTTCCCCATGAGCCAGCCGGCGCGGAAGATCGCCGGGGCGCTGGCCTCCGGCTGCTCGGTGATCCTGAAGGCGGCCGAGGAAACCCCCGCCGGCGCGCTGCACATCGCCCGCGCCTTCCACGACGCGGGGCTGCCGCCGGGGGTGCTGAACCTGGTGTTCGGCGTGCCCGCCGACATCTCCGGCTACCTGATCCCGCAGGACCGGATCCGGCTGGTGGCCTTCACCGGCTCCACCGCCGTGGGCCGGCACCTGACGCACCTGGCGAACGAGCACATGACCCCGGTTCTGATGGAACTGGGCGGCCACGCCCCGGTGATCGTCTGCGATGACGTCGATCCGGTGGCGGCGGCCAACCTTTCCGCCACGCGCAAGGTGCGCAACGCGGGGCAGGTCTGCACCTCGCCCACGCGGTTCTTCGTGGACGCGCCGCTTTACGACCGGTTCCGCGACGCCTTCGCCGCGCGGGTGGAGGCGACGGTGGTGGGCGACGGCATGGACCCGGCGACAGAGATGGGGCCGGTGGCCAACGACCGCCGCCTTCCGGCGCTGCAGGCGCTGGTGGACGACGCGGTGGCGAAGGGGGCGAAGCTGCTGTGCGGCGGCGGGCGGACCGGCAACCGCGGCTACTTCTTCGCGCCGACGGTGCTGGCCGAGGTGCCGGACGACGCCCGGGTAATGCGCGAGGAGCCCTTCGGCCCGCTGGCGGTGGTCAACCCGGTGGAGGGGCTGGACGCGGCGATCACCCGCGCCAACGAGACGCCCTTCGGCCTTGCCGCCTACGCCTTCACCCATTCCGCCGCCAACGTCGACCGGCTGGTGGACGGGGTGGAGACGGGGAACCTGTCGATCAACACGCTGGAGGCCTCGCTGCCCGAAACGCCGTTCGGCGGGGTGAAGTCCAGCGGCTACGGCCGCGAGGGCGGCGAGGAAGGGCTGCACCACTACACGGTGGTCAAGAACGTCTCTCACCAGATGGCGTTCTGAGGGGTGACCAGCCGCTGTAGGGCGGGCTTCAGTTCGCCTTCATGGCGCAACAGAAGCCTGCCCGTGGGATAGCGCCTCCTCCCCTGGGCATAGGCGCTTTATCCCAGCCATATCCGCGCGAAGAATGAGCGTCACCCTGCGGCCTCCAAAGCGCCAGCCCGCCGGGACGGGCAGGCGCTCGCCCCGCGCCTACGGCTTGTCCGGGGCGCATCAGCGCATCACTCCGATGACGCCGTAGGGCGGGGTTCACCCTGTCACCGCCCCTCGCCCACCGCGCAACGCCTACAACCCCTCCGCCGCCGCCCGCAGCGCCGCAAGAAAGGCCTCCCCCGCCGGCGACATCCGCCCCTCGCGCCTGTACGTCACCCCCACCGGCCCCTTCCCGAACGGCACCGTCCAGTCGATCCGGCACAGAAGCCCGTGCTCGATGTCCTGCGCCGCCACGTGGGCCGGCATCAGCCCGATCACGTCCCGCGCCTGCATCAGCGCGCGGTTGGTCAGGTAGCTGATGGATTCTACCGCCAGCGGCGGCGCGAACTGGTCCTGCGCGATGAAGAATTGGTCCAGCTGCCGGCGCAGGGTGGTCTCCACCGGCGGCACGATCCAGCCGAAGGGGCGCAGGGCGTCGAAGGTCAGCCCCTCGCGCCCCGCCAGCGGGTGCCGCGGCCCGGCGACCGCGAGGATCGGCTCGTCGAACAGCTTTTCCTGCGCCAGCTCGCTGCGGTGGCGGTAGGTGGACAGTCGGCCCACCACCATGTCCACCTCGCCCGAACGCAGGGCGGGGGCCAGCACCTCGTTGGTGCCCTCCACCACCTTGACCGCCACACCGGGCCGGTCGCGCAGCAGCGTCTCGATCGCGCGCGGCAGCAGGTGCGAGGAGGCCGCCAGCAGCGTCCCCACCACCAGCCGGCCGCTGTTGCCCTCGTTCAGGTCGTCCAGCTCCTGCGCCGCGTTCGAGACCTGCGCGAAGATCAGCTTGCCATGGCGGATCAGCGCCTCGCCGTGGGCGGTGGGCACCACGCCGCGGTTGGTGCGCTCGAACAGCTGCACCTCGAAGTCGAGCTCCAGGTCCTTGATCATCTTGGTGGCGGCGGGCTGCGACATGTTCAGCTCGCGCGCCGCGTTCTGGATGTTGCGGTGCTGGCCGACGGCCACCAGCAGGCGCAGCTGGCGGAACTTCAGCCGGGTCAGGACGCGGTCGACGATGCGGGCGTGGCCGCTGCTCATCCGAACCGCACCGGGGCGCGCAGGGAGTCCAGCGCCGCCACCACGCTCATCGCCGCCAGCGCGCTGGAGCGGGGGTTGCCGGGCAGGGCCTGCCCGGCGATGCGGAAGGTGAAGCTGCCGAAGTCGCCCTCGGCCTGCACCTCGTGGATGTTCTCGGTGACGGCGGGGTCGGCGATCAGCTGCGCCTCGGTGTCGTCTAGCCCCAGCCCGGCCAGCGCCACGGCGGCGGCGACGTTGGCGTTCTTTGGATAATCCAGCGCCGCCTGCCGGGCGGTGCCGGTGAAATGGGTGGCGGCGGTTTGCAGGGCGGCGAGGTCCAGCGCGCTCTCGGCGGCGGACCCCTTCCAGCCCGCCGGCGGCTTGCGGCCGACGTAGCGCACCCGGCGCAGCTTGCCCGCGCGGGCGGCGCGCAGGGCGTCGAGCCCGCCGATGGCGCCGCTGACGAGGTGCAGCCTGGCGCCGCCCGCCCGCGCCGCCGCCTCCAGCTCCTGCTCCAGCTCGCGCCGCGCCAGTGCGCCGACCGAGACGGTGGTCAGGTCGAACCCCGCCCGCAGCACCGCCGGCCCGTGCTGTTCCAGCGCCGCGTGACCGGCGCAGTCGACCACGTGATCCACGTCGCGCGGCAGGTCGGCGGCCGCGCCCACCACCGGCACGCCCTCCGCCTCCGGCCCCGCCTGCCGCAGCAGCCAGGCGCCAAGGGTCACCCCCCGCGCCTGCAGCTCCCGCGCCACGTATCCCGCAATCGCGCCCCGTCCGATGATCGCCAGCCGCATGTCGCCTCCGTGCATTTCGGCTTGTCTTATACTTGGCAGCCGCGCCGCTGGCCATCCGCTCTGGTTATAGCTGGATGCGATCTTTCGATTTCCTATCCGCGCCCCGCCCCGCCATAGTCCGCGCAAATCGCCCGGAGGAGCCGTCATGAAATACGCCCGTCTCGACGCCAAGGACCACGCCCGCGAGCACATGACCGGCATCTGGGCCGCCGCGCTGAACCCCTTCCGCGAAGATTTCTCCTTCGACGAGGAAGGCCTGCGCGCCAATATCCGCCACTGGATCGACGACCTCGGCATCGCGGGCCTGTTCATCGCCGGCAAGCAGGGCGAGTTCTTTTCCATGAGCCTCGAGGAGCGCAAGCGCAACTTCGAGATCGCGGTGGAGGAATGCGACGGCAAGGCGGGCACGATCATGTCGGCCTCTGACCAGAACTTTTCCACCGTGGTGGAACTGGCCCGCCACGCGCAGGACTGCGGGGCGGATTACGTGGTGGTGCACGCGCCGGTGCTGCACTTCGTCACCGACCAGGACGATACGGTCTACAACTACTACAAGGAGCTGTGCGAGCGGGTCGACATCGGCATCGCGATGTGGAGCCATCCCGACAGCGGCTACCTGATGAGCCCCGAGCTGTGCGCGCGGGTGGCCGAGCTGCCGAACATCGTGGCGATCAAGTATTCCGTCCCGCGCGAGATGTACGTGCGGCTGTCGAAGATGGTGGGCGACCGCATCCAGGTCTCCACCGCCTCCGAGGCCGAGTGGCTGGACAATATCGAGGAACTGGGCTGGCGGCTATACCTCTGCTCGTCGCCGCCCTACCAGCTGCAGACGAAGAACGACCGGCGGATGCACGAGTACACGCGGCTGGCCTTCGAGGGAAACTTCGCCGAGGCGCGGCGGGTGCGCGACAGCCTGGAGCCGGTGCGCCGGGCGCTGAAGGACACCCGGCCCGGCGGCAAGCCGCAGGCCCACGGCAAGTACTGGCAGGAGCTGCTGGGACAGGTGGGCGGCCCGGTGCGCCCGCCGCTGCTGCAACTGACCGAGGCCGAGAAGGCCGCGACCCGTGCCGCCTTCGAAAGCTGCGGGCTGAAGCTGTGACCGCTACTTGACCGGCGCGCTGCTGGCGCTGGCCTCGGCCTGCCTCTACGGGCTGGCCGGAGTGACGCTGCGCCTCAGCGGGCGATCCGCGCGCGGCGACAACGGGGTCTACCTGTCGGTGCTGGTGACGGCGGTGCTGGCCGGGCTGCTGTGGCTGGCCCGGGGGCAGATCGATTTCGCGCGGGTGCTGGCCGAGGGCCGCACCGAACTGGCGCTTTTCGCGCTGGCGGGGCTTTGCGCCACCGCCTTCGGCCGCATCGCCTTCTACCGCGCGACGGAACGGATCGGCGCGGTGCGCGCCAGCCTCTGCCGCAGGCTGATCCCGGTCTTCGCCCTTCCCGCCGCCTTCCTGCTGGCCGGAGAGGTGCCCGACCTCGGCGCGCTGCTGGGCGGTGCAGTGGTGCTGGGGGCGGTGCTGGCCTACCTCGGCCGTCCCGAGGGACCGGCGCGGGTGGGGCCGGGCGAGGCGATCGGTATCGCCTCGGCGCTGTTCTACGCGGTGGCCTACAGCTTGCGCGCGCTGGGGCTGGAGACCTTGCCGGACGCCGCGCTGGGCACCTTCGTGGGCGCGCTGGCCGGCTGCCTGTGGTTCCCGCTGGCCGCGCTGCTGCGGGGGCAGGGCGCGGCCGGGCTGCGGGGGCTGCTGGCGGACCGGGGGCGCTGGCACTGGGCCACGGCGCTGGCGATCAGCGTCGGGCAGATCCTGCAGTTCTTCGCGCTGCACCACGCGCCGGTGGTGACGGTGGCGGTGCTGGGCAGCCTCGACATCTTCGTCTCGGCGCTGCTGGCCCGGGCCCTGCTGCGGGACGAGCGGGTGGCCATGGGCCGGCTGCTGCTGGCGGGCGGCGCGGCGCTGGTGGGAACCGCGATCATCTTTGCCTGAACCGCGCCTGCTATTCGTTTTGTGGATACCGGTTTTCGGCGATAGGCTTTCCGCGGGGCGCGCATCCGGCCTAGGCTCGGCCCGCAAACCCAGGCTCGAATCGCGGAGTGACAGATGGCCCAGCATCCCCGGCTACAGGCGTTCAACTTCCACAAGTGGGTGGAGGACAACGCCGACAAGCTGAAGCCGCCGGTCGGCAACCAGCTGCTGCACAAGGAAGGCGACATGATCGTCATGGTGGTCGGCGGGCCCAACACCCGCTGCGATTTCCACGACGACCCGGTGGAGGAATGGTTCTTCCAGATCCGCGGCGACATGATGCTGAAGATCGCCGACGAGGGGAAGATCTACGACGTCCCGGTCCGCGAGGGCGAGGTGTTCAAGCTGCCGCCCCACGTCCGCCACGCGCCGCAGCGGCCGCAGGAAGGGTCGGTCGGCATCGTGGTGGAATCGCCGCGCCAGCCGGGCATGACCGAGGGCTTCGAATGGTTCTGCTTCAACTGCGAGGCGCGGGTGCACCGGGCCGAGGTCGCGCTTGATGGCGCGGAAGGCATCGTGAGTGCCTTGCCGAAGATATACGAAGCGTTCCACAATGACATGGAGGCGCGCACCTGCCCGAACTGCGGCGAAATCCATCCCGGCAAGGGAAAGCCGCCCGCGGGCTGGGTGCAGCTTTGACATGACGGACCGCCCGGCAAAGGACCGGGCGGCCGGACAACAACAGGGAGACGACGAATGAAACTTCGCAACATGATGGCCGGCGCGGCCGCCGCGATGGCGCTGACCGGCGCCGCCGGCGCGCAGGAGGCGGTCAAGATCGGCGTGATCACCACGCTGTCCGGTCCCGCGGGCTACCTGGGCCAGGACGTGCGCGACGGGCTGATGCTGGCCGCCGAGATGGAAAGCGGCAAGCTGGGCGGCGTCCCGGTGGAGTTTCTGGTGGAAGACGACGGGTTGAAGCCCGGCAACGGCCGCCAGATCGCCGAGAAGTACATGTTCGACGAGGACATCAAGCTGCTGACCGGCATCATCTTCTCGAACGTGGCCGGCGCCACCGTGCCGGACATCGTGGCCAATGACGCGATCTACATCAGCCCCAACGCCGGGCCGTCGAACCTGGCGGGCGAGGCCTGCAACGAGAACTACTTCGTCGTCAGCTGGCAGAACGACGCCCTGCACGAGGCGGCGGGCGCCGCGGCGACCAAGCTGGGCTACAAGACCGCCTTCGCACTGGCGCCGAACTATCAGGCCGGCAAGGACGCGATCGAGGGCTTCAAGCGCACCTTCGACGGCGAGGTCGTGGGCGAGCTCTATACCCAGCTGGACCAGACCGATTACTCCGCCGAGATGGCGCAGATCCGCGCCGCCGATCCCGAGATGGTGTTCCAGTTCCATCCCGGCGGCCTGGGCATCGCCTTCCTGCGCCAGTACGACCAGGCCGGGCTGCGCGGGCAGATCCCGATGATCCTGTCGGAACCCTCCACCGACCTCGTGGTGCTGAACGCCGTGGGCGACGTGGCCGAGGGGATCGTGGCGACCGCCCACTGGAACGTCGACTTCGACAACGAGGCCAGCAAGGAATTCGTCAAGGCCTGGTACGAGAAGTACGACCGCCCTGTCACCTACTACGCCTCGCAGGGCTATGACACCGGGCGGCTGATCGCCTCGGCGCTGGCCAAGACCGGCGGCGTCGACGACATCGACGCGCTGCGCGAGGCGATCCGTGCCGCCGACTTCGAGTCGGTGCGCGGCGACTTCGAGTTCGGCGCCAACCAGCACCCGGTGCACAACTGGTACATGCTGGACATCGTGAAGATGGAAGACGGCACCATGGGCGCCAAGACCCGCGAGGTCCTGCTGGAGAAGTACGGCGACAGCTACGCCGCCGACTGCAAGATGTGATCCGCCAAGGATCGCCCACCCGAAGGGGGGCCCCGGCCCCCCTTCGTCCCAGCGCCCGGACCCCCTGAATGATCCTCGTCATCGAGCAACTGCTGAACGGGCTTCAGTACGGCATCATGCTGTTCCTGATGGCCGCCGGACTGACCCTGATCTTCGGGATCATGGGGGTCATCAACCTGGCGCACGGCTCGCTTTACATGATCGGCGCCTTCGCCGGCACCTGGGCGGCGGTGCAGACGGGTTCGTTCTGGCTGGGCCTGCCGGTGGCGCTGGCGGTGGCCATGCTGGCCGGCTTCGTGATCGAGGCGCTGGTGGTGCGGCGGCTTTATACCCGCGACCACCTGGACCAGGTGCTGGCCACCTTCGCGCTGATCCTGGTGGCGAACCAGTCGATCGTGCTGATCTTCGGCCGCCAGCCGGTTTTCACGCCGCTGCCGCAGCTGCTGTCGGGCTCGGTCGAGATCCTGCCGGGGCTGTTCTACCCGATGTACCGGCTGCTGATCATCGGCACCGGCCTGCTGGTGGGGGTGCTGCTGTACCTGCTGATCAACCGCACCCGGGTCGGGATGCTGGTGCGCGCCGGGTCCACCAACCGCGAGATGGTGCGCGCCTTGGGCGTCGATATCCGGCTGCTCTACACGCTGGTCTTCGGCCTCGGCGCGCTGCTGGCGGGGCTGGCGGGCTACATGACCGGCCCGATCCTGTCGGTGCAGGTGGGGATGGGAGAGCAGATCCTGCTGGCCACCTTCGTGGTGGTGGTGATCGGCGGCGTCGGCTCGGTCAAGGGCGCCTTCGTGGCGGGGCTGGGGCTGGGCATCGTCGACACGATGCTGCGGGCCTTCCTGCCGCAGATGCTGACCGCGATCATGCCCCCCTCGGACGCGCAGGCGGTGGGCAGCGGGGTGTCGTCCATGGGAATCTACCTGCTGATGGCGCTGGTGCTGCTGGTGCGCCCCCGCGGCCTGTTCCCGGCGGAGGGCTGAGCCATGCGTCACCTCGTTCCCGCGGCCATCCTGCTGGCCTTCTTCATAGCGCTGCCCTTCGTCGCCGAGGCGCTGGGCCAGCGGTCCCTGACCACCCTGGGCGGCCGCATCATCATCTTCGCCATCGCCGCGGCCAGCCTGAACTTCGTGCTGGGCTACGGCGGCATGGTGTCCTTCGGGCACGCGGCCTTCTTCGGGGTGGGGGCCTACACGGTGGGCATCCTCACCTTCCACCACGCGGCCGAGGCGCCGCTTTGGGGCCTGATCCCGGGCAGCGATCAGATGCTGGTGACGCTGCCGCTGGCCATGGCGCTGTCCGGGCTGGCGGCGCTGGCGATCGGGGCACTGTCGCTGCGCACCGGCGGGGTGCAGTTCATCATGATCACGCTGGCCTTCGCGCAGCTGGTGTTCTTCTTCTTCATCGCCCTTACGGCCTATGGCGGCGAGGACGGCATCATCCTGCGGCGCACCAACGCGCTGTTCGGGCTGAACCTGCGCGACCGGATGACCCTGTACTTCGTGATCCTCGGCATCGCCGTGCCCTTCTTCGCGATCCTCTGGCGGCTGATCCACTCGTCCTTCGGCGCGGTGCTGACCGGCATCCGCCAGAACGAGCGGCGGATGACCGCGATGGGCCTCGCGCCCTACCGCTACAAGCTGCTGGCCTTCGTGCTGTCGGGCATGGGTGTCGGCCTTGCCGGGGCGCTGGAGGCGAACCTGCTGCGCTTTGCCAGCCCCGACATGATGCATTGGACCCGCTCGGGCGACCTGATCATCATCATCATCCTTGGCGGCGTCGGCACCTTCTACGGCCCGATCCTCGGCGCGGCGGCCTTCCTGCTGCTGGAATACTACCTTGCCGGCTGGACCGAGCACTGGCAGCTGTTCCTCGGCCTGCTGCTGCTGGTGGTGGTGCTGGGCACCCGGGGCGGCATCGCGGCGCTGCTGGGCGGCGCCTGGAGGCGCGCGGCATGACGGCGGTGCTGGAAACCCGGGGGCTGCGGAAGAGCTTCGGCGGGCTGGCGGCCACCTGCGACGTCTCGCTGACCGTCGAGCCCGGAGAGATACACGCGCTGATCGGGCCCAACGGCGCCGGCAAGTCGACGCTGATCAACCAGCTTTGCGGCGAACTGGCCCCGGACGCCGGCAGCATCCACGTGGCCGGGCGCGACGTGACGCGGATGGCGGCGCCCGACCGGGTGGCGCTGGGCCTTGGCCGCACCTTCCAGATCACCAGCCTGCTCACCGGGTCCACCGTGCGCGAGAATGTCGGCCTTGCGGTGCAGGCGCACCTGGGCGGCAACATGCGAATCTTCGACCGCCGCACCACGCGCCGCGATGTCTGGGACCGGGCCGACGAGATGCTGTCGCAGAGCCTGCTGAAGGACCGCGGCGACATGCTGGTGTCCGACCTGTCCCACGGCGAGAAGAAGCAGCTGGAACTGGTGATGGCGCTGGCGTCCGAGCCGCGCCTGCTGCTGCTGGACGAGCCGATGGCGGGGCTGGGCCAGTTCGAAAGCCAGCAGATGATCGAGCTGCTGAACGGGCTGCGCGGCCGCTGCGCCATGCTGCTGGTGGAGCATGACATGGAGGCCGTCTATGCCCTGGCCGACCGGATTTCCGTGCTGGTCTACGGCGAGGTGATCCGCACCGGCACCGCCGAGGAGATCCGCAACGATCCGACGGTGCGCGAGGCCTACCTGGGCGCGGAGGACGACGGATGCTGAGCGTCGAGAACCTCGAGGCCGGCTACGGCGCCAGCAAGGTGCTGTTCGGCGTTTCGCTGGAGGTGCCCGAGGGGCAGGTGGTGACGCTGATGGGCCGCAACGGCATGGGCAAGACCACCACCGTGCGCTCGATCATGGGGCTGGTGCCCGCGGGGGCCGGGCGCATCGGCCTTGCCGGCCAGGACGTGACCGGCGCCACGCCGGAG
This sequence comes from Rhodobacter sp., assembly GCA_048262455.1. Lineage (GTDB taxonomy): Bacteria > Pseudomonadota > Alphaproteobacteria > Rhodobacterales > Rhodobacteraceae > Psychromarinibacter. The sequence goes on from JBLXFD010000002.1 coordinate 73,382, forward strand.
CGGGTGGCGCGGCTGGGCGCCGGGCTGGTGCCCGAGGGGCGGCAGGTGTTCCCCACGCTGACGGTGCGCGAGAACCTGGTGGCCACCGCCGCCAACCGCCGAAAGCGCGCCGATCCCTGGACGCTGGGCCGGATCTACCGGCTGTTCCCCCGGATGCAGGAACGCGCCGACCAGCGCGCCGGCACCCTGTCGGGGGGCGAGCAGCAGATGCTGGTGATCGGCCGTGCGCTGATGACCAACCCGCTGCTGCTGATCCTCGACGAGGCGACCGAGGGGCTGGCCCCGGTGATCCGCGACGAGATCTGGCGGGTGCTGGCGCTGCTGAAGGACGAGGGCCAATCGATCCTGCTGATCGACAAGAACCTCGCCGCGCTCAAGCGGCTGGCGGACCGGCACTACATCCTGGAAAAGGGCCGCGTGGTCTGGCAGGGCGACAACGCCGCGCTTCAGCGCGACCGGGACACGGTGCACCGCTTCGTCGGGGTCTGACACCCCGGCCGCCGACCCCTCTTCAACCCCGGAATATTTCGTGACCCCGCGCGGCGCATGGAACATTCACGCGCAGGTGAGGTTCTTTCCCCAACGTGGCGGCCGTTCGCTTCGATGTTGCGGCGTCCGCCGATGGCTAACAAGAGGAACGCGAACATGCACTCGATCATCTACATCATCGGGTTGGTGGTAGTCGTCCTTGCGATCATTTCGTTCATCGCTTGAGGGAGGATTACATGACCAACCCTGACAACAACAACACGCCCAAGCCCGCGACTACCGCCACCGGAACCTCCGGCGGCGTCAGCGGGCAGAACGTGACCGGCAACAAGACCACCGCCGACGCGGCTGGCCAGAAAGCCAAGGACCTGCGCGACGAGGTGATGGACACCGCGCGCAACGTCCGCGACACCGCCGTCGAAGAGGGTACCGCCCGCGCCGAGGGCGCCAAGAAGTCGCTGGCCGACGAGGTTTCCTCTGTCGGCAAGGCGCTGCGCAAGGCCTCCGACGAGCTGCGCGACGGCTCTCCGCAGGAGCGCGCCTTCAGCCAGGTGGCCGAGACGGTCGCCGAGTTCGCCGATTCGGTCCGCAACAAGGACCTGGGCGAGATGTTCAACGACGTGAACCATTTCGCCCGTCGCAACCCCGCCGTCTTCCTTGGCGGCGCGGCACTGCTGGGGTTCGCGGCGGCGCGGATGGCCAAGGCCACCCAGCGCGGCGGCCATGATCCCTACGGCGGCAATTCCGGCTACCGCGCGACCGGCGCGGCCGGCGGCACCCCCTACACCGGCCCCGCCGGTACGGCCGGTGGCGCAGGTGCGGGCACGGGTACGGGCGCGACGCAGCCCGCCGCCGCGCGCACGCCCTCTGGACTGGAGAAGTGAGCATGAACAATCCCAAGGAAGAAAACACCGGTGCCCTTGTCACCGACATCCTGAACCACGTCAGCCACCTGTTCCGCGCCGAGGTCGACCTGGCCCGGGCCGAAGTGGACCAGAACCTGCGGCGGGCGGCGGTTGCCGTCGGCCTGCTGGTGGGCGCCCTGATCGTCGCGATCACCGCGCTGAACGTGCTGACCGCCGCGATCGTGGCGGGTCTGACCGACGCCGGGCTTGATGCCGGCTGGTCTGCGCTGATCGTCGGGGTCGTGCTCGCCGTGATCGCCTTCATCATGATTTCGAAGGGCACGAACGACCTGAAACTCTCCAGCATCGCCCCCAGCCGCACGGCTGAGAACGTCAAGCGCGATGCCAAGGCCATGATGGGAACCAAAGATGCCAAATGATCATCGCGACCCGCATGATATCGAGCGGGAAATCGAGCGCGAGCGCGCGGAACTGGGCGCCTCTGTCGAGGAACTCAAGAACCGCCTGTCGCCCGAATACTTCGTCAACGAACTGACCCGCAACGCCCGCGAGCACAGCGGCGAGATCGCCGATGCCGTGATGCGGTCGGTCAAGCAGAACCCGGTGGGTCTTGCGGTGACCGGCGTCGGGCTGGCCTGGCTGATCTTCGGCCGGTCCTTCAGCGACAAGGTGCGGATCTCGCACCATTCCAGCAGCAATGACGGCTACGGCAGCCACGACTACCGCGCTGCCCGTCCCGACACCGGGCCGGATTACCGCGGCTACGCGGGCGGCGGTGGTGGCGGCGCCCTTGGCACCTCTGCCGGGGCAGGCGCCGGCAGTGCCAGCGGGCTTGGCGGGCGGACCACCAGCTACGACCGTCCCGACATGAGTCGTCGCACCTCTGGCGGGCTGCAGGAGCGGAACTATCCGCAATGGGCCGTCGACTACGACGACGAGCGGCGCAGGGCGCTGACCTCGCACGACGACCATTCCACCGGTTCCGGTGGCGGGCTGTCCGACAAGGTCGGCAGCGCGGGTCGTGCGGCCTCTGACAAGATGGGCCAGGCGGCCCACGGCGTCAGCTCCGGCGTGAAAGGCGCGGCCTCCGGCGTTGCCAGCGGCGCCTCCTCGGCGGCCTCCGGCGTTGCCGGTGCGGCGCGGTCGGCGGGCGGCTACGTCTCCGACACCGCCGCGGCGGCCGGTGAACGTGCGGCCCGGATGCGCGAGCGCCTTGCCCACGGGACCGAGCAGATGTCCGCCTCTGCCCGCGAGCGGGTGATCGCGGCAAGGGAGCAAGCGATGCACGCCTATCACCAGGCCGAGGACTCCATGCGCCGCAACTGGCGCCGTGGCAGCGAGGCGGCCGGCGACTTCTTCGAAGAGCAGCCGCTGGTGGCGGGGGCCCTGGCCGTCGCCGTGGGCGCGGCGATTGCCGCCGCCCTGCCGCGGACGCGCTACGAGGACGAGTACATCGGCGGCTACCGCGACGACCTGTTCGACGAAGCCGAGCGTGTCTTCAACGAAGAGCGCGGCAAGCTGGAGCGCGTGGCGGGCGCGGCGGTCGACGAGGCCGGCAAGATCGTCAAGGAGAAGCGCGACGAGATGGACAGCGCGGCCTCCGGCAACAAGTCGGCGCTTGACGCTGCCACCGACGAGGCGAAGGGCGCGGCCAAGCGCGTGGCCGACGCCGCCCAGAAGGAAGCCAAGGACCAGGACCTTGGCAAGACAAAGAGCTGATCGATGACTGCTGCCGACCGAGGACAAGACGCTTCGTCACCGTGGAGCATCCCGCTGAAGGGATGGATCACGATCCTGAAACGCTCGTGGTCCGAGGTCGGCAGCGACCATATCGGCCTTATCGCGGCGGGAGTGGCCTTTTACGGGTTGCTCGCGCTGTTCCCCGCGATCACCGCCTTCGTGGCGATCTCGGGTCTGATCCTGACCCCCGACATGATCACCGGCCAGATAGAATCGCTGGCCGCCATGCTGCCCAAGGACGCCGCCGACATCATCATCGGACAGGTCACCGCCGTGGTGGGTGCCGAAGAGACTGGCTTGGGCATCACCGCGCTGCTGGGTATCGGGATCGCTCTGTACTCCGCCTCGCGGGGGGTCGCCAGCCTGATCGAGGGCATGAACGTCGCCTACGACGAGAAGGAAACCCGCGGTTTCGTCTGGCTGCTGGTGCGGACGCTCGTGCTGACCGTCTTCCTGATCATCGGCCTGATCGCCGGCCTCACCGCCACGCTGGTGCTGCCCAGCATCTTCGCGCTGGTGAACCTTGGCGCGACGGTGGAAACCGTGGCGGGCCTGCTGCGCTGGGTGATCCTGTTCTTCATGACGGTGGGCGGGCTGATGGTGCTGTACCGCTACAGCCCGGACCGTTCCAATCCGCAGTGGACGTGGCTGCTGCCCGGTGCGCTGGTGGCCTGCGTGCTGTGGATCATCGCCACCATCGGTTTCGCGATCTACGCCGAGAACTTCGGCAGCTACAACGAGACATTCGGCACCCTCGGCGGCGCCATCGTGCTGCTGATGTGGCTGTGGATCTCGTCCTACATCATCCTGTTCGGGGCCGAGATAAACTCTGAAGCCGAGTTCCAGACCCGGCGCGACACCACCACGGGGCCCGACATGCCCATGGGCCGGCGCGGGGCGGTCAAGGCGGATAACGTGCCGGAGAGTTTCTAGGCCGGTTCCACTGTTAGTAACGCAAACGAAAAGGCCCCGCATCGCGGGGCCTTTGTCGTTACCGGACGTGCGTTTCGTTCAGTACGTGATGCGCCCGCCGCAGACCACGGCGGCGGTGTTCAGCACCTGCTCGGGGTTGTCCGGCAGGCGCAGGAAGCTGACGCGCCGGTTCTCGGGGGCGCGCGGGTCGTAGGTGTTCTTCAGCACGGCCTCGCCGAAGCCCACCGCGTAAAGCGGCACGTTGACGTAGGCACCCTTCAGCACTCGTGTCACCTCGGCCGCGCGGCGGCGCGACAGGTCGCAGTTGTAGGCGTCGGAGCCCGCGCCGTCGGTATGGCCGATCACCGCGTAGGCGGTGTTCTGCAGCCCCGGGTCGTTCAGGGCCACGGTCAGCCCCGCGATCTTGCCCAGCTGGTCCGGCCGGATCGAGGCGCTGTCGTAGTCGAACTCAACCGTGATCGCCACCGAGGGCAGCGCCACGGGGGCGTTGGCCACCACCGGCGCGCTGTAGTCGGGCGGGCTGGGCGGCGGCGCCGCGGCGGTGGTCACCCCGCCGGTGGGATCGAAGACCAGCGTCTCGAAGCTCAGCTGCGGCGGACCGCCGGTGCTTTCGAAGGTCACGCCGCCCTCGGCCTCTGCCTGCACGCCGGTGCAGGTGGCGGCGCTGGGGTTGGCGAGGCAGGCGGCCAGCCGGTTCTGGATCGCCGGCATGTTGTCGGCGGGGATGTTGAAGTTCGCCCCGCCGTTGGCGCCGGGAATGAACATCTCGGTCTGCTGCGCCGCGGCCGGGGCCGCGAGCGCGAGAAGACAGGCGGTCAGGGTAAGTCGCATCCAGGTCTCTCCCTTAATGCGCCGTCACGGGCACGGAAATCTGTGCCTTCGCGACGTCTGGGTTGAGGGTGGACAGGCCGCTGTAATCCGCGCCCGCACCCGTGGTCTTGTCCTCGGCGGCCGGGTTGAAGGAAAGAACCTCCAGCGCCACGTCCTTGTAGGTGATCTCCTCGTAGCCGACGTTCCGCTGGCCGGGATCGCAGGAGACTTTCGAGGTGTCACGCCGCAGCGCGGAAATCGCGTCGGACGAGGCGTTGCAGACAGCAAGGATCGTCTCCTTGCCCGGCTCGGTGGTGGTCAGCGATCCTTGCGGCGGGAAGACGTAGCGGGTGCCGCCCCGGATCACCTCGTCCGCCAGTGCGGGGTGTGGGTAGAGCACGCAGGACCGCTGCCGGTCGTCGATGCTGATCAGCGTCAGCCGGCAGTCCTGCCGCGGCTCGACGAAGACCCGCAGCCCCTCGCCCACCTTGTAGGCCGGCTTGTCGGTATAGACCGTCAGCAGGCTGCGGTTGGGCGCGCTGTGGTCGGTGGGCACGTAGGCCGGCGCGTTGGCCGCGTCGGCGTGGGTCTGCGGCGGCGTGTAGTCGGCGGGCCGCGCGATGGGCCGGTAGTCGGGCGGCGCGTTGTCCTCGACCACCGTCTTGACGGTGTAGCTGAGGTCAGAGGCGTCGTAGGCCTCGGGGTAGATCGGGGCGTAGTCCGTCACCCGTTCCAGGATCACCGGGTAGACGGTGGTCCATTCGTCGCGGGCGATGGGCGAGGTGTCCAGCCGCATCAGCAGGCTGGCCATGTCGGCGCCGACGAAACCGGCGCGGCGGCGCAGTTCCTCCTCGGTCAGCCCCAGCTCGTTCGCCGCCTGCACGAAGTCGATGTAGAGATCGACGTGGTAGACGAAGAGCCCGCGCACGGGCTCAAGCCCGCCGGCGGTGGTGTCGGGGTCGATGTCGGCGGCGGCCAGCGTGGCGCGGAAGGCGTCGGTGTCGCGCTGCAGCCACTTGGCCACCTCTTCCTGGCCGGGATAGATCGCGTCGATCACCTGCCGGGCCTGCGGGGGCAGGGCCAGGTCGTTCATCGCCACGTCGCGCACCTTGTCCTCGTTCAGGCGGATGCCCTTGGAGTGGCAGCTGATGCAGGAGATCCCGTTGACCACCTCGCCGGTGCCGTCGGTATAGTCGTCGTCCCGCACGATCTGCGTGGGACCCACGTCCAGCCGGGCGCCGTCGGCGGTGTTCAGGTAGTAGGCGTGAAAGCCGTTGGGCAGGGTGAAGATCGACTCGCCGCCGTCATGCTGGAAGGCGAGGCTGGGGCCGTAGGCGTCCACCGGGCCAAGCGGGTACTCGAAGAAGCTCTGCCGCCCCTGGCTGCCGGCGAAGTCGTAGGAGGTCCAGAAGAACCCGGTGCCCAGCGCGTGACGCTCGATGAGCCGGTTGTGGGTCGAGACGCCGGAATCCTGGAAACCGGCGCGGATCACCTGCTCGTCGCGGATGTTGCGGATCATGTCGAGGTTCAGCATCGCCTCCAGCCCCTGCACCGTGTCCGGCAGGCCGAGAACGTCGTAGTACATCGGCGAGACAGAGGCGGTCGCGGCGAACCAGTCGGCGCGCATCACCGGCACCATGGTGCCCGCCATGTCCTGCAACGGCTTGAGGTGGGGATCGGTCTCGCTGGTCATGCCGTAGGGATAGGCGGTTTCCATCACGCGCCAGGTGTCGTGGGTCCAGTCGAGGTCGGGCAGGAAGACCCGCAGCAGCGTGCCGTGCTCGTCCACCGCCTGCGCCTTGTAGATCGTCGGGTTCCAGCTGAGCGCGTTGATCAGCTTGATCGTGGCGGCGCGGTAGCCGGCGAGGTTCTCGTCGCTGACGTCCGGGTCGTTGTGCAGGTCGCGCAGGGTGAAATAGCGGATCCGGTCGCGGCGGTTGGTGGGCTGGGTCTGCAGGTCGGCGAAGGCCAGTTTCCACTGCTCCGCCAGGGTGATCAGCGGCCGCGGCTCCGGCGCGTCGTTGGCCAGCGACTTGATCCAGGTCGAGACGGCAGCGGTTTCCTCGGCGGTGGGGAAGCAGCTTTCCTCGGTGCAGTCGTCGGGCATGGCCGGGTAGCTGTAGGCGCCGATCACGTTGTACAGCTTGGAACCGAAGTCGTCCCCGTGCACCACGAACTTGGTGTCCTGCGCCAGCCGCTGCATGTCCAGCACGAAGCCGAAGCCGGATTTCGCGGACCCCAGCCCCTCCTTCAGCGCGCCGTCCTGGTGGCAGCGGGCACAGTGCTTGTCCAGCACCGCGTAGGCGGCGGCGGCCTCGGGTGTGGCGTCGGCGGGCAGCGGCATGGCCTCGTTCGCCAGCGCGGGCGGCGCGGCGGCGAGACCGATCACGGTCAGGATCTGGAACAGGCGGTAGGACATGTGACTTCGGGCCCTTGTCATTGGCAACTGATGGATAGGTACTTCTTCGACGCCCAGCCGGTGGCTTCGGCGTCGCCGCGGGTCGGGTTGAGGCAACCGCCGGACAGGCACCTGGCCCGCGCCCAGTTGCCGCGCTGGGCGACCACCTTCAGGCGGTCGCCGGTGTAGAATTCGGACACGAGGCGCCCGCCCGTGTGCGGGTCCTCGCGCACGGCAAGGAAACCTTCGCCGGTGGCGAGGTTGTAGGCGTTGCGCGGGCCAAGGCCGACCACGGTGCCGAAGCAGCGGGTCACCGCGGGCTCGTAGGAGATCAGGTAGGCCGCCGCCACCCAGCCGCCGAGGCCGCCGGGCGCGCGCAGCTCGACCCAGTTGCCGTGGTCGGCGGTGATCTCGACCCGGGTCCCGGGCTCCAGCTCGGCCAGCACGGGGTGGTTGGTGCCGGGGCCGGCGCGCAGGTTCAGCCCGCCCTCGCGGTTGTTGTTGACGTATTCCACCCGCAGCACGGGGGCGGGGGCTACCACCGGCGGGCCGCTGCGCCGCCAGGCGACCTCTGCCACGTAGCGGCGGCCGGAGTTGCAGTAGGCGTCGTTCGGGATCGCGCCGATGGCTTTCAGTTCGGCCAGCCGCAGGTCGGCCCGCACCCGCGAGGTGATGCCGAAGGTGATGCCGTAATAGCCGTTGTCGGACCGGAACACCCGCACGTCAGAGGTGTCGTTCAACCGGCCGTGGATGAAGGTCTGCGCGTCCTCCAGCGAGGGCCGCGAGGCGACGGTGATATAGCAGCGCTCGTTCGGCAGAGCGTAGTTGCCGGGCCGTTCCAGCGGCTCGTCGGCGGCGCCGAGCATGGCGATGCGGTGCTCGTAGGCGCGGGCGAGGCAGGTGGCGTCGGTGTTGCAGGCGTCGCGTTCGTTGCGCAGCCAGGCGAGCTGCCCGCGCTCGTCCTTGACCGGCAGCGCCGCATAAAGTCGCGACATCCGGTCGTCGAGATCCGCCAGCATCGGATCGCCGCAGATCATCTGCTCTGCCAGGTTCAGCCCGCCGTTGGCGCACCAGGGCCGCAGGTTGGCGGGGGGCGGCGGCGGCGGTTCGGGCGTCTTCGGCGGATCGAGGGTGGTGATGTCGGTGCCGGTCTTGCCGTCGGCGCCGGAGGGGGGCTTCGCATCGGGCACCACGGCGGTGCAATTGTCGGCGAGGTAGGCGGAGGCGAGGCTGACGAAGGGGTGGTTGGTGCAGTTCTCTGCATAGGCGCGGTAGGCGAAGCAGGCGCTGTAGGACTTGGCCTCGGTATAAAGCGCGTCGCAGACCGAGGTGTCAGAGGCGGTCTCCGGCGCCCCGTCGGGATCGGCCTTGGAGGTGTCCACGGGAACCGTCGGCGGCGGCAGCACGTCCGGCGTCAGGCCTTCGGCGCTGGCCACCAGCACCTTGGACTGCGCCAGGATCAGCTGCATCGGAATGGCGAAGTTCACGCTGTCATGGCGCGATCCCGCGTGGTGCAGCGCGATCACCATCTGCTCCGACGCGTCGATCACCGGTGAGCCGGAGTTGCCGGGCAGCGTGTCGCAGGTGTGCAGCAGCTGGTGCTGGGACAGCGCCGGACGGTTGGCGCGGCACTGCTCGCGGCTGATGCGCTGGGCCTCGCCCATGGGATGGCCGATCACCCAGTAGGGATCGCCGTCGCGCGGCACCCGGCCGGACAGCTTCAGGCTGCCGAAGTCGGCGCTGGGGTTTCCCAGCACCTCCAGCACCGCGTAGTCCAGCCGCTGGTCGGCCTCCACCGGCACCGGGACAACGGTGTAGCGGCGGGTGCCTTCCTCGACCCCCTGCTGCACGTAGCCGGCCACGAACTGCACCCCGTCGATGCGGGTGGCCTTGGCGGATTCGTTGTCGAGGATGCCGGGCACGCAGTGGTAATTCGTCAGGATGTGCTTTTCGTCGACGATGAAGGCGGTGCAGGGGAAGACCCCGCTGTCGGTCAGGATGTCCAGCCGCCCCACGGCGTGGCCGAGACGGGCGAAGACGCTTTCGGGGGAATAGTTGGTGATGGACTCGTTGTTGTAGCTGCCGAAGGAAACCTCCAGCTCGATCCCGGCCGACTGGTTGCGGGACAGCACGACGTCACCAAAGCTCGACCGGTCGAAGCCGACGAGATCCTGTGCCGCGGCGGCGCCGGCGATGCCAGTGAGAATCAGCCCCAGTGCGTGACGCAGCGCGGGAATCAAAGGGTCTCCTCCCCCCAAAGAAAAGGACTCATGCAAAAAACAAATGCGAACGGCCTCGATAGAGCCACGCGGACCCCTGCCATGTCAAATCAAACCCTTGGCAGCGCCGGTTTCGGGCAGGGTCAATTGCGGCGGGGCGCGGTGCGTGGTCTGTAGGGGCCGCACAGCCAGAGAGGACCCGCATGACCCAGCTTCTGCACAACCGCCCCCGCTACGCTGCCCGGCTGAACGCCTTCCGCAGCCCCGGCGCGAAGGGCATCGCCGACATGCTGGCGGCGGCGGGGCGCGTCGGCGGGCTGGACGCGGCGGACCTGAACTACCCCGACCATTTCGAGGGCCAGACCCCGGCGGCGCTGGGCCGGATGCTGGCCGACCAGGGCATGGCGCTGAACGGGCTGGCCATGCGCTATTACACGGAACCCGGCTTTGCCATCGGCGCCTTCACCAACCCCGACCCCGAGGTGCGGCGCAAGGCGATCGACCTGACGAAACGCGGCCTCGACGCGCTGGGCGAGATGGGCGGGCGGCTGATGACGCTGTGGATGGGGCAGGACGGTTTCGACTACGCCTTCCAGCTGGACTACGCCAAGGCCTGGGACGCGACGGTGGCGGCGCTGCAGGAGGTGGCGGACCACGCGCCGGAAATCGACATCGCCATCGAGTACAAGCCGAACGAGCCCCGCGCCTACGCGCTGATGCCCGACATCGGCACCACCCTGCTGGGGGTGAAGGAGGCGGGGCGCGACAACATCGGGGTGACGCTGGACTTCGCCCACGTGCTGTACGCCGACGAGATGCCCGCCCACGCGGCGCGGCTGGTGGCACGGCACGCGCGGCTGATGGGGGTGCACCTGAACGACGGCTACGGCAAGCGCGACGACGGGCTGATGGTGGGCACCGTCCATCCCGTGCAAACGGTCGAGCTGTTCGTGGAGCTGGAGCGCATGGGCTACGACGGGGTCATCTACTTCGACACCTTCCCCGACCATTCCGGGCTGGACCCGGTGGAGGAGGCGCGCACCAACATCGAGATCACCGAGCGGCTGCGCGCGCTGGCCGGGCCGCTGGCCAAGGACGCCGCGCTGGCCGAGGCGATTGCGCGGCAGGACGCGGCGCAAAGCCAGCGGATCGTGGCGCGGGCGCTTTACGGGGCAGGGGGCGCGGCGTGAGCGTTCTCGTCGCCGGGGCGCTGCACTGGGACGTGGTGGTCGAGGCGCCGCACCTGCCGGCGCTGGACGAGACGGTGACGGGCGCCGGTGTCGCCTACCGCTTTGGCGGCAAGGGCGGCAACCAGGCGGTGGCCGCGGCGCGGTTCGGGGCGCGTGCGGCGATGGCCGGCTGCGTCGGCACCGACGAGGCGGGGGCCGAGATCCTGCGCGCGCTGGACGCCGCCGGGGTGGCGCGGGAGGCGGTGCGGCGGCTGGAAGGCGCTTCGGGCATGAGCGTGGCGATCATGGAGCCTGCGGGCGGCTACGGCGCGGTCATCGTCTCGGGGGTGAACCTGCAGCTGGACGGCGCGGCGGTGACGGTGCCGGGGGGCGCGCGGGTGCTGCTGCTGCAGAACGAGGTGCCGGAGGCCGCGAACCTCGCCGTGGCGCGGCGAGCCGCTAGTGCGAAGGTGGTGCTGAACGCCGCCCCGGCGCGGCCGGTGGATCCGGGCCTGCTGGCGCTGCTGGACCTGCTGGTAGTCAACCGGGGCGAGGCGGCGGCGATGGCCGGTGTGGACGATCCCGAGGCCGCGGCAGAGGCGCTGCGGGCGCAGGGGCCGGCGGCGGTGATCGTGACGCTGGGGGGCGAGGGGCTGGTGGCTGCCACGGCGGAGGGCGCCTTCCGCCTGCCCGCGCCCGTGATCACCGTGGCCTCGACCCATGGCGCGGGCGATGCCTTCATCGGCGCGCTGGCGGCGGAACTGGACCGGGGCGTGCCGCTGCGCGCGGCCTGCGCATTCGCGCAAGCGGCCGCCGCGCTGGTGGTGGCGACGCCGCCCGAGGCGCGGGGCGCGCTGGACCGGGCGGCGGTAGAGAGCTTCGCGGCGGCTCAGCCCCCGATGCGGTAAAACTCCGCCGCGGTGCCGCCGAAGACGCGGTCTTTCTCGTCGGTCGACAGGTCGCGCGTCAGAAGCTGCGCGGTCTCGTGCCAGCGCTCGTACTCGCAGCGCAGGCGCACCACGGGCCAGTCCGACCCCCACATCACCCGCGCCGGTCCGAAGACCTCCAGCACGTGGTTGGCGTAGGGCCGCAGCGCCTCTGCCTGCCAGTCCGCGCCGGCCTCGGTGACCAGCCCCGACAGCTTGCAGAAGGCGCCGGTCTCGCGCGCGATGGCGGACATGCCGTCCGCCCAGTGGCGAAAGCTCTCGTCGCTGTGCCCGGCGACCTGCGGCTTCATGCAGTGGTCCACCACGGTGCGCATCTGCGGATAGCGCGTCAGGATCGTCAGGAAGTTCGCCAGGTGCCGCGGAAAGCCCAGCGCGTCGAAGCTGAGGTCCAGCTCCTCCAGCGCGGCATAGCCCCATTGCACGTCCTCGCGCAGCATCCAGTCGACGTCGGGAATGTCCTGGATCATCGGCCGCACGCCCTTGAACTTCGGGTGCCCCGCCAGCCGCTCCAGGTGCGCCCTGTGACCCGGCTGCTCGAAGTCCACCCAGCCCACCACGCCGGCCACGTTGGGCGTGGCATCGGCGAGCCCTAGCATGTACTCGGTCTCCTCCACCGTGGCGGCGGCCTGCACCAGCACCGTGGCGTCCACGCGCCGCGCCTCCAGCAGCGGCGCAAGGTCCTGCGGCGCGTAGGGGCGGGCGAGCACCTCGTTGTCCATCGGCATCCAGTGATAGTCGCCGCGGGCGGGGTTCCAGTAATGCTGGTGCGCGTCGATGCGGATCATGCGTCCTCTCCCGTCGGGGCGTCCGCGTGCATCAGCCCCTCGCGTTTCAGGTCGGCCCAAAGCGCCGGGGGAATGGCGGCGGCGGCGGCGGCAAGGTTGCTGTCCATCTCGGCCGTGCCCTGCCCGCCGGGGATCACCGAGACCACGTTGGGATGCAGCAGCGGGAACCGGAAGGCGGCGTCCACCAGCCGCACGCCATGCGCCTCGCAGATCCGCTGGATCCGGGCCACGCGGTCGAGGATCTCCGGCGGGGCGGGGTCGTAGTTGTAATAGGCCCCCGGCCGCGGCCCGGTGGCGAGGATGCCGGAGTTGTAGGCCCCGCCGATCACCAGCCCGATGCCCTGCGACTCGCAAAGCGGCAGGAAGCTTTCCAGCGCCTCCTGCTCCAGCAAGGTATAGCGGCCGGCCAGCAGGAAGATGTCGAACTCGCCCCGCTCGGCCATCCACTGGCCCGGCTGCCATTCGTTGATGCCGGCGCCGAAGGCCGCGATCACCCCCTGCTCGCGCATCTCGGACAGGGCGCGGTAGCCGCCGTCCATGAACTGCGCCAGCCGGGCGTCCAGCGCCTCGCGGGTGCCGTGATTGAACAGGTCAAGGTCGTGGGCAAAGAGCACGTCGATCCGGTGGGTTCCCAGCCGCTCCAGCGAGAACTCGAGGCTGCGCATGGTGGCGTCGTAGCCGTAGTCGTAGACCTCCTGCCGCGCGGGCACGTCGAACCACTTGCCGACCCCGTCGCGTTCGGACGGATCGCAGGCGCGCAGCAGGCGGCCGATCTTGGTGCTCAGCACGTATTCGTCGCGCCGCTTGTCGCGCAGGAAACGGTTCAGCCGGGTCTCTGACAGCCCGTACCCGTACAGCGGCGCGGTGTCGTAGTACCGCACGCCCGCCTTCCACGCGATGTCCAGCAGCGCGTCCACCTCGGCGTCGCCGATCGCGCGGTAGAGGTTGCCGATCGGGGCAGAGCCGAACCCGATCTCGGTGAAATCCAGCCCCCCGGTGCCGCGCCTGTCCCAGTGCCGTGTCGCCAGTACCATGCCTGTCCCTCCGTTTGCGGCGGATGCTATGCCGGCGCGGCGGCGGATGGAACCCGGTCCCGGCAGCGGATCGGCGGGGCGCAAAACGGCCCCTTGTTTCCGCTGCGTCCCCGGCATTAGGGTCGCGCCGAACGGGACAGGGGGCGGAACATGAGCAACTTCAGGCAGGTATTCGGCGAGGGCAAGCCGGTGATCGGCATGGTGCACCTGGGGGCGATGCCCGGCACGCCGCTGCACGACGCCGAGGCGGGGCTGGAGGGCATGGTCGCCGCCGCCCGCGCCGACCTCGAGGCGCTGCAGGCCGCCGGGTTCGACGCGATCATGTTCGGCAACGAGAACGACCGGCCCTACGAGTTCGACGTCGACACCGCCAGCACCGCCACCATGGCCTACGTCATCGGCCGGCTGCGCGGCGAGATCACCGTGCCCTTCGGCGTCAACGTCCTGTGGGACCCGATGAGCAGCATCGCGCTGGCCGCCGGCACCGGCGCCGCCTTCGTGCGCGAGATCTTCACCGGCACCTATGCCTCGGACATGGGCCCTTGGACCCCGGACGCCGGCAAGGCCATGCGCTACCGCGACCGGCTGGGGCGGCGCGACCTTGCGATGCTGTTCAACGTCTCGGCCGAGTTCGCCGACAGCCTCGACCGCCGGCCGCTGCCCGACCGGGCGCGCAGCGCGGTGTTCTCGTCGATCCCCGACGCGGTGCTGGTCTCCGGCCAGATCACCGGCGAGGCGGCGAAGTTCGAGGACCTGGAAGCGGTCAAGCAAGTGCTGCCGGACGTGCCGGTCATGGCCAACACCGGGGTCAAGCACGCCACGGTGGCGGACATCCTGCGGGTGGCGGACGGCTGCGTCGTGGGCAGCGCGCTGAAGGTGGACGGCGATACATGGAAGCCGGTGGACGCAGAGCGCGCCAAGGACTTCATGGACCGGGCGCGGGCGGCCCGGGGAGGCGCGTGATGGACACGGCGATGCAGGCGCGGGTCACGGACGACCTGCGCGCGCTGATGCTGGTGCCCGGCCTGTCGGGCCACGAGGACCGGGTGCGCCGCCACATCGCCGCGCGGCTGGCCGAGGCGGGGGTGGACAGCCGGTCCGACCGGCTGGGCAACCTGATCGCCAGCTTCGAGGGGGACGCGAAGGCGCCCTCGGTCATGGTCTTCACCCACATGGACCAGCTGGGGTTCTTCGTGCGCCGGATCGAGGCGGACGGGCTGATCCGGGTGGAACGCATGGGCGGGGTGCCGGAACGGGCGCTGGCGGCGCAGGCGGTTCTGCTTTGCGTGGGCGAGAGGCGCGACGTGCCCGGGGTGATCGTCAACAAGTCCCACCATGCCACGCAGCCCGAGGAAAAGTACCACGTCCTCAAGACGCCGGAGCTGCACATCGACACCGGCCACGGGTCGAAACAGGCGGTGGAGGCGGCGGGCATCCGCATCGGCACCCCGGTGGTCTACCGCCCGCAGGTGATAGAACTGGCGAACGGCCGCATCGCCGGCACCAGCGTCGACGACCGCGCCGGCTGCGCGGTGCTGCTGGAACTGGCCCGCGCGCTGGCGGGGCGCGAGGGCGGGCCGACGGTGCACGTGGTCTTCTCGGTGCAGGAAGAATTCAACCTGCAGGGCGCCGTGGTGGCCGCGCAGGTGCTAAGGCCGGACATCGCGGTGCAGATCGACCTGATGCAATGCTCCGACACCCCCGATCTTGCCGACCGCGGAGAGATGTCGCTGGGCGGCGGGCCGGGCATCAGCCTTTACTCCTTCCACGGACGCGGCACCCTGAACGGGGTGATCCCGCATCCCTCTGCCGTGCGGCTGTTCGAGCAGGCGGCCGAGGCCGCGGACCTGCCGCTGCAGCGCAGTGCGCAGGTGGGGGTGCTGACCGACCTCAGCTACGTGCAGCTGGTGGGCGAGGGGGTGGTGTCGATCGACGTGGGCTTTCCCATGCGCTACTCGCACTCGGCGCTGGAAGTCTGCGACACCGCCGACCTCGCGATGCTGGCGCGGCTGCTGACGGCGGCAGTGGCGCGGATCGGCCCCGACTTCGAGCTGACCCGCGACGGGGCGGGCTGATGCGCTGCACGCTGGGCATCGACATCGGCACCTTCGAATCCAAGGGCGTGCTGGTGGACGAGGCGGGCGCGATCCTGGCCGAGGCCCGCGCCCCGCACGAGATGATCGTGCCCCGCGCCGGCTGGGCGGAACACCGCGCGGACGAGGACTGGTGGGCCGATTTCACCGCGATCACCCGGCGGCTGCTGGCCGACAGCGGCGTCGACCCCGCCGACATCGCCTGCGTCGCCACCAGCGCCATCGGCCCCTGCATGCTGCCGGTGGACGCGGAAGGCGCGCCGCTGATGAACGCGGTGCTCTACGGCGTCGACACCCGCGCGGCGGCGGAAATCGAGGAACTGACCGCGCGGATCGGCGCGGACACCATCCTCGATCGCTGCGGCAACGCCCTGACCTCGCAGTCCGTCGGCCCCAAGATCCTGTGGCTTGCGCGCAACCGGCCCGAGGTCTGGGAGAAGACGGCGAAGGTGCTGACCTCCACCAGCTACCTGACCTTCCGGCTGACCGGCGAGCACGTGATCGACCACTACACCGCCGCCAACTTCTCTCCGCTCTACGACGTGACCGCGCAGGACTGGACCGACGCGCTTGCCCCGGGGCTGATCGAGCGGGCGCGCCTGCCGCGGCTGATGTGGTCCAGCGAGATCGCCGGCAACGTCACCGCCGCCGCCGCCGCCGAAACAGGGCTGGCCGAGGGCACCCCGGTCACCGCCGGCACCATCGACGCCGCCGCCGAGGCGGTGAGCGTCGGGGTGCGCGGGGCGGGGGACATGATGATGATGTACGGGTCCACCGTCTTCATCATCCAGGTGACGGAGCAGCGGGTGCAGGACCCGGCTCTGTGGTACGCGCCCTGGCTCTATCCCGGCACCCATGCCTCCATGGCCGGACTTGCCACCTCCGGCACCCTGACCCACTGGTTCCGCGACCAGTTCGCCCGCGAACTGCCCCGGGGCGAGGCCTTCCCCCGGCTGACGGAGGAGGCCGAGGCCTCGCCGCCCGGGGCGAACGGGCTGCTGATGCTGCCGTACTTCTCGGGGGAACGTACGCCGATCCACGATTCCCACGCCAAGGGGGTGTTCTTCGGCCTGAACCTGACCCACCGGCGCGGCGACATGTACCGCGCGCTGATCGAAGGGATCGCCCACGGCACCGCCCATGTCTTCGACACCTACCGCGACGCCGGCGCCGCGCCGCGCCGGGTGCTGGCGGTGGGGGGCGGCACCAACAACGCCATCTGGCTGCAGGCGACCTCGGACATCGGCGACGTGCCGCAGGTGGTCTGCGACAAGACCATCGGCGCCAGCTACGGCGACGCCTTCCTTGCCGCCTGCGCCGTGGGGCATGCCCGGCCCGAGGACATCGCCCGCTGGAACCCCGAGGCGCGGCGCGTCACGCCGGAACGTCACCCGGTGCACGCCCGCCACGCGCGGCTGTTCCGGCGGCTGTACGACCAGACCAAGGACCTGATGCGGGAGCTGGACGAATGAGACAGGCAGCGGCCGCACTTGCGGAACTGCGCGCGGCGCTGGAGCGCGTCGACGAGGCGCAGGTGGACACCGCCTGCGCGGCGATCGCGGGGGCGCGGCGCATCGTGCTCTACGGCTGCGGACGCGAGGGGCTGATGCTGCGGGCGCTGGCGATGCGGCTTTATCACCTTGGGCTGGACGCCCACATGCAGGGCGGCATGGCAACCCCGCCGGTGGGGCCGGGCGACCTGCTGCTGGTCTCTGCGGGGCCCGGAGAGCTGTCCACCGTCAGCGCGCTGATGCGCGTGGCGCGCGAGGCCGGGGCGAAGGTGCTGTTCCTGACCGCCGAGCCAAAGGCCGAGGCCGCGGCGCGGGCCGATCACCTGCTAGTGGTCCCGGCCCAGACCATGGCGCGCGACCAGGGCGCGGCGGCCAGCCAGGTGCTGCCCATGGGATCGGTCTACGAGGGCGCGCTGTTCGTTCTGTTCGAGCTGATGGTCGCCCGCCTGCGCGAGGATCTGGGCGAGACCGCCGAGACCATGCGCGCGCGTCACACCAACCTGGAGTAACCCATGCGCTACGAGCTGATGCGCCCCCACCAGATCCGCGCCGCGGTCGAGGCGCGCACGCCGGTGGTGCTGCCGCTGGGGGTGCTGGAGTACCACGGGGAACACCTGCCGGTGGGCATGGATACTCTCGCCGTGACCCGGGCGCTGGACCTGCTGGAGGCGGAGATGGACCTGGTGATCCTGCCGCCCTTCCCCTACGGCGCCGCCAGCCACGCCGTCGCGGGGCCCGAGGGCGGCACGCTGCACGTGGACGCCGCGGTGCTGCAGCCGCTGGCCGAGGCGCTGTTCACCGGCCTGCTGCGCACCGGCTTCCGCAACATCCACGTCTTCGTGCACCACCAGACAGAGAATTTCGTCCAGGGCATGCCCACCGACCTCGCCTTCCGCCTCGCCGCGCGGCAGGTGGCCTTCCGCTTTGCCGAGCAGGCGCGGGGCGAGGGCTGGTGGGGGCGCGACGAGATGCGCGACTACTACGGCGGCGCCGGGGACGATCCCTTCGGCTGGATCAGCGTGCACCCGCTGATGGGCGAGGGGATGGACTATCCCTTTGACCACGCCGGGGTGGGAGAGACCGCGCTGATGCTGGCCATGGCGCCGGAGACGGTGGACATGGCGCGCCAGCCCGAGGGCGGCGCCTGGTACACCGCCAGCGCCGCCGAGGCCGACGCGGCGCTGGGCGCGCGGGGGGTGGAGCTGATCCTGGCGCGGTTGCGGAAGATCCTGGGCGGGTAGATCAAGGCCGATCGTCCCCCCCGGCCGGTCAGATGAAGCTTTGCAGCGCCAGCCCCAGCCGGTCCGCCGCGCGGCGGTGGGCGATGGGGCCCATCAGCGCCCGCGCCGCCGGTTCTTCCGACGGGGTGTAGATCATCCCCTCCAGCCCCCGTTCCACGTCCTCGGGCGGCACCACCACCTCCACCAGCCGGGTCGCGCCGGTGCAGACCGCCGTCAGCATCGCCCGGTCCACGAACAGCGGCGGGCGGCAGATGCTGCCCCTGCCGTGTTCATAGGGCGAGTGATCGGCCAGCCACAGCAGCAGCACCGTGCCCTCCGTCTGCTCCACCAGCGAGCGCATCCGCGCCACCCAGGCGGCCTGCATCTCCCGCCGCACCAGCTGCAGCTGCCCGGGACATTCCTGCGCCAGCGCGGCCAGCATGGCGCCGGTCCGCTCGAACACCGAGAAATCGATGTTAGGGTAGATCTCCCTGAGTTTCTTCGAGACCCTTACCAGCCGCGCCGGCCGCCGGGGGTCGACGGTGAAGAAGCGGTTCGACATCGCGGCCGCGCCCATCACCTCGATCACCGTCACCTTCGCCATGGCGGCGATGTCGATGACCCCGGGATTGTTCAGGAAACCGTCGATCCCCGCGCCGCGGCTGCCGAGGTTGACGCAGGTGTGGCCGACCTGCTGTTCCAGCAAGGCGGGCCAGGGCGTGGACATGTAGGAACCGAATGTTTCGGTCCCGCCGAGACAGGCGACGTAGGTGCCGCGCAGCCGCCGCTGCGGCCCGCGGAACACCATCTGCGCAGAGCCGTAATGGCAGGGCAGGTAGTTCAGGCCCCCGCCACGGCAGTTCATCATGTTCATCGCACCCTCACCACAGCTGGCATTTCCGTCCCCCGGGGGAAGTCTGGCAGCAAGCCGTTGCGAAAGGTTCAAGATATTCCCGCGGATTGAGCCTATCGGGGAATAAGGCGGCGGGGCAGCCGGGGCCGCCCCTGCCGCGAGGGATTTGAAGGTCAGACGCTCATGCAGATGTACTTCATCTCCAGGTAGTCCTCGATCCCGTGGCTCGACCCCTCGCGCCCGAGGCCGGACTGCTTGACCCCGCCGAAGGGCGCCACCTCGGTGGAGATGATCCCGGTGTTCACCCCGACGATGCCGTATTCCAGCGCCTCGGCCACCTTGTAGACCCGGCTGAGGTCGCGGGCGTAGAAGTAGCTGGCGAGGCCGAAGATCGTGTCGTTCGCCAGCTCGATCACCTCGTCCTCGTCCTTGAAGCGGAACAGCGGGGCGAGCGGGCCGAAGGTCTCCTCGCGGGCGAACTTCATGTCCTGGGTTGCGCCCTTGACGATGGTGGGCTGGAAGAACAGCTTGCCCGCCTCGTGCCGGTCGCCGCCGTAGAACACCTGCGCGCCCTTGTCCTTCGCGTCGGCGATATGCTCCTCGACCTTCTTCAGCGCGCTCTCCTCGATCAGCGGGCCAAGGTCGGTGCCGTCCTCCAGCCCGTCGCCCACCTTGCGCTTGTCCAGCGCCGCGGCGAGCTTCTCGGCGAAGGCGTCGTAAATGCCGTCCTGCACGTAGATCCGGTTGGCGCAGACGCAGGTCTGGCCGTTGTTGCGGAACTTGCAGGCGATGGCGCCCTCGACGGCGGCGTCGAGATCGGCGTCGTCGAAGACGATGAAGGGCGCGTTGCCGCCCAGTTCCATCGAGCACTTCATCACCTGGTCGGCGGCCTGCGCCAGCAGCACCCGCCCGACCTCGGTGGAGCCGGTGAAGGACAGTTTCCGCACGATCGGGTTCTCGCAGAACTCCTTGCCGATGCCGGAACTGTCGGTCGACGGCAGGATCGACAGCACGCCCTTCGGGATGCCCGCGCGCTCTGCCAGCACGCCCAGCGCCAGCGCCGACAAGGGCGTCAGCGAGGGCGGGCGCACCACCATGGCGCAGCCGGCGGCCAGCGCCGGACCCACCTTGCGGGTGATCATCGCGTTGGGGAAGTTCCACGGCGTGATGCAGGCGGCGACGCCGATGGCCTGCTTGATCACGGTCAGCCGCTTGTCGGGCTGGTGGCCGGGGATCGTCTCGCCGTAGATGCGCTTGGCCTCTTCGGCGAACCACTCGATGAAGGCGGCGCCGTAGGTGATCTCGCCCTTGGCCTCGGCCAGCGGCTTGCCCTGTTCGGCGGTCAGGATGGTCGCCAGGTCGTCGGCGTTCTCCATCATCAGGTCGTACCACTTGCGCAGGATGTTGGCGCGGTCCTTGGCGACGCGGGCGGCCCAGTCCTTCTGTGCCTTGTGGGCGGCGTCGATGGCGCGGGCGACCTCGGCGCGGGACAGGTCGGCGACCTCGGCAATGACGTCGCCGCGGGCCGGGTTGGTCACCTTGAAGGTCTTGCCGCCCTCGGCGTCGGTCCACTCGCCGGCGAGGTAGGCCTTGCCGGTCAGCAGGGCGGGGTCCTTCAGCAGCGTGGAAAGATCGGTGGAAGAATCGAGCATGGAAAGCCTCCCTTGGCGTTGCGTGGCCTTGCCTTGGCTATAGAGCGCGGCGCGGGCGCGGGGCAAGGCGGTCAGCCGAAGCGGGCCTGCCAGCAGGGGAAGGGATCGCCCGGGGCCGGGGTGGCGGCGTGCACGGCGCGGGCGATGGCGCGGGACAGGCACAGCGCGGCGGCGTGGCCGATCTGGATCGCGCCGGTCAGCGGGTCCTCCAGCGGGCGGGTGCCGGTGGCGGCGGCGAAGACAAGATCGCCGTCCGCCAGCGTGTGGCTGGGCACCACCGCGCGGGCGATGCCGTCGTGGGCGGCCACGGCCATGCGGGTGGCCCCGGCCTGCGAAAGGTCGGCGTCGGTGGCGACGATGGCGATCACGGTATTGCGCATGTCGTGCTTGGTGGCGAAGGGCAGGGGGTCCGGGTCCGGCGCGGGGCCGAGGCCGCCGAACTCGCTCCGCAGCTCGAAGGGCGCGGCCCAGAAGTGGCCGGTGCCGCCCACCGTCACCGCCCCCACCGGGTTGGCCGCCACCAGCGCGCCGACGGTGTGGCCGGAGGCAAGCACCAGCGAGGCAGAGCCCAGCCCGCCCTTCAGCCCCGCCGTGGTGGCCCCGATGCCGGCCCCGGTGGTGCCCAGCGCAAAGCTCTCGCCCGCGGCGGCCAGCGCCGCGCGGCCAAGGGCGGGGTAGGGGTTCTCGGCCCAGTCCTTGTCGCCGCCGTTCAGCAGGTCGAAGATGATCGCCGAGGGCACGATCGGCACCCGCTGCCCGCCCACGTCATAGCCGCGCCCGGCTGCGCGCAGGGCGTCTGCCACGCCCCCGGCCGCCGACAGCCCCAGCGCCGAGCCGCCGGAAAGCACCAGCGCGTCCACCTGCTGCACCAGCCGGTCGGGCGCCAGCGCGTCGGTCTCGCGGGTGCCGGGGGCGCCGCCCATCACGTGCACGGCGGCGGTGAAGGGCGCGTCGGCGGTCAGCACGGTGACGCCGGTCTTGATCCGGTCGTCCCCGGCATTGCCCACCCGCAGCCCGGCGACGTCGGTGATCAGGTTGCGCGGGCCCGGCGCGGCGCGCATCAGATGCACCGCCCGCCGTCCACCTCCATGGCGACCCCGGTGACCATGCCGGCCTCGTCCGAGCACAGGAAACAGGCGGCGTTGCCCATGTCCTCGGGGGTCGAGAAGCGGCCCAGCGGGATCGTCGACAGGAAGGCCGCGCGGCGTTCCGGCGTGTCCTCGCCCATGAAGCTGGCCAGCAGCGGCGTCTCGCCCGCCACCGGGCAGATGGCGTTCACCCGCACCCCCGCGGGGGCCAGTTCCACCGCCATGGTCTTGGTCGCGGTGATCATCCAGCCCTTCGAGGCGTTGTACCAGTTCAGGTTCGGCCGCGGCGACAGCCCGGCGGTGGAGGCGACGTTCAGGATCGCCCCGCGCCCGCGCGCCTTCATCGGGCCGACAAGGTGCCGGGCCGTCAGGTAGACCGACTTGGCGTTGACCGCGAAGACCCGATCGAACAGGTCCTCGGGCACCTCCTCCATCGGCATGGGCAGGTGGGTGATGCCTGCGTTGTTCACAAGGATGTCGGGCACGCCGAAGTCGTCGATGGCGGCATTGGCCATGGCCGCCACGCTGGCCCCGTCCGAGACGTCGACGGTACGGGCGGTGCCGCCGATCTCTGCCGCGACGGCCTCGGCCGCCTCGGTGTTCAGGTCGGCGACCATCACCCGCGCCCCCTCGGCCGCGAACTTGCGCGCGATCCCCGCGCCAAAGCCGGAGCCGGCCCCGGTGACGATGGCGGTCTTGCCCTCAAGGCGCATGGCTGGTCCCCCTGCTGCGGTCAGCCCGTTATCCCCGCCGCGCCGCATTTTGCCAAGCGGGCGATCACCGTGCTTGCCGGAATCCGCGGGAGCGGTATCATGGCACCCGAGTGCCGGCGATGGCGTCGCCGCGCGTGGGCTCTTCATCCTCCTGCACGCCGGGAAGCCAGCTTGCCGGGCCCCGCTTCGGGGTCCCTTCTCCGGAGGCCTTGCCATGAACCAGCAATCCGCTGTCCCCGGCGCGTCGCGCGCGCCCTTCTTCCGCTTTCACAACGGCGAAAAGGCGCCGCTGCCCTTCGCCGCGGAGGAATACGAGGCCCGGCTGGCCGGGCTGCGGCAACGGATGCAGACGGCGGGGGTGACCGCGGCGGTGCTGACCTCGATGCACAACATCGCCTACTACAGCGGCTTCCTCTACTGCGCCTTCGGCCGCCCCTACGCGCTGGTGGTGACGGCGCAGGACTGCGTGACGATCTCTGCCGGGATCGACGGCGGCCAGCCATGGCGGCGCTGCCACGGCGACAGCCTTACCTACACCGACTGGGCGCGCGACAACTTCTGGCGCGCGGTGCGCAAGGTGGCGGGCGAGGGGCAGGCGGTGGGGTTCGAGGCCGACCACCTGACCCTGGCGCAGTCGGAGGCGCTGAACGATTTCCTGTCACCCAGCCGCCGCGTCGATCTTGCCCCCGCGACCATGGCCCAGCGGATGCGGAAGAGCGCGGCCGAGATCGCGCTGATCCGGGCGGGGGCGGAGACCGCCGACATCGGCGGCTACGCGATTCGCGAGGCGGTGCGCGAGGGCGCGCGCGAGATCGACGTGGCCATGGCCGGGCGCGACGCGATGGAGCAGGAGATCGCCCGCCGCTACCCGGAGGCCGAGTACCGCGACACCTGGGTCTGGTTCCAGTCCGGCCTGAACACCGACGGCGCCCACAATCCGGTGACGGGGCGGAAGCTGGCACCGGGGGACATCCTGTCGCTCAACACCTTTCCCATGATCTCCGGCTACTACACCGCGCTGGAGCGGACGCTGTTCCTCGGCCAGCCCGACGCGGACTCGCTGCGGATTTGGGAGGCGAACCTCGGCGCGCACCGGCTGGGCCTGTCGCTGATCCGCCCCGGCGCAAGCTGTTCGGGCATCACCGCCGGGATCAACGCCTTCTTCGAGGCGGAGGGGCTGCTGGAGTACCGCAGCTTCGGCTACGGCCATTCCTTCGGCGTGCTGTCGCACTACTACGGCCGCGAGGCGGGGCTGGAGCTGCGCGAGGACGTGGAAACGGTGCTGGAGCCGGGGATGGTCATCTCGATGGAGCCGATGCTGACGATCCCCCGGGACCGGCCCGGCGCCGGCGGCTACCGCGAACACGACATCCTCGTGGTGACCGAGACCGGCGCCGAGAACCTGACCGGCTATCCCTTCGGGCCGGAGTTCAACGTGATCGGCTGACAGGGCAAAACGGATGACGCGTGCTTGCAAAGTGGGTAGACAGCGCTGAAGTATAGTCTCCAGCGATTTGCACACACGAGGAATACCATGAGCGATTTCGACGCGCAGGTGCGCGAGAGCCAGGCGCAGGTGGCCGAGGCGCAATCGAAGATTGCCGACCTGACGTCGCGGGTGGAAACCATCGGCGCCAAGGCAAAGGCCGGCGAGGACATCTCCATCGACGTCGAGAACGCCACCCTCGAGGACGTGCACGCCCACACCGACCTGATGAACGCCAACATCGCCGAGCTGATCATGGGGCTCGACGACGTCACCGCCGCCTTCTCGAAGGATTTCGACGAGATGCGGACCAAGACGGGCTGGGAAAGCTTCGTCGGCATCTTCGCCCCCGCCAAAGCCGATTCCATGCGGCAGGAGCGGATGCGCACCGCCAATATCGACGACAAGCTGCAGGACCTGATCGGCAAGTCCGACACCATCGTCAAGCTGCTGGAGAACCAGCTGGCCGTGCTGAACGAGCACAAGGAGAAGGTGGAGGCGAACCTGACCTCGACGCTGGACGAGCGCGAGTCGGTGGTGGGCGAGCTGGAGGGCCTGCGCGGCACCCTGCAGGGCATGGACCCGAAGATCATCGAGCTGGAGAACAAGATCTCCGTCGAACAGGACGCCGCCGCCCGCACCAAGCTGGAAAGCGAACTGGCGGCGCTGAACGCCAAGTACAACGAGATGGTGCAGTCCGAGCAGGTCAAGCTGGCCCAGAGCCAGACGCTGGAACGCTACATCGAGAAGGGCAAGACCTGGGTGGACAGCCTGCAGAACCAGGCGGCGACGCAGATGGTGCTGATCAACAAGCTGCAGACCGACACCAAGCAGCGGGTGGTGCTGTACGATGCGCTGTCGAAGTCGCTGAAGACCGCCCAGCAGCAGGACGTGGCGCACCGGATCAACGAGATCGGCGTGCAGACCGACAAGGAGGCTCAGGCCGCCATGGCCGCCATCGGCACCGCCACCAATCAGCGGATGGCCGACATGATGGAGGCCCACGAGGACCACATGGTCTTTGCCCGCAAGGTGCTGGAGCAGAAGGCCAAGGCCGACGAACGCTTTGCCCGCCGCTTTGCCGCCATCGTCGAGAAGCACGACAAGAACCTCTACGGCGGGGCGTGAGGCGGCCGGCAGCGGCCGGTCGGCGCGGAGGGAGGCCAGCGATGCAGCAGCCAGGGCGCGGCCATGACTGAGGGCGTCACCGGGGCCGACCTGAGCCGCGACCACATGGGCCTGACCGACACCCAGGCGGCGCGGCGCTATTTCCGCACCTTCGAGGCGATCACCGGCCACCTCGGCCGGGTGGCGGCGGTGATGGAGCGCGAGCGGGGCCTGTCCAAGCTGGACGTGAAGGTGATCGGCGGCTACGTGCAGGCGATCGCCGCCACCTTCCGGGCGCTGGGGCTGAAGTACCTGATGACCGGGCGCGACACCGGCACCTTCTTCGGCTCGCTGTCCATCGACCGCACCGACAGCGGCTTTCCGGTGTTCCGCGAGCTGCTCACCATGGCCAACGACGCCCAGCAGGCGGAACGGCACCTGGCGGGGATGCGCAGCCCCGCCGAGCTGAAGGACGAGATGGTGCGCGCCATCGTCGGCGACCTCGCGATCCCCACCAAGCTGCAGTTCGCCATGTCGCAGCGGCTGTACTACGAGGCGCTGCGCGCGGGCGGGCTGTTCTGGGCGCAGATGGACCCGCAGGCGCAGTGGCTGGGGGACCTGGACGGCGCGCGGCGGCGCTACCTGCTGCACTGGGCGGTCTACGACAGCCAGGTGAACCTGCCGACGATCTACCTGATGGAATGCGACGACAGCGGCGCGCGCGGCCTGCCGGTGGATGATCGGCGCTGGCCGGCGGCGCAGGCGCACCTGATGGCGCAGTCGCTGGCGGGGCTGAAGCTGCTGACCATCGCGCAGGGCTTCGACCGGGACTTCGACGACCTGCACCCCAAGCGTCTGCGGCGGATCCACGTGGGGCCGATGTACTCTGCCGACTACACGCTGCAGACCGGCCCGATCCACGACGTGCTGGAGGAGGCCCGCGCCCCCGAGGGGCAGGACTGGGCGCTGGCCTGGACGGTGGAGCGGCTGGAAAGCGAGCGGGTGGAACTGGAAAAGAGCGGCTGGTTCGGGAAGGTGGAGCGGGAGATCTTCGCGCTGGACCCCTTCGCGGGCCGCGGCGCCGACACCGGCGCCACCGCCACCGAGCGCGCCATCGTGATGCCGGCCCGGCCCTTCCAGGTGCTGGCCGAGAAACAGCCGCCGGGGTTCCGCGAGGTCCGCAAGTTCGTGGTCTCGCCCAGCGGCCAGGTGGTGAGCTACCGGTGAGCGGGGATCCGGCGGAGCGCCTGCGGCGCAAGCTTTTCAGCGGGGGCGAGGGGCGCTGCCCCTCGCGCTCCCCGGGATATTTCGAAACCAGAGATTGCATGCGGGCATTGGCGAGGGACGGAGAGCGATGAGCGTGACCGGCGACCAGATGGAGCTGCGCGAGGCGGAGATCCGCGCGCATTACGCGGCGGCGGAGGCGATGCTGGAGGGGTTCGACCACACCCCCCGGATCGCCGCGGCCCCGGCACGGCCGGTGCCCGAGCGGTCGGCGGGGCTGGGCACGCGGCGGCGGTTCCGGTCCACCACCCCGGGGCTGGTGACGCGGTCCACGGCGCGGCCCGAGGGGGTGCGGCTGCTGGAGCGGATCGAGGCGGCGGACGGCGGCGACGCGCTGGTTTCGCCCTTGCAGGCGACGGTGATGCAGGGGGTGCGGCGGGCGCTGGCGGTGGCGCTGGCGGTGGGCGAGGCCTACGGCGAGGCGACCGGGCTGGCGGCGCTGAAGAAGGAGAACCTGGAAGGCCGGCTGCCGGCGGCGCGGGCGGGCGAGTTCGGCGAGCTGCTGCAGGGCGAGGCGCTGGCGGTGCTGTACACCTTCGCCAATGCCACCGCCTACCTGCTGGCGGCCTCGGCCAGCGAGGCGGTGGTGGAACTGGGCGGGCTGGACGAGGTGCTGACCGACAATGCCCAGCTGGCGCTGCACGGCGCGCTCTGGGAGCTGGACCAGGACCTGGAGCGGCTGGCCAGCGACGAGGCGCGGCTGGTGGCGGTGGTGCTGGCCTTTGCCGAGACGCTGATGGAAAAGGTCGCGCTGCGCGCCCAGAACGCGCCGCGGCTGGGCCCCTTCACCGGCGCGCGCTGGCGGGTGGAGGCGGACGACCTGA
The DNA here is from genome assembly GCA_048262455.1 of Rhodobacter sp. Lineage (GTDB taxonomy): Bacteria > Pseudomonadota > Alphaproteobacteria > Rhodobacterales > Rhodobacteraceae > Psychromarinibacter. The sequence goes on from JBLXFD010000002.1 coordinate 100,603, forward strand.
CGATCGAGGGCTTCACCCCGGCGCGCAAGGCGCGGGGCGCGGCGCTGACCATGCAGTTCAAGAAGCCGCACGAGGTGGTGGGCAACCACATCGCCAAGTACCAGGCGATGAAGCTGGCCAAGATGCTGATGGCCTACGACTTCGAGCGCCGGCTGAACCCCTTCGCCGAACTGGGGGGCTTCATCTTCACCTTCATGGGCGACGGCAAGCCCGGCACCGGCAAGACCACGCTGATCCAGATGATGGCGGGACTGATCCACGGCTACTGCCAGAACGCCGGCTACCCGTTCCGCTACCAGAACTTTTCCATCGACGGGATCGACAGCTACCAGGGCAAGTCGGGACAGAACGCCAAGGCCTTCATCAACAACGTGCTGGACCCTGCCGCCATCGGGTTCGGCACCGTGGACGACATCGACCAGATCGCCGGCAAGCGCGGCGACCGGCAGTCGAGCGCCGGCCAGCAGGAGGTGACCGCGGTGCTGATGGAGGCGTTCTCTGGCGCCAATACCGTGGTGCGGGGCAATTGCACCTTCGGCATGTTCTCGAACTACCCCGAGAACGTGGACGACGCGCTGCGCCAGCGGGCCGGGGCGCGGTTCCTGGTGGACGGGCCGCAGAGCCGGGAGGACTACGTCGACATCCTGGCGCTGCTGCTGGGCAAGCGGCACGAGATCCCGCTGGGCAAGCACGAGCTTTTCGCGGCGCAGGAGATCCGCAAGGCGGTGGCGCGGTCCTTCGACGCCCACGGCAAGCCGCAGGAAGCCGGGCTGGCGCAGGTCTGGGACCGGGTGGCTAGCGAGGTGGGGCCGCTGGACAGCATTGCCCGGCTGGGCACCTACCTGAAGGCGATCCAGGAGGCCGACCCGCGCTTTACCGGGCGGGCGATCAAGAACATCACTGATGCCGTCAAGGTGCGGGCGATGGACTTCGAGCTGCCGGACGAGTGGATGGAGGAGCCGGAGCTGTTCCTGTTCAAATCCTACGACGAGAAGCTGGGCATGATCTCGGAGCTGCGGCAGCCGATCACGGTGGAGATGGTGGTGCAGGAGATCAACCGCTACGCCGACAGCGAATTCCGCTATGCCGACAAGTCCGACGAGGCGGCCATCGAGGCGATGGTGCGCGACTTCGGCCGGCAGGAGGAGGCGCGGCGGCGCTATGCGGAAGGCCGGGGCTGAGCCGCGGCGCGGGGCGGGGCGGTGAACGCGGCGCCGATCTCGGTGCTGAACACCGGCCTGCCGCTGCTGCTGCTGGGGGCGCTGGCGCTGCTGCTGCCCTTCGCGATGGTGCGGCGGGACAGCCGCGCGCATCTCGAGGTGGCGGTGGGGATCTGGGCTTCGGCCGGGTTGCTGCTGCTGGCGGGCGCCGGGGTCTTCGCCGCGGTCTATGCCGCCGAGGGCGCGCGGGTGGGGGCGGCGCTGTCGGATGCGCCGTTGGCGACGGGCTGGTTCTTTCTTAAGCTGTCGGGATACGCGGCGCTGGTCTGGGGGCCGGTGCTGGCGCTGGCCTGGCTGGGGCTGGCGCAGCGGGTGGAAAAGCGCAAGGGCGCGGACAGAGCGCGGGGAGATCGCGGGTAATGGAGGATACCAAATTTCGATACTGGCGCCTGAACAACCCGTTGCTGTGGGGAGTGCTCGGTTCACTCATCATTTTTTTAGGCGCTCTGGTGCTGGCCATGCGCGAGAGCTGCGTGGTGGATGCTCTAGAGCACCAGAATTGCGTGTCGCTGTTCAAAAAATTCATGAACTCTTCGCCTAACGAGATGGGTGATACATTGGCGGGCTTAGCGGGATCACTAGCATTTCTTTGGATCATCGTCACTGTGGCGTTGCAGAGTCAGGAGCTTTCAGAGCAGCGGAAAGAGCTAAGGCTCGCGAGGAAAGAGGCCGCGAGAATGGCCGATGCGATGGGGGCGCAGGCGGAACTATTTAAGGATGAACAACGGCAGAGAAGGGAGGCTGAAAACGCCGCACTAGCGGACGAGCTTCTTAGCACGTTGAAACACCAATTAATTCATTCTGGGCTGATCAATGCTAGTTGGTACTTCTCATCCCACGACGACGAGGGACAATTCTCGCCTAAAGGGGTAAGGATCTATCTGTTTGAGAGGTTCATTCCGGAAGCTAAAGGTGAAGAATTAATCATATCCGTACAGGGGGATGCCGTTGGGTCTGCGCATGAGGATCTAAAGCACGAAGCTTCGAATAATCATCAACATGTCCGGCCCCCGGCGCAGAGGTTCGCGCTAGTAGACCTTCATGCGACACTGAAGAATCTGAAAGATCTGCGGCCCTATCTAAGTCGGACCAATAAAGAAAAATTAAGGAGGCTAAGAATTGACGAATTTGAGTGCGCGTTGCGGAAGCTCTTAGCAGATAGGGACCTTAATTTGCCCAGCGCGGCTTCATGAAACGCCTCATCGAAAAAGGACTGATGTTCGGCAACCTCGTGGAGGTGGCCTCGCCCGCGCTGGTGGAACGGTACAACCGCGCGCTGCGGCACCTGACGGGCAAGAGCACCGGGCTGACGGATTTCCACATGGACATCTCCGGCTACAGCCCCGAGGTGGGGGACGAGCTGGGGGACTTCCAGTACCTCAACCAGAACGGCTGCAACCGCCAGTTCATCCTGCTGACCACCGAGCAGAAGAGCGCGCCGCTGCTGAACGCGCGGTTCTCCTTCTCGCGCCGGGTGCTGCGGGACTACATCGCCGCGAACGAGGCCAAGCTGTTCGCGCTGATCACCCGCGACGCGGTGGCGGGGGAGCTGGTGAACTCGGTGCTGGAGCTGTCGGTGCCGCAGCGGCTGTTCGACATCACCCGCATCGTGGTGGAGGCCGACACCACCGGCGGCGACGTCAAGAACGCGCGCGAGCTGCAAAAGCGGATCGAGCGGTTCCGGGGGGAAGAGGACGCCTGGTGGGACGACGTGCTGATCGCCGAGATGATCGGGCTGGCGCGGCAGACCGGCGATGTCACCCGCAACCCCGTGGACCTCGACGTCTTTACCCTGCCGGTGCCGGATTACTGGACCTCGCACTTCGGCGGCGTCTACCTGTTCCGCGGGGTGGAGCATCCGGCGGCGCTGGTGGCCCGTGGCAAGGACGCGCTGGGCGAGCTGCCGATCCGTTTCACCCTGGGGCTGGACGAGCCGAACCGCGTGGCGAAGTTCCTTGAACTGAACGGGCTGGCGGAGCCGATCGTGAAGGCGCGCGGCGTCGATGGCGCGGCAATCCTGCGCCAGAAGATGGATTTCATCCTCGTGGACGTGGCGGCGACGCTTGGCCACGACCTGACCGGCGCCACCCGGCGCGACCTGCGGATCCTCGCCCGCTCGCTCGGCAGCGCGCTGCCGGCGGCCTACCACGGGCTGGCGGACCTGCTGCGCTGGGCCGAGGGCGGCGGCGACTGGCCGCGCATCGCAAGCGACCACCCCGCCTACTTCTACACGCTGCGCGCCGCCGCCGGCCCGCAGTCCGAGCTGGTGAACCAGCTGCTGGCGGAACTGACGCCGCTGGACGTGCGGCAGCTTTTCATCTGCCACAAGGAACTGTTCTACGGGCTCTACCGGGGTTGGAGCGAGGCGAAGAAGGAATTCGTGGCGGACTTCCTTGCCGCCGAGTATCAGGTGGACAAGGCCGGCACCCGCGCGGCACTCTTCGGTCACGAGCCGGGCATGCAGGAACCCGCCCCGGCGCCGCCCGAGCCGCCGCGCCAGGCGCGGATGGTGGACCTGGTGGGGCCCTGGGGCGCGGTGCGGCGGAGGTAGGCGATGGGACTGATCAAGCTGCTGGTCTTCGGCTTCGTGCTGCTGAGCGTGGTCTACTGGACCGTCTGGCTGTACTCCCGCTCCGTGCGGCGCGAGAAGCTGGAGAACGCCTGGGCCGCCGACAACCCCGAGGGGGGCGACGCGGTGGCCCGCGAGACCTATATCGAGGAGGGGATGAAGGATTACCATGCCTCGATCCGCCCGAAGCTGATCCTGCTGGTCTACATCATCCCCGCGGCGCTGGTGATCGCGGTGCTGATCCTGACGAACTGGAACTGAGGACAACCGATGCGTTATGTGAAGACCGTGCTGAAAACCCTGCTGTTCCTCGTGGTCTTCGCCTTCCTGCACTACGTGCTGCCGCAGCACGACGTGGTCAGGATCACCGGGACCGAGGTGATCCGTATGGATTTCTCGCCCTCGAACCGGCTGTTCTACGCCCAGGCCGACAGCGGCAACCTCGACAACACCACCCGGGACGTGCGGCTGATCAACACCGTGCGCAAGAAGACCATGCTGCTGGGGCTCGTCCGCCGCGACGCCGAGGGGGTGATGGTGTTCCGCAACGAGGACACCGGCTGGATCTGGCCGCCCTACTTCAAGTTCGACAGCTCGGACCTGCAGGCAGAGGCGGCGGACCTGCAGTCAACTGCGGCAGAGCCGCGCTGGGCGGTGCTGACCCACTACGGCTGGCGCAACCGCTTCCTGACCATCTATCCCAACGCGATCTCGGTGCGCCCGGTGGCGGGGCCGGACGTGCGGATCATCCCCTGGTTCAACATCTTCTTCCTGCTGTTCCTGGTGGTGGCCCTGCTGTTCGTGCGCGCGGCGTGGCGGCAGTTCCGCGAACGCTCGATCGACCCGGCGGTGGCGCGGGCCGGGGATGCCTGGGACACGGCGGACGGTCGCATCGACCACCACCGCGGCCGCGTCTCGCGCTGGCTGGGCACCTGGCGGCGCAAGGACCCCCCGCGCCGCTGAGCCGCTATTCCTCGGGCGCGCGGCGCAGGCGGTAGACCCCCTCGGGCAGGTCCAGCGCCGCCGCGAGGTCGCGCAGCTGGGTCAGCGACAGGGTGATCTTCTGCAGCCGGTCGGTCTGCGGCTCCAGCTGTTCCAGCGTGATGCAGTCGTCGAAGGCGTTGATGGTGACGTCCTCGCGCAGGTAGCTTTCGCCCTCGTCGACGAGGGTGATGACGGTGGCGTCGAAATCGTGCTCGATTGTAAACATGGCGCCAGCGTAATGCGGCGGCGCGGCGGGAAAAAGGCTCGAATTACCGGGACGGGATGCTAAGGGAAGAACCGTGCGACCGGCCGTGCGAGGCCGGCGGAACGGCAAGAGGGACAGCATGCTGAACGAATTCAAGGCCTTCATCGCCAAGGGCAATGTCATGGACATGGCCGTGGGCATCATCATCGGCGCGGCCTTCACCGCGATCGTCAAGTCGGTGGTGGACGACCTGATCAACCCGCTGATCGGGCTGTTCACCGGCAACGTGGATTTCACCGACAAGTTCGTGGTCCTCAGCGGCGGCGGCCCCTACGCCTCTCTCACCGAGGCGCGCGACGCGGGGGCGAACGTCTTTGCCTACGGGTCCTTCGCCATGGCGGTGATCAACTTCTTCATCATCGCCTTCGTGGTCTTCCTGCTGGTGCGCTACGTGAACCGGGTGAAGGACCTGGCGATCAAGAAGAAGGACGAGCCGGCTGAGGCCGCGCCCGCCGGGCCGACCCAGCTGGACGTGCTGCTGGAGATCCGGGATTCGCTGAAGGGGCGCGGGCAGGCCTGAGCAGGTGCGCAACGCGAGCCTGCCCGTGGGGTGGCGCATCGGACCTCTGGCGTAGGCGCTTTATATCAGCCAAACCCGCGCGCAGAAGGAACGTTGCCCTGCGGTCCCCAAAGCGCCAGCCCGCCGGGACGGGCAGGCGCTCGCCCCGCGCCTTCGGCTTGTTCGGGGCTTTCAGCGCTTCGCTCGAAAGAAGCTGTAGGGCGGGGTTCACCCCGCCAAGCCGCACCCAAAAAGAAAAAGCCCCGGCCAATCAACCGGGGCTTCCATCCTGCAACCAGAGGCGGCGATCAGCGGCGGCTGCCGCCCTCGTCCTCGTCGTCCTCGTCGTCATCCCCGCCCGAGGGCAGGTTGAAGAAGCTGTCGGCGTCCGGCAGCGGCGCTTCCTTCTCGTCCGCGGAATCGTCGGAGAGGGTGAAGGTCTCCAGCCCCGAGATCGAGGAGGGCATGCGCGGCTCCGGGTCCATCTCCAGGCTCTGCTCGGTCGAGACGAGGCGGCGGCGCTCGTCGTCGGTCATCACCGCGCCATCGGCCTCGCGCTTCTTGGCGGCCTTCTGCACGGCGGCGTCTAGTTCCGTCTGCTTGCACAGGCCCAGCGCGACCGGGTCGATCGGCTGGATGCCCTGGATGTTCCAGTGCGTGCGCTCGCGGATCGACTGGATCGTCGGCTTGGTGGTGCCCACCAGCTTCGAGATCTGGCCATCCGACAGCTCCGGGTGGAACTTGACCAGCCAGAGGATCGCGGCGGGCCGGTCCTGGCGCTTGGACAGCGGCGTGTAGCGCGGCCCGCGGCGCTTTTCCTCGCCAACGGCCGCCTGGTTGAACTTCAGCTTCAGCTTGTGCAGCGGGTTCTTCTCCGCCGAGTCGATCTCGTCCTGCGTCAGCTGGTTGTTGGTGACCGGGTCGAACCCCTTCACACCGACCGCCACGTCGCCGTCGGCAATCCCCTGGACCTCCAGCTCGTGCAGCCCGCAGAAGTCGGCGATCTGCTTGAAGCTGAGCGTCGTGTTGTCCACCAGCCAGACCGCGGTGGCTTTCGCCATGATCGGTTTCGCCATCTTGCGTCTCCTTCGACAATACCTCGCTTCGCCGGGAAAACGGCTGGTCCGGCTGGACCCGACATTCGTTTTCGGGGAAGTTGCGCCTGCATATAACGCCAAACGCGCCTCAGGAAAACCCCCTCATGCATCGCCTCGCCGCGCTTCTCGCCGCCCTGCTCCTGGCCCCCTCCGCCGCGCTGGCAGAGGGCGAGCGGGCGGGGGATTTCGACTACTACGTGCTGGCGCTGTCATGGTCCCCCGGCTGGTGCGCCCGCGAAGGGGCGGCGCGGGACAGCGCGCAATGCGATGCCGGGTCCGGTTTCGGCTGGGTGCTGCACGGGCTCTGGCCGCAGAACGAGCGGGGCTGGCCCTCCTGGTGCCGCACCGATGCGCGCGATCCCTCGCGGGCAGAGACCGCCGCGATGGCGGACATCATGGGCACCGGCGGATCGGCCTGGCACCAGTGGAAGAAGCACGGCCGCTGCGCCGGCCTGCCGCCCGAGGACTACTTCGCCAGCGCTCGCCGCGCCTACGACGCCGTCACCCGACCGCAGGTCTTCCGCCGGCTGGACCGCGCGGTGCGGCTGCCGGCGGAGGTGGTGGAAGAGGCCTTCCTGAAGGAAAATCCGGACCTGACGGCAGAGGGCGTGACCGTCACCTGCAAGGCCAAAAGGATCCAGGAGGTCCGCATCTGCCTGACGCGCGACCTCGCGCCGCGGGACTGCGGCGCGGACGCTCGGCGCGACTGCACCCTGAACGACGCGCTGCTGGACCCGGTGGACTAAGCGGCCTGGCGCCGCACGGGCCCGCCGCAGCGCGGGATTTTTCCCGCGGAGGCTTCGAATATGCTATCCTGACGCTACGTCGGCCGCACCTGTTCCGGTCCCACGCCCCCGCTTCCGGAGCTTCGGCCTGCGCGTATAGGCGAAGGGAGAAGCGCCATGGTCAAGACGATCGGCAATCCGCTGTCATGGACAGCCCAGCAGCTCGGGGGCGCGGCGGGACATCTTGAACGCTCCGTTGAAAGCCTCGGCGGCGAGGCTCCGGACGATGTTCATGTCCGAAGGCTTTACATGGAGGACCTGCGCGAGGCGCTGCAGAAGGGCGTCGCCGATTTCGCCGCTGCCCGCGCGGACGTGATGTTCGTGGTGCTGCTCTACCCGGTGATCGGCCTGGTGCTGGCGGGCTTCGCGATGAACGCGGCGCTGCTGCCGCTGCTGTTCCCGTTGGCGGCGGGTTTCGCCTTGCTTGGGCCGCTCGCGGCCGTGGGCCTTTACGAGATCAGCCGCCGCCGCGAGCTGGGCGAACCGGTGCGCTGGTCCGCCGCGCTGGGCGTGATCGCCGCGCCCCGTTTCGGGGCGATGGTGGTGCTGGGCCTCTACCTGATCGCCCTGTTCCTGCTGTGGCTGATGGCCGCCAGCTGGATCTACTCCGTCACCCTCGGCCCCGCGCCGCCGGTCTCGGCCAGCGCCTTCGCGCGCGAGGTGCTGACCACCGGGCCGGGCTGGACCATGATCGTGTTGGGCACCGCCATCGGCTTCGGCTTCGCGCTGCTCGTGCTGGCGATGAGCGTGGTCAGCTTTCCCATGCTGCTGGACCGCAACGTCGGGGTGCCGACGGCGGTGACCACGTCGTTCCGGGTATTCCGCAAGAACCCGCGGGTGATCCTGGCCTGGGGCCTGATCGTCGCGGTGGCCCTGGTGCTGGGGTCGCTGCCGGCCTTCGTCGGCCTGATTTTGGTGCTGCCGGTGCTGGGACACGCGACCTGGCACCTGTACCGCCTGGCGGTGGCGTAGCAGGTCACCGCGCCGGACCCCGACCCGCGGCGCGGCGGGATTGTGCGAACAATTCGATGCATTCGGTCCCACGTATCCGGGGCCCTCACAGGCCTGCGCGGCGCCTTGGCGTGGCGCAACGGCGCTCTGCACGGCGGTAGGTGGCGCGACAGCCACCACCGCCTCCCGCGGCTGACATCCTAGTTAAAACAGGCTTCTGGCGCTGCCTCGCAGCACCGCTCCGCACCGCGAAAGCGTGATGCGGAACGCCGCGATTCCTACTCCCCAAAACCTGCGTCTCCCCGGTTTCAGACAGCCCCTGCCACCTCCCCTGTGCCCCCTCCGCGAGGCGGATTGGACCCCCGCCGCCGGTAACTGGATGTTTCCGTTTGGCCCCTAGAGCAGGCCCGGCATCGCTGTCAGGCGCCGCAATTCGGCAAGGCAAACACAGGAGAGACCTCACATGTGCCTACTACCGATCTTCACCCGCGCGAGTCTGGCGACCGCGTTCCTGACGGGTACCGCGCTCGCCCTCTCTGCAGGGGAACTCAGCTCGTTCATCGACCTCAAGATCGTCGAATTCGACGAGGAGGGCGCCGAACAACTGGTGGAGCGTGAGACCGTCAAACCGGGCGAGCTGATCCACTTCACCATCGAGCACGCGAACCTCACCGAGGGCGACATCGACGGCCTGGTGATCGTGGGCCCGATCCCGGAGGGGGTCAGCCTGAAGCTGGGAAGCCAGCAAAGCACCCTGGCCGCCGATTTCGAGATCCAGGCGGAAATGGACCCCGAGCTTCCGGGGCTGGAATGGTCGACCCTGCCGGCCCTGCGCAAGATCATCGAAGAGGACGGCACCGTCCGTTTCGAACCCGTGCCCGAAGAGATCGTCCAGGCGGTCCGCTGGACGCTCGATGCCGCGCTGCCCGCGGGCGAGCAGGCGCTGAACTCCTACCGGGTCGTCGTCAACTGACCTGAAAATGCCGGGCTCGGCCCCGGCAACGTCGAACAACTCAAACAATAGATGGTGGCAACAGTGAAAATCACGTCGTACTTCAAACTCGGCTGTAGCGCGGTGGCGCTAACGTCGGTAATCGGGATGCCCGCGCACGCCGCGGGGCCAGAGGCAGGGTCGGTTATCGGCAACCAGGCGGTTGCCACCTATACCAACAGCGCCGGTGACACGATCACGGTCACGTCCAACAAGGTCGAGACCATCGTTCAGCAGGTCGCCGGCCTGACGCTGCTTTCGGACAACTCCGACAGCATCGCCCCGGGCGGCAAGGCCTTCCTTCCGCACATCATAACCAACGACGGTAACGGGCCTGACAGCTACACCCTGACCGCGGACGAACGCGATACCGGTACGCTCGACACCACGCTCATCTTCTACCCCGACGCCGACATGAACGGCGTCGCCGACAGCGCGAGGCCGATCACCAGCACCCCGGTCCTGGCCCCGGGCGAACAGTACGGGTTCATCATCGAGGCGTCGGCCTCCTCGACCCAGACCGGCACGGACGCCATCGACGTGGTCGCGACCTCGGTTCTCGACACGGGTGTCAGCGACGCCAACGTCGATACCCTGACCATCTCGAACGCGGCAATCGTCGAGGTCGTCAAGTCGATGACGGTCGATCCCGCCACCGGCACCGGCAACAACGCCATCGTCGACGGCGGCGACGAGGTGACCATCACGCTGACCTACTCCAGCACCGGTCTTGCCACCGCCGACAACTACCTTGTGCAGGACGTCCTGGACAGCCGGCTGGAATACATCGCCAACAGCGCCACATGGTCCGACGCCTCCGGCGCGCTGGACGAAGGCAATCTGGCCAACGACACCGACCGGACGAACGGCGCGGGACAGACCATCGCGTGGTATTACGATACCGCGCAGACCCTGCAGTTCATCGTCAGCGAGGTGCCCTCTGGCCGGTCCGGCAGCGTGACCTTCAAGGCGCGGATCGTTGACGGCGCCCCGGCAGGCGTCATTCCCAACACCGCGACCCAAAGCGTCGACGGCACGGCCTTCCCGGACTCCAACACCGCCTCGGTCACCGTGGACGAGCAGTTCAGGCTCGAGATCGACGATACCAAGATCAACCTGGACGGCACCCGCGACGGGACCGTTGCCTCGGGCACGGATACCGACGGCACGCCGGATGACATCGTCTCCGACAACAACGACGTCTACCAAGGTGCGACGATCCCGTTCGAGTTCGTGATCTCCAACACCTCGAACGTGACCGACAGCTACACGCTGGATGTCTCCAACGTCGACTTCCCGGCGGGCACCACCTTCCGCATGGTCGGGGAAGACGGCGCGACGCCGATCATCGGCACCGTCGGGCCGCTTGCCTCGGGCGACACCACCACCGTCACCCTGCTGGCCACCCTTCCCACCGACGTGGCACCGGTGACCACGTCGGAGTTCACTGCCAGCGTGGTGGCGACCTCCGAGAACAGCGGCAGCTTCGACAGCTCGACCGCCGAGTTCACCGGCCAGGTGCTGGCCTCGGCCATCGACCTGGAGAACAAGGTCGCGGGATCCGAAGGCGCTGGCCCGGCACCCACGAACGGCGTCCTGCCGTGGGTGACGCAGAACACCGATCCCGGTGTGCCGGTCACCTTCCCGATGAACGTTGAAAACGGCGGCACCACGTCGGACAGCTTCAACCTGTCACTGGCACAGGCCATCCCGGCCGGCTGGACGGTGGAGTTCCAGTTGCTCGACGGCACCGTTGTCTCCAACACCGGAACCATTCCGGCGGGCGGCAACAAGGACTTCAACGTCGTCATCACCCCGACCGAGGGCTACCCGCCCAGCGACAACCCGATCGACATCCGCGTGGCCTCTGCGGTCACCGGGCAATCCGACCGGATCGTCAACCAGGTCACCATCAACACGGTGGTCGATGTGGCCATCGAGGCTGACCAGGAAGTGCAGGCGGCCCCCGGCGGTATCGTCGACATCCTTCACACCGTGACCAACAAGTCGAACATCGCCGTCACCGAAGGCGATATCACGGCCAGCGGCCTGGTGGACTTCTCGGGCGCGATCTACTGGGACGCCAACCAGAACGGCGTGATCGACGCGACCGAGGTGATCGTCGACAACTTCAACGACCTGGTTGACGGTGTCGCGGTGGGCACTCCCGGCATTGCCGCGGGCGACCAGATCTCGCTGATCTACCGGGTGCAGACCACGTCCAGCTCGATCGCCGGCGTGAGCGAAGTTGCCACCATCGCCCTCGACACCTCGCTGAACGGCGGTGCGAACGGTGATGTGGACACGGCCAACAACTCGGTCAACGACAAGATCGTGATCGTGTCGGGCGACGTGACGCTGACCAAGATGCAGTACATTGATCCGCTCTGCACCGGGGCCGTCGGCACCTTCACCAGCAACCGCCTGGACGTCGAACCCGGCCAGTGCATCCGCTACCGGATCAAGGCCGAAAACACCGGCACCACCAACGCGGGCAACGTACGGATCCGTGACGTGGCCCCGGCCTACACGCTGATCCATACCTGCGGCGGCGCCTGCGCCTACTCGGTCTACCCGGCAGAGCCCGCCTCTACCGTAACCATGACCGGCACGACCGCGGACAGCTCGCACAACACCGTGCTGCCGGGCAACTACGCACAGCTCGAGTTCACCGTGAAAGTGTCCGAGTAACCTTCCGGTCCACCCGGCCAGCGCCGGGTGGACCACCTTCGCCTCCTCAAAATTCCTTCGTTTTTTCCGCTTCCGAGTACGGGGTGTGTCTTGATGTGTCTACTCATCAGAAACTGGTGCCGGGGTCTTACCCCGTTGCTTCTGTCTCTCGCCCTGTTCGGCACCTTCAGCCTCGCGGCTGCCATCGCCCAACCGGCGCCGGCGGGTCTCACGATCCGCAACACCGCAGAGGCCACCTATTTCAACACGCGTCTCGGCGTGGTCGAATATGTCCGGTCGAACACCGTCTCGGCCACCGTCGCCCCGGTTCCGGCCTACGAGTTTTCCGGCACCGGCACCCTGGTCCTGGCCCGCGGCAGTTCCTCCGTCCACCACTACGAAGTCACCAACGTCGGCAACGCCGACCTGATGATGGAATTCGGCGTGGCGATGGACGACGCCTCCGGCGCCATCGCCGAAAGCGGGTTGTACCACGACGCCAACCGCAACGGCATCATCGATGCCGCCGATGTGTCGATCGAGACCGGCGACGCCATGCCGCTGCCCGTGGGCGCGCGGATGTCGCTGCTCCAGACTGTCGAGGTCTCTCCCGACGCGTCGCCCGGCGACGTGGTGACGTCGGAACTGGTCGCCTCCGGCACCGCCATGGGGGCCCCGGCCATCGTCACCGCTTACGGAAGCGCGAACGGCAGCGTCCGCATCGTCGCCGCCACCTTGAAGCTGGAGAAGGGCTTCAGCCTTCGTGAGACCGCCGAGGGTACGCGGATCACCTATGCCCTGCGGCTGTTCAACAACTCCACCAGCGCCGTGGCCGCCTATGCCGAGGTGGACGGCACCCCGATCCTTGTGGACGGCGCCGCCGTGCACGGCGTGCTGGTCGACGATCCCGTGCCGCTCAACACCCGTTTCGTCTCGGCCGGCAGCACCACATCTTTGACGGCGCTCTACCACCTTCAGGGCGCGCCCGAGCTGCAATACCTGTCGCAGCCGCCGCTGGACCCGGCGGAGGTGGACAGGGTCGCCTTCCTTCACCACGGCGACTACCCGGTCGGCCAGTTCCGGGAGGTGACCTTCATCGTGCTGCGCCCGGCCGCGCTGGGCGCCGCCGAGGTGCACAACACGGCGAAGACCTTTGTCGGCGGCGGATCGGCCCCGATCCCCGTGCCGTCCAACCTGGTGATGGTTCCGGCGGCTGGCGCGGCGGGAATCGACCTGCAGTTCACCGACCCGGGCAGCGGGCTTCCGGCCAACTACGGCGAGACCGGCAGCGACACCGCCTTGCGCGCCGTCTCCGGCGCCTGCAACACCAGCCACGGCATCGACGAGATCCTGATCGAGGTGCGCAGCCGCCTGACCGGCGACGCCGAATACATTGCGGCCTTCGAGACCGGTGCGAACACCGGGGTCTTCGAGACCGCACCGCTGCCCGTGGCCGAGATGTCCGTTCCCCTGTCGGGAGACGGGGTGATCGCCTCGACCAGCGGCGACACCATGACCGGAAGGGTGATCTGCGAGGGCCTGTCGGCCACGGCCGACCTGCTGATCTCGCCAGGCTTCTTCGTCTTCGACAGCGTGACCAACGCGGCCGTGGCAGGCGCCATGATCGAGGTGCGGGACGCTTCCGGCAACAGCATGACCACCGCCAGTACCGGAGCCGACGGCTTTGCCGCCATGGGCGAGATGCCCGCCGGGGAATACGTGCTGGAGGTGCGACCGCCCGCCGAGTTCAGCTTTCCCTCCGTGCGCTCCGGCTTTGCCGGCTACGGGCGCCTGGTGGACACGAAGGCCTCTTACGGGTTCGCCTTCACCCATTCCGGCGGCCCGCTGGCGCTGATCGACATCCCGCTGGACCCGTTCTACGGCGTGCCGCTTACCCTGGAGAAGACGGCGAACAAGGCCAAGGTGCAGGTGGGCGAGTTCGTGCTCTACACCCTGACCGCCACGAACAACATGAACCAGGCGCTGATCCAGGGCCGGATCACGGACTACCTGCCGCGCAACGCCGTGCTGGTCGGGGGCACGGTCCGGCTGGACGGGAACAGCATCGACGACCCGCAAGTCGACCGCGGCGGCGCGCTGGTCTTCGATCTGGGCGACATGGCCCCGCTTGAAAGCGTGACGCTGGAATACGTACTGCGCTTCACCCCCACGACCAAGAGCGGCGACCGGATCAACCGCGCGGAGCTGCACGGTTTCCAGGCGGGCACCGGCCAGTACCGCGTTTCCAACATCGCGCGGGCGCGGGTCCGGTTGAACGCCGAGGGCGGCGTGTTTTCCCGCGAGGCGACGGTGATCGGGACGGTGTTCCTCGACTGCAACGAGAACGGGCTGATGGACGAGGGCACCGAGGTGGGCGTACCGGGCGTGCGCATCGTGACCCAGCAGGGGCTGGCGGTGGTCACCGACCGCGACGGAAAGTACTCGCTTTTCGGGCTGAAGCCGATGAGCCACGTGCTGGCGCTGCAATCCTCGACCCTGCCGGAACACGCAACCCCGCGCGTGTCGCGGGTGGCCGACATGCTGCGGCCGGGCTCGCGGCTGGTGGCATTGAAGCGGGGGGAGCTTCGGGCCGAGATGTTCCCCCTCGCCGGCTGCTCGCCCGCCGCCTTCGCGGAGGTTCGCCGCCGCGTCGAGGCGCTGGACGGGCGCGGCGAGACGGAGGGCAACCTGATGGGAGACCTGCCGATCGCCGCGGGCGCCGCCGACAATCGGTCGGTGCGGTCCGAGGCCGGGCTGGCCACCACCACGCAGATCTATGGCGACACTGACACGGTCGATGCGGCCTTCGGCGTCCAAGCCGACCCCGCGGGAGAAGCGGGCCCCGCCCCGGCGGGCCCCCTCGACACGATCATCAAGGAGCTGGGGAGCGGCTTCGGCTTCATCGACATCGCCGACGGCGCCCGGGTTCTGCGCCGCAGCATGAAGCTGCGGGTCAAGGGGCCCGCGGACCTGACGCTGAAGCTGGAGGTGAACGGGCAGGAGGTCGGCAACGACAGGGTGGGCGAGCACGCGGTCTGGGAAGGCGGGAACCTGCAGGCGAAGGAATACATCGCGCTGCGGCTCAACCCCGGAATAAACCGGCTGCGCCTGACCGGGGTCGACGGCTTCGGCATCATGCGCAAGGAGGCCGAGATGACCCTCACGGCGCCGGGCGATCCTGCCGGAATCGAGATCGTCGCGCCGCCCGAGATGCAGGCCTCTCCCGGGGGCGCGGTGCCCGTGGTGGTCCGCATCCTCGACGGGCGCGGCAACCCGGTACAGGCCTCTGCGGTGGTGACGCTGGAGGCGCGCAATGCCCGTTGGGACGTGGCCGACATCCGCGACGACCAGCCCGGGATCCAGGCCTACATCGACAACGGCGAGGCGACCTTCGACCTGCTGGCGCCCCAGAACGCCGGGCCCGAGACCATCGGGGTGCGCAGCGGCTTCGGAACGGACGAGGCGCGCATCTTGTTCAAGCCGGATCTCGAAGACCGCATCCTCGTCGGCATCATCGAGGGCTCTGTCGGCCTGAGGAACGGTGAGGTGCATATCGACGAGCAGTCCATCAGCCCGTTCGAGGACACGGTGGCGGGCCTGCGCGGGGAGCTGTACCTCAAGGGCCAGATTCGCGGGGACGCGCTTCTGACCCTGCGGTACTCCTCGGACCGCGACACCGAGGACCGGCTGTTCCGGGACATCCGCGCCGACGAGTACTACCCGGTCTACGGCGACAATTCCGAACGGGGCTTCGACGCGCAATCCTCGAACAACCTCTTCGTCCGGGTCGAAAAAGGGGCGAGCTACATCCTGTACGGCGACATCGCCATCGAGCCGGAGGACCGGGCCTTCGAACTCGGCGGCTACCGCGATGTCACCACCGGCGCGAAGGCGCATTGGGAGGGGGAATCTGCCCGGGTGACGGTCTTCGCCGCGCGCACCGCCCAACAGAGCCGGATCATCGAATTCCGCGGCCGCGGCATCTCGGGGCCTTATGACGTGGATCTCGCGGATTTCCGCGAAGGCTCCGACCAGGTGGACATCCTGGTGCGCGACGCCGACACCGGCGAGATCCTTTCCACCCGGCGGCTGCGCCGGCTGATCGACTACACGCTGGACTACTTCCGCGACACCATCGTCTTCGACTACCCCATCCGGCAGGCGGATGATGACGGGAACCCGGTGTCGGTGCGCGTGAGCTACCAGACCGAGGGCGCGGGGCGGGAAACCTACTGGCTCTACGGCGCCGAGGGCGTCGTGGACCTGGGTGACGAGACTCGGGCCGGGGTGCGGGTGATCCGCTCTGACGGGCCGGAAAGCAGCGACGAGCGGTTCGGCATCGACGCCGGTTTTGTCGAGCACCGGATCGGCGAGGACGCCACCGTGCAGGTCGAGATCGCCCGCTCCGAGGATGGCGCGGGGCTGGAGGGCACGGCGGTGCGCCTGGCCTATGAGCACGCGACCGACGAGGCGCGTTTCCGGCTGGAGGCCGCGCGTGCCAGCGAGGGTTTCGCGCCGCCGGCATCGCCCCTCCAGCCCGGCACTGATACCATCCGGCTGAGCGCCGAGCGGCGGCTTGGCGAGACTTCGACGCTGGCGGCCGGGGCCGAGTATATCCATGACCGCGTCAACAACGCCGAGCGTGTCAATGCCGACCTGAGCCTGCGCCGAGTGATCAGCGACACCATCACCCGGACCGACGGGCTGCGCTGGTCTCGCGACCTGCGCCGGGGGGCGGAGGACGGGACCGATTTCCTGTGGTTGCAATCGGCGGAGTGGCACCCGGAGGCGATTCCGGGGGTGAAGCTGGACTTCGATCTCGAGATACCGCTGCTGGGCGTCGACCAGGGCACGCTGCGGACGGGCGGCGAGTATCAGCGGCGCGAGGGGCTGCGCTACTTCGGGCAGGTGGAGCTGTCCTTCGGCCCGCTGGGGGACAGGTTCACCTGGGCCCGCTTCGGCGTCGACTACCGTATCAACAACTGGCTGACCGGCCGCTCCGAGATGGACTCTACCGCCGATCGGTCCACCCAGATGATCCAGGGCTTCGGCGGGAAATGGCAGCTGAACGAGCGTCACTCGCTGCGGGCAGACCTGGAGCACAGCTTTGACCTGGGCGTGCCGGACAGTGCGCTGACGAGCCTCGCCTTGGGGACGAAGTGGAACTCGGAGAACGGCAACTGGGTGGGCGAAGCTTCGCTGGACCAGACATTCGAGGCTGCAGGCTATACCGCCTTCGGCGATCTCGGCATCGCCGGCCAGTTCAGCCCCGACCTGACCCTCCTGGCGCGCAGCCGCTATGCCTATGACGGGCGGGGGGAGGGGCCGGACCGGCATCGCCACCGCCTGCGCGCGGGGATGGCCTACCGCCCGAGGACCGAGGCGCGCCTGAACGTGCTGGCCTGGTACGAGAACCGGCTGGACATCCAGGATTCGCGCAGCGTCGATCATCTCTGGTCGGTGGCGGGCACCTGGGACGCGAACTCGCGCCTGCGGCTGAACGGGCGATATGCCGGGCAGTGGAGCAGCCAGAGCTATGACAACGGCAGCGAAGCCACCGGCCTGATGCACCTGGCCCAAGGCGGGTTGACCGGCGAGGTGCTGCGCGACCGGCTGGAAGCATCGGTCAATCTGTTCCAGATGTGGGACAACAGCGGCTACTCCACCCAGGCGCTGGGCTTCGAGGCCGGGTTCGTCGTGGACGAAGGGGCGATGCTGTCGGTGGGGTACAACCGGTCGGTCGAGGACCAGCCTTACGACACGCCCTTCTATGACGACGGGTTCTATTTCAAGCTGCGGCTGAAGCTGGACGACAGCCTCTGGGATGACCTGGACCGGTTCCTCGGGGACTGAGAGAGGTTTGACGCGCCGCAGCGGTTGAGCGGGTGGCTTGATCGGTAGCCGGCGGTGCCGGTTCGGTGCGCCCGCGCAAAGTCGGAAATCTCTTCAGCAAGCAAGCGGGTGCCTCCAGCATCATGCGTGATCTGGATCTTCCAGATATGGGGGACGCCGCGAGGGCAGGGGCGGTGGAACCTGCGTCGTGCTGTCCCACCGCCTGCCTACCCGCACCGACCGCCTCGCCCTCAGGGGTCGATCCGGACCTTGAAGGTCACCGATCCATCCGACGCCGGGGGGTAGCTGCCGGAGCAGTCCCAGCGAAGGGGCCCCTGGTACCCGGCGACGTTGGTGGCCGGCACCGCCACCGCGCAGCTCAGCGCGCCGCCGACTGCGACCGGGCTGGGCACCGGCTCTGACAGGCTGGTGTAGGCCGGGGTCCTGTCGAAGATGATCACGTCGGTCGCGGCGTTGTCGCCGAGATTCTGCAGGCGGATGCGGTATTCCAGCACGTCGCCCCCGGCACCGGCGTTGGAGCTGCTCTCGGGCGAGCCCTGGGTTTCGTTTCGGACCGTCTTGGTCAGCTTGAGCTGCCCCGCGCCCCCGCCCGTTTCCACCCGGTCCCGGTTGCTGGCGACATGGGTCACGCCGGTGCCGCCGAAGGTTGTGGTGGCATCCAGCCTGTAGGTCAGGTTCGCCCCGGACCCGGCCGCGCCGCCCGCCATCACCCGCGAAATGACACACAGCCTGTCGCCCGCGACCACCGCGACGGGATCGTTCAGCGGGCTGTCGGGCTCGCCGTCGCAGTTGGTGTCGGAATAGAGCGCGGCGCTGTAGGTGTTCTCCGGCACCATGCTGACCAGGTTGTAGCTGAACACCACGCTGCCGGTGCTGGTCGCCACGTAGCTGTGCGGCAGGAGCGCGATCTGCCCCGCCCCGACGGACACGATCTGGTTCTCGGTCAGGCGCGGCGCCGCGACGAGGCCGAAATCGAGACCGGCGTAGTCGGTCTCGGCGGCCGGCGTGAACTCGTAGCGCCCGTCGCGGGGATCGGGATCCACCAGGGCGGGAAGGCCGGATTTCGTTTCCGACACCGGCACGTAGCCGTCGGCGCCGGTCACGCTGAGGACGATCGGCCCGCTGTGATCGGCGGCGAGGGGGTAGGACCATGTGCCGTCGGGGGCGACGATGGGCGCCGCGATGGTGCCGCCGGTGCCATCGGTGATCAGCAGCGGAACACCCGGTCCGCCGGTCTCGGCGCCGTTCAGCAGCCCGTCGTGGGCGGTGCCGCCGCCGGCGCCGTTGTCGAGGAAGATCCGGCCCGACAGCTGCCGCGCGCCGGTGCGCAGGGCGATGGCGTAGCTGTCCTCGTCGTCGTCGGCCAAGCCGTCGTTGAAGTCGTCCACCGCGGCGCCGACGTTGGGATCGCTGTCGCGGTCCTCCAGTGAACTGGCGATGATCTCGACCGAGTTGACGTGGTTGCCGCTGGACAGCATCCGCACGGTGATCCGCAGGGTCTCGATCGCGCCCGGCAGGATCTCGTCGACGAACCACAGCCCCGTGGCGGGGTCGTAGTAGTCGCCGGTGGCGGGGGCGTCGTCGCTGACGTACTGGAAGCCCGAGGGCAGCTTCTCGATCACCGTGACCCCCGAGGGAGAGCCGGGGCCGGCGTTGTTGACGGTGATCACGAAGTCGATGAGGTCCCCCGGCGCGGCCTGTGTGATCACGGTATTGCCGCCGTTGTTGTAGGCAACCTTGGTGATCGACAGGTCGGATTCCTGCGGGTCGAAGCCGAAATCGATGTCGGGCGTGTCGCCGAAGGGCGTGATGGCCACGCCCACCACCGGATTCGAGGTGCCAATCTGCGCGCCCGGCGGCAGGTCGGTATCGTTCACGTCCACCTCGAGCCGGTAGGTCGAGCCGGGAGAGAGGTCGCCCACGGAGTAGGTGCCGTCCGCCAGCGTCTCCACCGACTTGAGGAAGAGGTCGTCGGCGAGGTTGTTGGGGGTGCCCCGGTCGTCGTAGACACTGATGGAGATGCCGCCGCCAAGGTTGATCTCGGCCCCGTCCTTCGCGTCCGACCCGTCCTGGTCGATGTAGACGTTGCCCGAGGCGCTGCCGTAGGGGATCGCCGAGGGTCCGCGGCAGGAGGCGCCGTCGTTGTTGCCGCCTTCCTCGTCCTCGCTGATGGCAAGCAGCTGGCCCACGCCGGTCACCGTGTCGATCAGGTAGATGCCGTTGTTGTCGTTGTCGTAGGCGTACATGCGGCCGGCGTCGTCGAACCATATCGCCTCGAATGTGCCGGTGTAGTTGGCGGGGCCGAACAGTGTCACGGTTTCCGTACCGACGCTGGGGTTGCCGTTGTTCGCGGAGAACCGGAAGACCTGCCCGGTATCGGCGTCGATCCCGTAGATCAGGCCGTCGATCTCGTTGTAGGCGATGTCGGCGGCTTTCACCCTGAGGTTCAGTTCCAGCGTCCCGAGGTCGACGGTGGCATTCGGGTTCGCCAGGTCCAGCAACTGGTAGGAATCGTCGTCGATCTTGTAGATCATCACGCCGCTCGGAAGGATGTCGCCGGCGTTGGAGCCTTTCTCGGCCGAGCCGGGCACGTCCGGCAACTGGGCGAAGGTGCCGGAGCCGTCCAGCCGCCAAAGCTCCCGCTGGCCCTCCCGCACCGCGTAGAGGTAGCCGTCGACCTCGCTGTAGCCCCAGCCGCCGTACAGATCCTCGGTGGTGGAGCCGACATTCTGGAGGTTGAGGGTGTAGCCGCTCAGGCCCGTGGAGAACACCAGCCGCTTCAGCGTCGAGTTCGCCCCGGCGATCTGGTAGAGTCCGGCGTCACAGGTTACCGGCGGGGCGTCGCCGGAGATCGTCAGCGTGTAATCCTCGACCTCGCCGTCCAGCGCCAGCTGCACAACGCCGGCGGTGGTCGACCAGCGAAACCGCGCGAAGGTGGGGAACAGCGTCGCGCCGGCGGGCACGTTGACGTCGAATACGATGACGCCGTTCAGCAGCCCGTCCTTGTCGCCGGCAGAGCCGTCCTGCAGGTCGGCGGCGATCATGTCCGCCGCGTCGAAGCTGCCGTCGCCGTCGAAGTCGATCCAGGCCTGCAGGTAGGCCACCGCCCCGGTGACACCGCTGACGCCGCCGGTGACCTCGTTGACCGTCACGCTGATCTCGGAGGTGCCGCCCTGGAAGAGCTGCGGCAGGACCACGCCGTCCTCGTCGTCGCCGCCGTCAAGATCGTCGCCGGTGGCGTTGCCGCTATATTGCGGGGCGGCGTCGGGGTCGGGCGCCACCGCGCCGAGGTAGGTGCCCGCCACCCCCGCATCGGCGATGATGTGCTGCGGGTCGCCGTAGCTTTCAGGCGCGTCGCCGCGGTCGACCACCGGGGCGGCGGCGACCACCACGGCGTAATCCTCGACCTCGCCGTCGCCGGCGGGGGCGGTGACACCCAGCGCGGGCTGGGTGGACCAGCGGAAGCGGGCGTAGGTCTGGTCCAGTACCGCGTCGCCGGGAACCACCACGTCGAACTGGATCTGCCCGTCGCCCGCCGCCGCGTCCGCGCCGGTGCCGTCGTCGGCGAGGTCGAGGGCGGTCTGCTCTGCCGTGCCAGGCTCGAACACGTCGTTGCCGTTCCAGTCGACCCAAGCCTGCAGCAGCCCGTCGTTGCCGGTGACATCGGCGGTGATGGTGGTGAGGATGCCCTGGGTCATGGGCGGAATGTTGATGCCGTCATCGTCGTCGCCGTCGGCGTTGGGGGCATCGCCGGGGCCGCTGTCGCCGCTGATCGCGGGGCCGATGACATGGCTGTCGCCGTCGGTGAAGATGTGCAGCGCATCGCCGAGAAGGCTGGGCGCATCGGTGAAATCGGCGCAGGCCTGGATGTCCGCGAGGTGCATGCCGTCGGGGCCCGACAGGCCGGGGCCGCTGAAGACCAGCGGCGTGTGGCGGATGACAAGCGTGTCCACCGGCTGGCTGAAGCCCACCAGCAGCGCGCGGCTGGCGCCGGAGCCCAGCACACCGCCGCGCTCGCCCGTGACCGAGCCGTCGTTGTTGGCGACCCGGGTCATCGCCAGGCTGGCGGGCCCGTCGGTCATCGCCGGGCTGACGCGCTGGCCCACCAGTTCGCCGTGGATCGTCACGCTTTCGTCCTGGTCGAGGTCGGCGAGGTAGAAGTAGAGGCCCTTCACCGGCTGGCTGAGGGTGACCCGCAGCTCGACGTATTGTGCGTCCAGCATCGGGTTGCCGCCGGTGCCGGCGTACAGCGTGTTGACGGTGCCCACCCCCGACGGGCGGAACGCCTGCGACAGGTCGTTCGCCACCACCGAGCCGGTGATACCGTAGAGCGAGATCGGCACGGTCTGGCCCACCAGCGCGGGGGCATCCGTGGCCCAGTCCACCAGCGAGAAGCGCGAGCCGTTGCACTGTGGCAGGGCCTCGACGGGATTGGGGCCGACGTTGACGGAAACGCTGTCCGTGGCGGGGCCGGTCTCGTCAGAGGCGATCTGGGTGTCCGCCTGCACGGTGGACCCGCCCGGGGCATTGGTGGAGACGTCGAATTCCAGCGCGCCGGAGCCGAGGCCCTGCAGCTGCGGCATGTTGGCGAAGCTGAAGGTGCCGCCGGCGGGGTTCGAGCCGGGGCGGATGTCGTCGCCCGAGATCACCTCGAAGTTGGCGGTGCCGGTGGTCTGGGTGGGCAGCGTCACCTGCAGCAAGGCGTTGGTCAGGGGCGAAAGCGAGGTATTGGCATAGGTCACGCGGTAGCGAAGCGTGGCCGCGGGGGGAATGTCGCCGCCGCCATAGGGGGCGCCGTTCACCTCGACGATCGAGATGTTGACCGCTAGCGCGTCGGGTCCCGGCACCGCGTAGGCCGAGGATCCCGCCACCCAGTAGCGCCACGGGTTGTCGTTGCCGGCGGACCCGCCCTGGGCGCTGTCGCCGCCGTGCCCCTCGGCGTTGATCGGGCCAAGCAGGTCGGGGTCCGTGACCCGCAGCCGCAGCGCCCCGTAGTACACCTCGTTCTCGGCGATGCCGCCGAAGGCGAATCGCACCGCGTTGGTGCCCGCAGGCAGGGCGGTGGCATCGGTGGTGTTGAGATCGAACCCGGTTGCCGAGGCATCAGAGCAGACCTCGACCGAGTTCACACCGGGATCGGTGGTCTCGGGGTAGACCGACCCGTCGCCGTTGGCCGGCCCCTCGGCACCCGGCAGCGCCGGGTCGTCGGCCTTGCACGAGCCGGGGTACTGGATGCGGTTCCAGGGGCCGGTGGTGCCGTACCTGTCCCAGTCGCTGCCGCTGTCGGGCCCCGCCACCGGGCTGCCCGCCCGGAACGGCGTAGCCCCGCGGCCGCCGGTCAGCGAGGTCTGTTCCGCGGCAGAGAACCCGTTGTCGAAGATCGAGCCGCCGGAGCCGAAGGCGTTCAGCTGCACCGCGTCCCACTTGTTGTGCACGCGGGCGGTGCCGGTGCCGCCGACGGTGGTCCAGGGCGTGCCGTTAGTGGGATCGACGAGATACCCGTTCTCCAGCGTCGCCCGGTCGGAACCGTTGGCGAACAGCGCGGTATCGTCGCGGGTGGAATAGAAGATGCCGGTGTCGCCGTAGATATAGGCGAGGCCGGCGTTGCAGAGGTCGGTGCTGTATCCCGCCAGCGAACATTGCGTGGTGTCCGAGGGCTGCCAGCCGAAGGCCGAGACGTCGAAGGTCTGCTGTCCCTTGGGCCCCCAGCCCTTGGCCACCCCGCTTCCGGTGGTGGCCTGCGCCGGGCGCGCCGGCAGGGTGTTGCCCGCGGCATCGGTGATGCGCGCGCCCACCACCTCGGCGCCCGCCGGCACATAGATGGTCGCGTAGCCGCCGGGGCCGTCCTGGGTGCCGGCCACGATGACCGGGAAGCTGGAGTAGACCTCGATGATGTCGCCCGCGCTCAGCGCCGGCAGGCCGTTCGCCACCCGCGTCTTGATGTCGTTGCGCGAGTCGGGGGTAAGGTCGATCGTGCCGGTGCCCAGCCAGGCGCCGTGGCCAAGGACGATCGCGGCCGAAACGATCCAGAAGACGAGGGTCCAGAGGATCCGGGAAAATCTTGTGCGAGGCATCGGCGGGCGTTCCTGTGAAAGCGGGCTTCGTTGACCTGGCATCGACCCGGCCGGAAGAGTCCGCCTTCACGGCGGGTCCGCAGTCCGCGTGCCAGCGTGGCGGGTCGCCACCAGCTTCCGGTTTGGCGTTAAGATCTGAAGATTCAGTAAAATGCGATCTACAGGGCCGCGCATTCGCGTGGCGCGCCTGCATCGCGGTGCCGGGAGCCGCTAAAGAGCCCCGGAAATCCACGCGAAGCGGCGGCGCCGCCTCGCGTGGAGCCTGCGTCGGGTTTAACCCGCCACTTCCAGCACGATCTTCCCGATATGCGCGGAGCTTTCCATCCGCGCATGGGCCGCGGCCGCCTCTGTCAGCGCGAAGGTCTCGTCCATCACCGGTGCCACCTGGCCCGAGGCCAGCAGCGGCCAGACCTCCCGCGCCAGGTCCTCGGCGATCGCCGCCTTGGCCGCGTCGCTTTGGGGGCGCAGGGTCGAGCCGGTGATCGTCAGCCGCCGGGCCATCACCTGGGCAAAGTTCAGCTCTGCCTTCGGCCCCGTGAGAAAGGCGATCTGCACCAGCCGCCCGTCATCCGCCAGCGCCCGTACGTTGCGGGGGATGTAGTCGCCGCCCACCATGTCGAGGATCAGGTCGGCCCCGCCCTCGGCGCGCAGCACCTCGACGAAATCCGCCTCGCGGTAGTTGATCGCCTGCTCGGCCCCCAGATCCTTGCAGGCGCGGCACTTCTCGTCGCTGCCGGCGGTGGCGAAGACCCGGGCGCCGAAACGGTGCGCAAGCTGGATCGCGGTGGTGCCGATGCCGGAAGAGCCGCCGTGCACCAGGAACCGCTCTCCCGCCGTCAGCCGGCCCCGGCGGAACACGTTGGTCCAGACGGTAAAGAAGGTCTCGGGCAGGCAGGCGGCCTCGCGCAGCCCCATTCCCTCGGGCAGCGGCAGCGCGTGGTCGGCCTGGGTCAGGGCATACTCGGCATAGCCCCCGCCCGGCAGCAGCGCGCAGACCGCGTCGCCCTTCGCGTAGCGCGTCACCCCGGGTCCGACGGCGGCGACGGTTCCCGCGGCCTCCAGCCCCGGCAGGTCCGAGGCGCCCGGCGGCGGGTCGTAGGCCCCGGCCCGCTGCAGCGCGTCGGGGCGGTTGACCCCGGCATAGGCGACGCGGATCAGGATCTGCCCGTGCCCCGGCTCGGGCACCGGACGCTGTACGGGGCGCAGCACTTCAGGCCCGCCGGGGCGGGAAATTTCCATGGCGGTCATCATCTGTGTCATGCAGGCGCTCCTATATCCGCGGCCCCGGCCCGCCCCAGCGGCCCGGCAGCTCCGCCTCGGCGCCGCGCCGGGGCGGTTTGACCCGGCTGAACAGCCACTCCGGCCCCTTCATCAGCGGGCCCAGCACCGGGTTGCCCCGGACCTGCGCCTTCAGCTTCTCGATCTGCATCACGTTCTCGATCCGCCGGTCGAGGAAGGCCCAGGTGGCCGCGTTGCCCTCGGACTGGTCGCCCAGCCAGTACAGCACGGTGGCGCTGTAGACCCCGGCGAGGGTGGCGCGCTTGGTGTACCAGTTGATGTCGTCCGAGGGATCGCCCAGCGCGTCCCAGATGGCGTCGGCGGTGTTCCAGATCAGCCGCGCGCCCTCGGGGGCGTTCTGCGGCAGCGCGAAGAAGGCGGTGCCGCGGCGCACCGCCTCGCGGTCGGTGATCGCCTCGATCCGGGCGCGCACGGCGAAGGTCACCTTCTCGCGGATCTTCATCCCGGCGATGTCGGTGCGCCGCAGCCGGGCCAGCATCTCGCGGTCGCCCTGCCGGTGGTACTCGGCCGCGAGGTCCAGCGCGCCGCGCGGGCAGACGGCGCGGGCCGACTGCAGGTCTATCCCGATGTCGCGGGCGGCGGCGGCGAAGGTGGCTTCGGACCAGCCGTCGAACGGCACATGCGCCAGCGCCGCCTCGGTCAGACGGGTTCGGGTCTCGTTGAAATCGGCGGGTTCGGTCATGGCATCCTCCTGTGGCCGCGCCTTGGGGGCGGGCAGTGGACAAGCTAGCGGGGCTGCGCTATACGGCCACCTCCTGCAATCTGATGCAACTTCAACCTAGAAAGGTGGTGACAACCACATGCAGGTCAGCGTTCGCGACAACAATGTCGATCAGGCCCTGCGGGCCCTGAAGAAGAAGCTGCAGCGTGAGGGCGTGTTCCGCGAAATGAAGCTTCGGCAACATTTCGAGAAACCGTCCGAGAAGCGCGCGCGCGAGAAGGCCGAGGCCATCCGCCGTGCTCGTAAACTCGCACGCAAGAAGGCCCAGCGCGAAGGGCTTCTCTGAAGCTTCCGACGCTGTGTTCGGGGAAACCCGCACAACAGGCGACCCCCGTGGCCCCGGCCCGGGGGTTTTCTTTTGCCTGTATCCATGGGGTTCGGCGGGCCGGTGCCCGCGGCCACCTCAGCGCGTGAGGTAGGCCGCGTAAGCCCAGCCCTCGGCGCCCGATTCGTGCTCGACCTTCACCCAGTTGCCCGAGCGGGCGGTGACGGCGACCCAGTCGCCCTGTTCCATCGGGCGGATCACCGGGTGGGCCTTGCCGGGACCGGAGCGCAGGTTCAGGGGGCCGGTCTCGGGCCAGACCACGCTGGGGTAGCGCTTGATCTCCTGGATTGCCGGGGCGGCGGGGGGTGCTGCGACCACCTTGGGTTTCGGCTTCGCCTTGGGCTGCGCCGCGCGCCAGGCGTCGGGGGACATCAGCTGGCCGTTGCGCAGCCAGCCGCGGGCGCCGCTGGGCAGGCGCACCATGGTCCAGCCGATGGTGCCCTCCAGCGCCTCGACCCGAAGGCCCGCCGGCACCCGCGTCACCGCCTCGTACAAGGGGTCCGGTCCAGCCCGCAACGCCGCGCCGGTGGAGACCACGGCCTGCCCCGCCTGCGCCGCGCCGGCCGCCAGAAGGGTGGTGACGGCCAGAGTAATTGCCCTGATGCTCATGAAATGCTCCCCACAAAATCGATGCGGCGCAGGATAACACGCCGGGGCGCCCGCCAAAGCCGCCGGGCGCGAACACTGCGTTTCCGCCTGCGCGCCAGTGGTCGGGGCGCGCGGGGGGATTGGCTATGGATGACCCGGGACCGGGGGTCTAAGATGCGGCGCAGGAGGACTTTTCATGCGGATCCTGCTGTTTTTGCTCGCCCTGACCCCCGCGCCCGCCGCCGCGCAGGCCTATTGCGAGGAACTGTGGTTCACCCGCAACCTGCTGTTCGACCGCGCCGGGTATTGTTTCTCCACCGCGCTGGGACAATCCGTCTTCGACAACGCCGATTGTCGCGGCAAGGTGGTGCTGGAGGGGGTCGAGGCCGACACCATGCGTCTGCTGCTGGACCTTGAAAACGCGGCGGGATGCCGGGTGGATACCCGGCGCGGCTGGATCGAGGTGGGGCATGTCGGCCTGCGCCGGAAGATGACCGACCTGCCGATTCCCGCCCGCAGCAGCCGCACCTGCGCCGCCTGGGCGGGCGATCCGCTGCCGCTGCGGCTGGCGCGCGCCCCGGAGGCCGAGGTGGTGGCGGCGGCGCGGCCCGGCGACACCCTGACCTTCGGCTTCGAGGACGCGGGCCGGTGGCGCTATGCCGAGCTGACCCGCGAGGGCCGGGTGATCGGCGCGGGCTGGACCGATACGGTGATCGGCGCGGCGGACTGCGCCGGGCCGGGGGGCTGATCAGAGGCTCTTGCGGGCCCGCAGCGCGGCGGTGATCGTGCCGTCGTCGAGGTAGTCCAGCTCTCCTCCGATCGGCACCCCCTGCGCCAGCGAGGTCACCCGCACCCGGTCCTCCAGCTGGTCGGCGATGTAATGGGCGGTGGTCTGGCCGTCGACGGTGGCGTTCAGGGCAAGGATCACCTCGCTCACCTGCTCTGCCGCGACGCGGTCGGCCAGCTTGGGGATGCGCAGTTCCTCCGGCCCCACCGCGTCCAGCGCCGACAAGGTGCCGCCGAGCACGTGGTAACGGCCCCGGAACACGCCGGAGCGTTCCATGGCCCAGAGATCGGCCACGTCCTCGACCACGCAGATCTCGCCGTTGGCGCGCTTTTCCGAGGTGCAGATGCCGCAGATGTCGGCGGTGGAGACATTGCCGCAGTTCAGGCATTCGCGCGCGGTGGCGGAGACCGCCAGCATCGCCTCGGCCAGGGGCTGCATCAGCAGGCCGCGCTTCTTGATCAGGTGCAGCACGGCCCGGCGGGCCGAGCGCGGGCCGAGGCCCGGCAGGCGGGCCATCATCTCGATCAGGGTCTCGATTTCGCGGGGTGCGTCGTTCATGCGCCAAGGTTAGACCGGGGGCGCGGCAAGCGACAGGGGGGTTCGATGACGGCACCGGCACGGCAGGGCGAGGTTTCGTTCTGGTACGCCGACCTCGGCGGGCTGCCGGCGCGGCGGCCGGGGCCGAAGGGGGATATCAGCGCCGACGTCTGCATCGTCGGCGCGGGCTACACCGGGTTGTGGACGGCCTATTACCTGAAGCAGGCGGCGCCGGAGCTGGACGTGGTGATCGTGGAAAAGGAGTTCGCCGGCTTCGGCGCCTCGGGGCGCAACGGCGGCTGGCTGACCGGCGGCTTCGCCTGGGACCCCGCCCGCTACCTGCCGGCGCGGGGCCGGGCGGGGGTGCTGGAGATGGTGCGCGCGATGCACGGCGCGGTGGACGAGGTGGTGCGCGTGGCCGGGGCCGAGGGGATCGACGCCGACATCCACCGCACCGACGAGCTGGTGCTGGCCACCAACCCGGCGCAGGCGCAGCGGATGCGGGCCGAGGCGGCGCGGCGGGCGGCATGGGGCGAGGCGGAGCGGGTGGGCCTGCTGGACGCGGCCGGGGCGCGCGAGAGGGTGGCGGTGCCGGACGTTCAGGGCGCGATTCTGGTGCGAGGGGTGGCGCGGATCCAGCCCGCCAAGCTGGTGCGCGGCCTCGCCGCGGCGGTGGAGCGGTTGGGCGTGCGGATCTATGAGGGCACGCCGGCCACCGGGATCGCCCCCGGTGCCGTCACTACCCCGCAAGGGACGGTGCGCGCGGGGGCCGTCCTGCGCGCCACCGAGGGCTTCACCGCCCAGATCCCCGGCGCGCGGCGCGACTGGCTGCCGCTGAACTCGGCCCAGGTGGTGACCGAGCCGCTGCCGCAGGCGGTCTGGGATCGGATCGGCTGGCAGGGCGGCGAGATCGTGGGGGATTTCGCGCATCTCTACTGCTACTGCCAGCGCACCCGCGAGGGGCGCATCGCCGTGGGCGGGCGCGGCACGCCCTACCGCTTCGGGTCCCGGCTGGACGTGGCGGGGCGGCCCGACGCGGCCACGGTGCGGCGGTTGGTGGGGGTGCTGCACCGGCACTTTCCGGCCGTACGGGAGGCGCGGATCGACCATGCCTGGTGCGGCGTGCTGGGGGTGCCGCGCACTGGTGCGCCACGGTGGGGTTCGACCGCGCCACCGGGCTGGGATGGGCCGGGGGCTACGTGGGGGTCGGGGTTTCGACCTCGAACCTGGCGGGGCGGACGCTGGCCGACCTGGTGCGGGGGCGCGAGACGGCGCTGACGGCGCTGCCATGGTGCGGGCGCCGGGTGCGGCGCTGGGAGCCGGAGCCGCTGCGCTGGATGGGGATCCGCGGCACCTACGCGCTGCTGGCCGCCGCGGACCGGCGGGAGGCGCGGGGTGGCGGGACCTCTCGGCTGGCGCGGCTGGCGGAGGTGGTGAGCGGGCGGTGAGGGAGACAGCGGCGCGCCTGCGGCGCAAGATTTCACTGGCGGGCGAGGGGCGCTGCCCCTCGCGCTCCCCGGGATCCTTCGAACCCAGAGAAATGCAGGGGCAGGCGCTTTTGGGGGCGGCGCGCTAGAAGGGCAGCTTCATGTCGGCGGGCAGGCCCATTTCCTCGGTGATGCGGCGCATCTCCTGCTGGCCGCGCTCGGTGGCCTTCTGCTGGGCGTCCTTGACGGCGGCGAGGATCAGGTCCTCGGCCACTTCCTTTTCCTCGGCGGTGAAGATCGAGGGGTCGATCTCGAGCCCCGTCAGCTCGCCCTTGGCGGTGGCGGTGGCCTTGACGAGGCCCGCGCCGGCCTCGCCGGTGACGGTGATGGCGGACAGGTTGTCCTGCATCTGCGCCATCTTTTCCTGCATTTCCTTGGCTTTTTTCATCATCCCGGCCATGTCGCCGAGGTTGCCCAGTCCCTTGAACATCGTGTCTCTCCCATGCGGATTTGCCTCTCAATATGGGCTGGCGCGGCGCCCGACAAGGCGGGGGCGGGGCGGGATCGGCCGTTTCGTGCTATGCTGCGCGGATTGTGACAACGGAAATTCTTCAGCGGAGGGTGTTTCGATGCGGGTGCTTTCGATCGTGCTGTTATGGGGGGTGCTGGCCGCGCCGGGTGTTGCGGCGCAGGAGGGGCCGGCGCTGGCGGCCGGTCAGGCGGTGCTGGAGGCGCGGCTGCCGGAGGGCGCGCCGGAGGCGCTGCGGGAGGGGCTGGCGGAGATGCCGGAGGGCGCGACGGCGGCGACGCTGGGGCACCTGCTGTATGCCCGCCGGCACTGGGACGAGGCCGCCTGGGCCTTCGCCGAGGCGGCGCTGGAGGGGGGCGGCGGCACCGACCTGAGCAACGCGGCGGCGCTGCTGTCGGCGGTGCACGCGGCGGCGCCCGACCCTGCCCTGGCCGCGGCGGCGCTGGCGGCGGGAGAGGCGGCGGTGGCGGGGCTGCCGGAGGTGGCGGCGGCCTGGAACGCGCTGGCGCGGGCGGCGCTGGCGGCCGGCGACCCGGCGCGCGCGGTGGAGGCGGCGCGGCGGGCCGTTGCGCTGGCGCCGGAGGAGCCGCTCTACCACGCCAACCTGGCGCGGGCGCTGGCGGCGGCGGGGGACATGGCCGGGGCGGCCGAGGCGCTGGCCGCGGCGCGGGCGCTGGCGCCGAACGGCATGGCCTACATCGCCGCCCGCGCCGCGCTGCCGCAGGACCTGCCGGCGCCGGCCGGGGCCGAGGAGATCTGCGCGGTGGACTTCCGCTGCCAGGAGATCTGCCCGAAGAGCATCATCGGCGGCATCCAGTCGGTGACCTGCGAGATGGAGAACATGAACGCGCAGATGGCCTGCCGCGACGGGCTACCCTTTCCCGTGGCCTACGACTGCAGGGAGAAGCTGCCCGAGTACGGGATCCTGATCCCCGGGCTGAACGCGGGTTTCTCCGCCTGCGCGCCGGGGTTCTGCGTACACGTGCTGGTGGACGGCGAGGGCAACGTCGACATGCGGGTCGAGGCGGGGGTGAGCGCCGGACCGCTGTCGGTCTACCTGCGGGCGGACGGGCACTACAGCCCCGATGGCGGCGTCAGCTTCGACAATTACGGCGGCGGCGTGCGGCTGTCCCTGCTGAATTCGAAGATGGCGCAGGCGGCGGGGGAGTACGGCCACCCGCCGGCGCATATCGAGATCGAGGGGCTGGAGGGGCGGCCGGCGGAGATGACGCTGGAGAGCTACAACAAGGGGCTGATCTCGATGTGAGGGTCAGTCTTCCTCGAAGGGGTCCCACTCGTCCTCCACCTCGGGCAGGGCCTGGGCCTCTGCCTCGGCGGCCAGCGCCTCGGGGGTGCGGATGCCGGTGATGCGGGCGGCGGGGAAGCGGTCGAAGACCGCCTGCACCAGCGGATGGGCGCGCGCCGCCTGTTCCAGCGCCAGGCGGTCGGCGTCGCGCACCTCGGCCACGGTGCTGGCGCCGCCCTCGGCCACCACGCTGACCGCCCAGCGCACGCCGGTCCAGTCCTGCAGGCGCTGCGAGAGCCGCGCGGCGAGGTCGCGGGGGGCGTCTTCGGTTGGCTGGAACTCGATCCGGCCGGGGGCGTAGCGGGCGAGGCGCAGGGTGGTTTCGACCTCCACCAGCAGCTTGACGTCGCGGTTGGCGCGGATCAGCTCGACCACCTGGTCGAAGCGGGCGAAGCGGGCCAGCGCGTCCTCGGGGGCCAGGGCGCGGGCGGTGGCGGCGCCGCCGGCGCTGCCGCCGGACTGCATCCGCGCGGCGTGGCGGGCGACGGCCTGGGCGCCGGCGCTCTGGTTGCCGCCGCTACCGCCGGAGGAGGGCGCGCCGCCGCCGTTGCCGCCGGGCGCCGGGGCCGAGGCGGGTGGCGGCGGGGTGTCCTGCAGCCGCCGCAGCAGGTCCTCGGGGGCGGGCAGGTCGGCCACGTGGGTCAGCCGGATCACCGCCATCTCGGCGGCCATCATCGCGTTCGGGGCCTGGGCCACCTCGTCCAGCGCCTTCAGCAGCATCTGCCACATCCGCGTCAGCACCCGCATCGGCAGCCGTCCCGCCATCTCCAGCCCCCGGGCGCGTTCGTCGGGGCCGACGGTGGGATCGTCGGCGGCCTCTGGGGTGATCTTGATTACGCTGACCCAGTGGGTGATCTCGGCCAGGTCGCGCAGCACCGCCAGCGGGTCGGCGCCGTCGGCGTATTGGGCGGCAAGCTCGGCCAGGGCGGCGGCGGCCTCGCCGGACATGATCATGTCGAACAGGTCCAGCACCCGGCCGCGGTCGGCCAGCCCCAGCATGGCGCGCACCTCGGCGGCCGAGGTCTCTCCCGCGCCGTGGGAGATCGCCTGGTCCAGCAGGCTTTGCGCGTCGCGGGCCGAGCCCTCGGCGGCGCGGGTGATCAGCGCCAGCGCCTCGTCGGTGATCGCGGCGCCCTCGGCCTCTGCGACGCGGCGCAGCAGGGCCAGCATCACCTCCGGCTCGATCCGGCGCAGGTCGAAGCGCTGGCAGCGTGACAGCACCGTTACAGGGACCTTGCGGATCTCGGTGGTGGCGAAGATGAACTTCACGTGCGCCGGGGGTTCCTCCAGCGTCTTGAGCAGGGCGTTGAAGGCCGAGGTGGACAGCATGTGCACCTCGTCGATGATGTAGATCTTGTAGCGCGCCGAGGCGGCCCGGTAGTGCACGCTGTCGATGATCTCGCGGATGTCGCCGACGCCGGTGCGGCTGGCGGCGTCCATCTCCATCACGTCGACGTGGCGGCCTTCCGAGATCGCCACGCAATGCTCGCAGACCCCGCAGGGATCGGTGGTGGGCCCGCCCGTGCCGTCCGGGCCGATGCAGTTCATGCCCTTGGCGATGATCCGGGCGGTGGTGGTCTTGCCGGTGCCGCGGATGCCGGTGAGGATGAAGGCCTGGGCGATGCGGTCGGCCTTGAAGGCATTGCGGAGGGTGCGCACCATCGCGTCCTGTCCGACGAGGTCGGCGAAGGTCTCTGGCCGGTACTTGCGGGCGAGGACCTGGTAGGCGGGGGTGTCGGACATGGGGCTCTCCGTGGAACGGGGCCAACCTATGCGCGGCGGGGCGCGGCGTCCACCGGGTCGGTCAGGGGCGGCCGGGGGCGGTCCGGAGCGTTACAGGCTCCAGAGGATGAAGCCGGTGCCAAGCGCCCCCGCCGCCAGCACGCCCGAGATGATCACGAAGTTCACGTCCTTCAGCGGCCGGGCTATGTGGCGGTTCAGCCGGTCGCGGGTCCTGCGGGCGTTGCGCTGCGCCGCGAAGAAGGCGACCAGCGCCGCGAGGATGAAGATGCTGGCGACCGACTTGGCCGCCCAGGTGGGCTCGAACTCGCCGAACACCGCCTTCAGGCCGATGGCCACGGCCACCGCGGCCATGCCGGTGCGCATCCAGCCGGCGAAGGTGCGCTCGTTTGCCAGCAGGGTCCGGTCCTCGGCCCAGTCGGTGCGGCGCTCTGCCCAGCCGGTGCGCGGATCTTCCAGTTCCTCGTCGTCCTGCATCGCGGGGAACCTAGCGCGCGGGTCCGCGGCGGACAGGGGCGGCCTTGATGCGACCGCGGGCGAATCGTAGGCTGGCGGCAGGTGCATGGAGGTGGCGGCGTGACGGTAGCGGGACGGGCGCGGGCGATGATCCTGTTCCTGCTGACGGTCTGGGGGCTGGCGGTGATTGGCGGCGTGGCCTCGCTGTACATCGTGCCGGAGAGCGGGGGCGATCCCCGGGCGATGGGGCGGTTCCTGGCCTGGCAGGGGGCAGGCACGGTCATGGCGGTGCTTCTGGCGATCTTTGGGCTGTCGCTGCCGCGCGGCATGCCATGGCGGCGGGTCAGCTTCGTGCCGCTGGGGCTGCTGGTGCTGGCGATCGCGGTGCTGGCGGTGCTGCTGGCGCGGTCGGGAACGCCGCCGCCGGGGGCGTAGAACACGCCGGTTTCGGGCCGGCGGGAGCGGCCGCGCGCCGGCCACCGTTCATTTTTCCGCGCCTTTGCCCTTTCCTTTTCCCCCGGAACGCACTAGAGACCCGCCCGTCAGGTCGCCCGTGGATTCGGGACGGCCTGATACTTCGTCCGAGACGGCGGGTGGGGCGTGCCCCATAAATCCTGCCCGAGACGGGTAGAGACCAGATTTCTTCGGATCGTTCCCGCAAGGGGCGTTCCGGGGCGAGATTGGCCGGACCCGTAAGGACCCGATGCCGGGCAATTGCCCGGTGAACTAGGAGCCGGGGGGTCGCGTGGCCCTCCACACTTGGAGCATGACTGTGGATAGAGCCCAGAAAGAGAAAGTGGTCGAGGAACTCGGCCAGATCTTCGAAAGCTCTGGCGTCGTGGTGGTTGCCCACTACGCGGGTCTCACGGTTGCCGAAATGCAGGATCTGCGCGCGCGTATGCGTACCGCGGGCGGGTCTGTGCGTGTCGCCAAGAACAGGCTCGCCAAGATCGCCCTGGAAGGCAAAGCGAACGCTTCGATCGCCGACCTTCTTACGGGCATGACCGTGCTCGCCTTTTCCGAGGACCCTGTGGCAGCTGCCAAGGTCGCGGAAGACTTCGCCAAGGACAACAAGAAGTTCGAGATCCTTGGCGGGGCTATGGGCGAGACGGCTTTGGACCGCGAAGGTGTCAAGGCCGTGTCCGAGATGCCGTCGCGCGAGGAGCTTATCGCTTCCATCGTCGGCTGCATCGCGGCACCTGCCGCCAACATCGCCGGGGCCATTGGCGCACCTGCTTCGAATATCGCGAGCATCCTCTCGACCATCGAGGAGCGCGCGGAAGCGGCTTGAGGCAATTGGGATACCCGCGCCGGGTTGCAAACCATGGCGTTGGAACACATCTAGGAAAACGGAAACAGACGAATGGCTGATCTGAAGAAACTCGCCGAAGAGATCGTGGGTCTCACCCTTCTCGAGGCACAGGAACTGAAAACCATCCTCAAGGACGAGTATGGCATCGAGCCCGCCGCTGGCGGCGCCGTGATGATGGCCGGTCCCGCCGCTGGTGGCGAAGCCGCTGCCGAGGAAGAAAAGACCGAATTCGACGTCATCCTGAAGTCGGCCGGCGCCTCCAAGATCAACGTGATCAAGGAAGTGCGCGCGATCACTGGCCTGGGCCTGAAAGAGGCCAAGGACCTGGTGGAAGCCGGCGGCAAGGCCGTCAAGGAAGGCGTCGCCAAGGCGGAAGCCGACGAGATCAAGAGCAAGCTCGAGGCCGCTGGCGCCGAGGTCGAACTCAAGTGATCTTGCCCGGCGGCGGATTTCGCGCCGCTGGCTGACACAGAACAAGGGTCGGATCCGGGAAACCCCGGGTCCGGCCGTCCGCGTCTCAGGAAGGGCTCTTCACGGAAGAGTGTTTCCTCGGGTGCGGTGACCGATCGGGCGGCTGCCGGTGGGACGGCAGCCTGGTATAGATCGGACCCATTCGGCCCCAAGGGCGCTTCGCCGGACCCCGACGGCGTCGCGTTTGCGAAGATGAAAGGTGTACTCCTCCCATGGCGTCCAGCTACCTTGGCCAGAAGCGTCTGCGTAAATATTATGGCAAGATCCGGGAAGTCCTGGAAATGCCGAACCTCATCGAGGTTCAGAAATCCTCCTACGACCTCTTCCTGAAGTCGGGCGACCAGCCCGAGCCGATGGACGACGAGGGCATCAACGGCGTGTTCCGGTCGGTTTTCCCGATCAAGGACTTCAACGAGACCGCCGTGCTGGAGTTCGTGAAATACGAGCTTGAGAAGCCCAAGTACGACGTCGACGAGTGCCAGCAGCGCGACATGACCTACAGCGCCCCGCTGAAGGTTACCCTGCGGCTGATCGTGTTCGATGTGGACGAGGACACCGGCGCCAAGTCGGTCAAGGACATCAAGGAGCAGGACGTCTTCATGGGCGACATGCCCCTGATGACCCCGAACGGCACCTTCATCGTGAACGGCACCGAGCGCGTGATCGTGTCGCAGATGCACCGCTCTCCGGGCGTGTTCTTCGACCACGACAAGGGCAAGACCCACGCCTCGGGCAAGCTGCTGTTCGCCTGCCGGATCATTCCCTACCGCGGCTCCTGGCTGGACTTCGAGTTCGACGCCAAGGACATC
Source organism: Rhodobacter sp. (assembly GCA_048262455.1). Lineage (GTDB taxonomy): Bacteria > Pseudomonadota > Alphaproteobacteria > Rhodobacterales > Rhodobacteraceae > Psychromarinibacter. The sequence continues at coordinate 136,868 of JBLXFD010000002.1, forward strand.
GTCTTCGCGCGCATCGACCGCCGCCGGAAGCTGCCGGTGACGACCCTGCTCTATGCCCTCGGGCTGGACCAGGAGGCGATCATGGACGCCTACTACAACACCGTCACCTACAAGCTGGAAAAGAACCGTGGCTGGGTGACCAAGTTCTTTCCCGAGCGCGTGCGCGGCACCCGTCCGCCCTATGACCTGGTGGACGCCGACACCGGCGAGGTGATCGCCGAGGCCGGCAAGAAGATCACCCCCCGCGCCGTCAAGAAGCTGATCGACGAGGGCAAGGTGAAGAGCCTGCTGGTGCCCTTCGAGCAGATCGTCGGCCGCTTCGCCTCGAAGGACATGATCAACGAGGAAAACGGCGCCATCTACGTCGAGGCCGGGGACGAGCTGACCTGGGAGACCGACAAGGACGGCGACGTCACGGGCGGCACCCTGAAGGAGCTGGTGGACGCCGGAGTCACCGAGATCCCGGTGCTGGACATCGACAACGTCAACGTCGGCCCGTACATGCGCAACACCATGGCGCAGGACAAGAACATGGACCGCGGGTCCGCGCTGATGGACATCTACCGCGTCATGCGCCCCGGCGAGCCGCCGACCGTCGAGGCCGCCAGCGCTCTGTTCGACACGCTGTTCTTCGACTCCGAGCGGTACGACCTGTCGGCCGTGGGCCGGGTTAAGATGAACATGCGCCTGGCGCTCGACGCGCCCGACACCCAGCGGACGCTGCGCAAGGAAGACATCGTCGCCTGTATCAAGGCGCTGGTGCAGCTGCGTGACGGCAAGGGCGACATCGACGACATCGACCACCTCGGCAACCGCCGGGTGCGCTCGGTCGGCGAGCTAATGGAGAACCAGTACCGCGTCGGCCTGCTGCGGATGGAGCGCGCCATCAAGGAGCGCATGTCCTCGGTCGAGATCGACACGGTGATGCCGCAGGACCTGATCAACGCCAAGCCGGCCGCGGCCGCGGTGCGCGAGTTCTTCGGCTCGTCGCAGCTGTCGCAGTTCATGGACCAGACCAACCCGCTGTCGGAAGTCACCCACAAGCGCCGTCTCTCGGCGCTTGGACCGGGCGGCCTGACGCGAGAGCGGGCCGGCTTCGAGGTGCGCGACGTGCACCCGACCCACTATGGCCGGATGTGCCCGATCGAGACGCCGGAAGGCCCGAACATCGGCCTGATCAACAGCCTCGCGACCTTCGCCCGCGTGAACAAGTACGGCTTCATCGAGACCCCCTACCGGGTCGTGAAGGACGCCAAGGTTACCGACGAAGTGCACTACATGTCGGCGACCGAGGAAATGCGCCACACCGTGGCGCAGGCCAACGCGAACCTCGACGAGGGCGGCAAGTTCGTCAACGAGATGGTGAACACCCGTCAGTCGGGTGAATACACGCTGGCACCGGCGGAAAGCGTCGACCTGATCGACGTGTCGCCCAAGCAGCTGGTATCCGTCGCCGCCTCGCTGATCCCGTTCCTTGAGAACGACGACGCCAACCGCGCGCTGATGGGCTCGAACATGCAGCGGCAGGCCGTGCCGCTGCTGCAGGCCGACGCGCCCTTCGTGGGCACCGGGATCGAGGGCAAGGTTGCCATCGATAGTGGCGCCGCGATCCAGGCCCGCCGGGCCGGGGTGATCGACCAGGTGGACGCGCAGCGGATCGTTATCCGCGCGACGGAAGACCTGGAGCCGGGCGATCCCGGGGTCGACATCTACCGCCTGCGCAAGTTCCAGCGGTCGAACCAGAACACCTGCATCAACCAGCGTCCGCTGGTGAAGGTGGGTGACAGCGTGCAGAAAGGCGAGGTCGTCGCGGACGGTCCCTCGACCGACCTGGGCGAACTGGCGCTGGGCAAGAATGTGGTCGTCGCCTTCATGCCGTGGAACGGCTACAACTACGAGGACTCGATCCTGATCTCCGAGCGCATCGTGCGCGACGACGTCTTTACCTCGATCCACATCGACGAGTTCGAGGTCGCCGCGCGCGACACCAAGCTCGGGCCGGAAGAGATCACCCGCGACATCCCGAACGTCGGCGAGGAAGCCCTGCGCAACCTCGACGAGGCCGGTATCGTGTACATCGGCGCCGAAGTGGGGCCTGGGGACATCCTTGTGGGCAAGATCACCCCCAAGGGCGAATCGCCCATGACTCCCGAGGAAAAGCTGCTGCGCGCCATCTTCGGCGAAAAGGCCAGCGACGTGCGCGACACCTCGCTGCGGCTGCCGCCGGGCGACTTCGGCACGATTGTCGAGGTGCGGGTCTTCAACCGCCATGGCGTCGAGAAGGACGAGCGGGCGCTGCAGATCGAGCGCGAGGAAGTCGAGCGCCTGGCCCGTGACCGGGACGACGAGCTGCACATCCTCGAGCGCAACATCTACGCGCGTCTCAAGGGCATGATCCTCGGCAAGACCGCGGTGAAGGGGCCCAAGGGCGTCAAGCCGAACTCGGAGATCACCGAGGACCTGCTGGGCATGCTGTCCCGCGGCCAGTGGTGGCAGCTGGCGCTTGGCGACGACATCGAGGCCAGCCAGGTCGAGGCGCTGAACGCACAGTTCGAGGCCCAGAAGCGGGCGCTGGACGCGCGCTTCGAGGACAAGGTCGAGAAGGTGCGCCGGGGCGACGACCTGCCGCCGGGCGTGATGAAGATGGTCAAGGTCTTCGTGGCGGTGAAGCGCAAGCTGCAGCCGGGCGACAAGATGGCCGGCCGTCACGGCAACAAGGGCGTCATCTCGAAGGTGGTTCCGATCGAGGACATGCCGTTCCTCGGCGACGGCACCCCGGTGGACTTCGTTCTTAACCCGCTGGGCGTGCCCAGCCGGATGAACGTCGGCCAGATCCTCGAGACCCACATGGGCTGGGCCGCGCGCGGCCTGGGCGAGCAGATCGGCGAGGCGCTGGGCGAGTACCGGCGCAAGGGCGACCTGACCCCGGTGAAAGAGGCCATGCGCATCGCCTATGGCGACGATGTCTACGACGAGGGCATCGCCGGCATGGACGACGACCAGCTGATCGAGGCGGCGGGCAACGTTACCCGCGGCGTGCCGATCGCGACGCCGGTCTTCGACGGCGCCAAGGAGGCTGACGTCAACGACGCGCTCAAGCGGGCGGGCTTCAACGAGAGCGGCCAGTCGGAACTGTTCGACGGGCGTTCGGGCGAGAAGTTCGCGCGGCCGGTGACGGTGGGCGTGAAGTACCTGCTGAAGCTGCACCACCTGGTGGACGACAAGATCCACGCGCGTTCGACCGGGCCCTACAGCCTGGTTACCCAGCAGCCGCTGGGCGGCAAGGCGCAGTTCGGTGGCCAGCGCTTCGGCGAGATGGAGGTCTGGGCCCTGGAAGCCTACGGCGCCGCCTACACGCTGCAGGAGATGCTGACCGTGAAGTCGGACGACGTGGCCGGACGGACCAAGGTCTACGAAAGCATCGTCAAGGGCGAAGACAACTTCGAGGCGGGCGTTCCCGAGAGCTTCAACGTGCTCGTCAAGGAAGTCCGCGGTCTCGGCCTGAACATGGAACTGGTGGACGCGGAGGACGAGGAATAGCGGCCCCCGCCGCCGGGGCGCCTTCGGCCTTGCGCCAGGCGTCCCGTCCCTCCCTCACGCCCTCGAATAGGATTCTGACATGAACCAGGAACTCACCACCAACCCCTTCAACCCGCTTGCGGCGCCCCAGACCTTTGACGAGATCAAGATCTCGCTGGCCAGCCCGGAGCGGATTCTCAGCTGGTCCTACGGCGAGATCAAGAAGCCCGAGACGATCAACTACCGGACCTTCAAGCCCGAGCGCGACGGCCTGTTCTGCGCCCGTATCTTCGGGCCGATCAAGGACTACGAGTGCCTGTGCGGCAAGTACAAGCGCATGAAGTACCGTGGCGTCGTCTGCGAGAAGTGCGGCGTCGAGGTGACGCTGCAGAAGGTCCGGCGCGAGCGCATGGGCCACATCGAGCTGGCGTCGCCGGTCGCGCACATCTGGTTCCTCAAGTCGCTTCCCTCGCGGATCGGCCTGATGCTGGACATGACGCTTCGCGACCTGGAGCGGATCCTGTACTTCGAGAACTACGTGGTGATCGAGCCGGGCCTGACCGACCTGTCCTACGGCCAGCTGATGACCGAGGAGGAATACCTCGACGCGCAGGACGCCTACGGCATGGACGCCTTCACGGCGAACATCGGCGCCGAGGCGATCCGCGAGATGCTGACGGCGATCGACCTTGAATCCGAGGCCGAGCAGCTGCGCGCCGACCTGGCCGAGGCCACCGGCGAGCTGAAGCCCAAGAAGATCATCAAGCGGCTGAAGATCGTCGAGTCCTTCCTGGAATCCGGCAACCGTCCCGAGTGGATGGTGATGACCGTGATTCCGGTGATCCCGCCGGAACTGCGCCCGCTGGTGCCGCTGGACGGCGGCCGCTTCGCGACCTCCGACCTCAACGACCTGTACCGCCGCGTCATCAACCGCAACAACCGCCTGAAGCGGCTGATCGAGCTGCGCGCGCCGGACATCATCATCCGCAACGAGAAGCGGATGCTGCAGGAGTCCGTCGACGCGCTGTTCGACAACGGCCGCCGTGGCCGGGTCATCACCGGCGCCAACAAGCGGCCGCTGAAGTCGCTGTCGGACATGCTGAAGGGCAAGCAGGGCCGCTTCCGCCAGAACCTTCTGGGGAAACGGGTCGACTTCTCCGGCCGTTCGGTGATCGTGACCGGCCCCGAGCTGAAGCTGCACCAGTGCGGCCTGCCCAAGAAGATGGCGCTGGAGCTGTTCAAGCCGTTCATCTACTCGCGGCTTGAGGCCAAGGGTCTGTCTTCGACCGTCAAACAGGCAAAGAAGCTGGTGGAAAAGGAGCGTCCCGAGGTCTGGGACATCCTTGACGAGGTGATCCGCGAACACCCGGTCCTGCTGAACCGGGCGCCGACGCTGCACCGTCTTGGCATCCAGGCCTTCGAGCCGATCCTGATCGAGGGCAAGGCGATCCAGCTGCACCCGCTGGTCTGCTCGGCCTTCAACGCCGACTTCGACGGCGACCAGATGGCCGTGCACGTTCCGCTGAGCCTCGAGGCCCAGCTGGAAGCGCGCGTGCTGATGATGTCGACCAACAACGTGCTGTCGCCCGCCAACGGCGCGCCGATCATCGTGCCGTCGCAGGACATGATCCTCGGCCTCTACTACATCTCGATGGAGCGCGAGGGCGTGAAGGGCGAAGGCATGATCTTCGCCGACGCCGACGAGGTCCAGCACGCGCTGGACGCGGGCGAGGTGCACCTGCACACCCGCATCAAGGCGCGGATCAAGCAGATCGACGACGAGGGCCAGGAGGTCTGGAAGCGTTACGACACCACGCCGGGCCGGGTGAAGCTGGGCGCACTGCTGCCGCTGAACGCCAAGGCACCCTTCGAACTGGTGAACCGCCTGCTTCGCAAGAAGGAGGTGCAGCAGGTCATCGACACCGTCTACCGCTACTGCGGCCAGAAGGAATCGGTGATCTTCTGCGACCAGATCATGACCACGGGCTTCCGCGAGGCCTACAAGGCCGGGATTTCCTTCGGCAAGGACGACATGCTGATCCCCGACTCCAAGTGGGGCATCGTCAACGGCGTCCGCGAGCAGGTGAAGGAATTCGAGCAGCAGTACATGGACGGCCTGATCACCCAGGGCGAGAAGTACAACAAGGTGGTCGACGCCTGGTCCAAGTGCTCGGACACCGTCGCCGACGCGATGATGGCCGAAATCTCCGCCGTGCGCCGCGACGAGGCGGGCGCGGAGATGGAGCCGAACTCGATCTACATGATGTCGCACTCCGGTGCGCGTGGCTCCCCGGCGCAGATGAAGCAGCTGGGCGGGATGCGCGGCCTGATGGCCAAGCCCTCGGGCGAGATCATCGAGACGCCGATCATCTCGAACTTCAAGGAAGGCCTGACGGTGCTGGAGTACTTCAACTCCACCCACGGTGCCCGTAAGGGCCTGGCCGACACCGCGCTGAAGACGGCGAACTCGGGCTACCTGACCCGCCGTCTCGTGGACGTGGCGCAGGACTGCATCATCCGGGCCGTCGACTGCGGCACCGACCGTTCGATTCGGGCCGAGGCCGCGGTGAACGACGGCGAGGTCGTGGCTTCGCTGGAAGAGCGTATCCTGGGCCGGGTGACGGCCGAGGACGTGCTGCGTCCGGGCACCGACGAGGTGCTGCTGGCGCGGAACGAACTGATCGACGAACGCCGCGCCGAGGCGATCGAGGCCGCGGGCGTGGCCACGCTGCGGATGCGCTCGCCGCTGACCTGCGACAGCGAGGAAGGGGTCTGCGCCATGTGCTACGGCCGCGACCTGGCGCGCGGCACCATGGTGAACCAGGGCGAGGCCGTGGGCATCATCGCGGCGCAGTCGATCGGCGAGCCGGGCACCCAGCTGACGATGCGGACGTTCCATATCGGCGGCATCGCACAGGGTGGCCAGCAGTCGTTCCTCGAGGCCTCGGTCGACGGCAAGGTGGAGTTCCGCAATGCCAACCTGCTGACCAAGGCCACCGGCGAACAGCTGGTGATGGGCCGCAACATGCAGATGGTCATCGTCGACGAGAACGGCGACGAGCGGGCCAGCCACAAGCTGGGCTACGGCACCCTGGTGTTCCCGAAGGAAGGCACCCAGATCAAGCGCGGCGACAAGCTGTTCGAGTGGGACCCCTACACCCTGCCGATCATCGCCGAGAAGGACGGTTCCGTCCGTTCCGTCGACCTGATTGCCGGCATCTCGGTCCGCGAGGACACCGACGAGGCCACCGGCATGACCCAGCGGATCGTCTCCGACTGGCGCGCGGCCCCCAAGGGCAACGAGCTGAAGCCGGAGCTGATCCTGGTGGGCGACGATGGCGAGCCGGTCCGCAACGACGCGGGCAATCCGGTGACCTATCCGATGTCCGTGGATGCCATCCTCTCGGTCGAGGACGGCGCCAAGGTGCAGGCCGGCGACGTGGTCGCGCGTATCCCGCGCGAGGGCGCCAAGACCAAGGACATCACCGGCGGTCTGCCGCGGGTGGCGGAACTGTTCGAGGCGCGGCGTCCCAAGGACCACGCGATCATCGCCGAGATCGACGGCTACGTGCGGTTCGGGCGCGACTACAAGAACAAGCGCCGGATCACCATCGAACCGGCGGACGACTCGCTGTCCCCGGTCGAGTACATGGTGCCTAAGGGCAAGCACATCCCGGTGGGCGAAGGCGACTTCGTCCAGAAGGGCGACTACATCATGGACGGCAACCCGGCGCCGCACGACATCCTCGCCATCATGGGGGTAGAGGCGCTGGCGGACTACATGATCGCCGAGGTGCAGGACGTGTACCGGCTGCAGGGCGTGAAGATCAACGACAAGCACATCGAGGTGATCGTTCGCCAGATGCTGCAGAAGTGGGAGATCCTCGACAGCGGCGAGACCACGCTGCTGAAGGGCGAGCATGTCGACAAGGCGGAACTGGATGCCGCGAACGAGAAGGCGCAGAAGCGCGGTGGCCGTCCGGCCTCGGGCACGCCGATCCTTCTCGGCATCACCAAGGCCAGCCTGCAGACCCGCTCGTTCATGTCCGCCGCCTCCTTCCAGGAGACCACGCGCGTGCTGACCGAGGCTTCGGTTCAGGGCAAGCGGGATCGCTTGGTGGGCCTGAAGGAGAACATCCTCGTGGGCCGGCTGATCCCGGCCGGCACCGGCGGCGCGACCCGCCGGGTGGAGAAGATCGCCCGCGATCGCGATCGCTCGGTGATCGAGGCCGCCCGGGCCGAGGCCGAGGCCGCGGCGGCGCTTGCCGCCCCGGTGGAGGACTTCATGTCCGAGGACGACTTCGACAGCGGCCTGGTGGAAACCCCGGAAAGCCGCGACTGATCCACGGCTTGCCGCTGCAAGACATCGCCCCCGCGCCACATGGCGCGGGGGTTTTTCGTTGCGGTGCCGCGGCGTGCAGAATTCGCTTCCCCGGCCCGCCGCGATTTGCCATCACAACGCCATGAGCGACGCGCCTGCCAGCACCGACCGGGGGATCCAGGTCCTCGGCCTCTGCCGCTTCTCGGTGCCGTCGCGCGGCGCCTTCCAGGTCAGCCATCCCGACATCGCCGAGCGACGCGCGATGCTTTACGACCCGGCGCGGCTGGAAGAGCGGTTCGCCTGGTTCGAGAACGTGCTGCTGCCCGGCATCGCCGCGCAAACCGACCCCGCCTTCCGGCTGGTGTTGCTGCTGGGAGAGGATTTCCCCGAGCCGTGGCGCACCCGGATGCTGGTGCATGTCGCCGAGATCCCGCAACTGGTGGCCGAGTTCGCTCCGCCGCTGCACCACCGCGAGATCTGCGCCGCCGCCATGGCCGCCCACGTCGACCCCGAGGCGCAGCTGGTGGCGGAGTTCCGGCTGGACGACGATGACGCGGTGGCGGTGGACTTCACCGAGCGCCTGCGCCGCGACGCCGACATCGCCCGCGACCTGATCGGGCCCGAGGGGACGCTGGGGCTGGATTACTCCAAGGGCATCGTGCTCTGGGCCCGCGAGGGGCAGGTGGAGCCGCTGGCGCGTTTCGCGCTGTACTGGACCCCCGCGCTGGCGGTGCTGAAGCCGGTGACCGACACGCGCCACATCCTGGACTTCGAGCATCACAAGCTGTGGATGAAGATGCCGACCCTAACCCGCAGCGACGCGGTGATGTTCGTGCGCGGCGCCCACGGCACCAACGACAGCCCCATCGCGCAGAAGGGGCCGGGCTACTGGATGGGTCCGAAGAAGGCGCGCGAGATCCTGCGGGACCGGTTCCGCATCGACCTGGACGCTGTCACCGCCGCGCTGGCCCGCGCCCGGGGCTGAGGCCCGCTCTCCAAGACGTTACGGCATTTTGCGAAACCCGATTTCGCAAAAAGTTGCTTTATGCGCGCACCCATCCCAAGATGACCGCGAGGCGACGCGCCTGCTTTCCGAACGGCGCGCCGTCTTCCCGAGATCCGCAGTCAATAGCGGGCCGGGGCGCCGGATGACGGCACAGGGAGGATCGGATGACGGAGACTGCCGCAACCCGCGGAACCTGCTCCATTCCCGCGCTGCTGGCGCGGAACGCGCAGGCGTTCGGCGCGCGCACTGCCTACCGCGAAAAGGAGTTCGGGATCTGGCAGTCCTGGACCTGGGCCGAGACCGCCGCCGAGGTCCGCGCGCTGGCGCTGGGATACCTGACGCTGGGGCTGGAGCCGGGAGAGCATGTGGCGGTGATCGGCCGCAACCGCCCCGCGCTTTACTGGTCCATGGTCGCCGCGCAGATGGCCGGGGCAATCCCGGTGCCGCTGTACCAGGACGCGGTGGCCGAGGAGATGGCCTACGTGCTGGAACATTGCGGCGCCCGCTTTGCCGTCTGCGCCGACCAGGAGCAGGTGGACAAGGTGATCGAGGTGCAGGCCAGCGTGCCGGGGATCGAGCAGATCCTGTACCTCGACCCGCGCGGCCTGCGCAAATACGACCATTCCCGGCTGCACGCGCTGTCGGAGGTCATGGCCGCCGGGCGCGAGGCCGCGGACCGGCTGGGTCCGGAACTGGACCGCCGCGCCGGGGGGCTGGGCTACGACGATACCTGCGTGATGCTCTATACCTCCGGCACCACCGGGCGGCCCAAGGGCGTGGTGCTGTCGAACCGCAACATCATCGAGACCTCGAAGGCCTCCGCCGCCTTCGACAGGCTGCGCGAGAGCGACGAGGTGCTGGCCTACCTGCCGATGGCCTGGGTGGGCGACTTCATCTTTTCCATCGGCCAGGCCTACTGGACGGGGTTCTGCGTGAACTGTCCGGAAAGCCCCGAGACGATGCACGACAACCTCTACGAGATCGCGCCCACCTATTTCTTCGCGCCGCCCCGCTACTTCGAGGAGCGGCTGACGCTGCTGATGATCCGCATGGAGGACGCCAGCCGCCCCAAGCGCTGGATGTTCCGGCGCTTCATGGCCTTCGCCCGCCGGGTCGGCCCGCGCATCCTCGACGGGCATCCCGTGGGCGCCGTGGACCGGGCGCTTTACGCGCTGGGCGAGGTGCTGGTCTACGGCCCCCTGCGTAGCCGCGCCGGGATGAGCCGGGTGCGGGTGGGCTATACCGCCGGCGAGGCGATCGGGCCGGAGATCTTCGATTTCTACCGCTCGCTGGGCATCAACCTGAAGCAGCTTTACGGGCAGACCGAGGCCTCGGTCTTCATCACCCAGCAGCCCGACAACGAGGTGCGCGCCGACACGGTGGGGGTGCCGAGCCCGGGGGTAGAGTTGAAGATCGACGACAGCGGCGAGGTCTTCTACCGCTCGCCCGGCGTCTTCGTGGAGTATTTCAAGAACCCCGAGAGCACGGCGAAGACCAAGGACCCCGAGGGCTGGGTCGCCACCGGTGACGCCGGTTTTGTCGAGGAGGGCAGCGGCCACCTGCGGATCATCGACCGCGCCAAGGACGTGGGCAAGATGGCCGACGGCCGCCTGTTCGCGCCGAAGTACGTGGAGAACAAGCTGAAGTTCTACCCCAACATCCTGGAGGCCGTGGTCTTCGGCGCCGGGCGCGAGACCTGCTGCGCCTTCATCAACATCGACCTGACGGCGGTGGGCAGCTGGGCGGAGCGCAACAACGTGGGCTACGGGTCATACCAGGAACTGGCGCAGCATCCCCGGGTCTACGAGATGGTGCAGGCCCACGTGGAGGAGGTGAACCGCTCGCTGGCCACCGACGAGATGCTGTCGGGCTGCCAGATCCACCGCTTCCTGATCCTGCACAAGGAGCTGGACCCGGACGACGGCGAGCTGACCCGCACCCGCAAGGTGCGGCGGGCGACGGTGGCCGAGAAGTACGACGACCTGGTCCGGGCGCTCTACGACGGGTCCGAGGAGGTGCGCACCGCCACCGAGGTGACCTACGAGGACGGGCGCAAGGGCACGATCCGCGCGACGCTGCAGATCCGCGACGTGGCGGTGGCCGGGGACGGACCGGCGCGGATGGCGGCGGAATGAGCCGGGTGCGCGCGGTTTCCCCGCCTGCGGCGGCGACCCGCCGGGGGGCTCTGCCCCCCGCCTGCCTGCGGCAGCCCCCCGGGATATTTATCGACCAAAAGAAGGGGGCAGGCAGTGCTTGACGCGGAAGCGGGCCACGTCACCGAGGACGGGCGGACCATCGGCGGCGTGCTGATGGAGATGAAGGGCATCACCCTGCGGTTCGGCGGGGTGGAGGCGATAAAGGATATTTCTTTCGACATCCGCGAGGGCGAGATCCGGGCGATCATCGGGCCGAACGGGGCCGGGAAATCCTCGATGCTGAACGTCATCTCGGGGTTCTACAAGCCGCAGGAGGGCGAGGTCTGGTTCCGGGGCGCGCGGCGCGGGCCGGTCAAGCCCTACCAGGTGGCGCGGCAGGGGATCGCGCGGACCTTCCAGAACATCGCCTTGTTCGAGGGAATGACGGTGCTGGACAACGTCATGACCGGGCGCATCACCCAGATGAAGACCGGGCTGGTGTCGCAGGCGCTGTGGTGGGGCCGGGCCCAGGCCGAGGAGGTGGAGAACCGCGCCCACGTGGAGCGGATCATCGACTTCCTCGAGATCCAGGCGATCCGCAAGGTGCCGGTGGGCCGGCTGCCCTACGGGCTGAAGAAGCGGGTTGAACTGGCGCGGGCGCTGGCGGCGGAGCCGAAGCTGCTGCTGCTGGACGAGCCGATGGCGGGCATGAACGTCGAGGAGAAGGAGGACATGAGCCGCTTCATCCTGGATGTGAACGACGAGTTCGGCACCACCATCGCGTTGATCGAGCATGACATGGGGGTGGTGATGGACCTTTCCGACCGGGTGGTGGTGATGGACTACGGGCGCAAGATCGGCGACGGCACCCCGGACGAGGTGCGCGGCGACCAGGCGGTGATCGATGCCTACCTGGGGGTGGCCCATGACTGATCCGGCGATCCGCGCGGCGCGCATCCGGGGGGCGGTGCATGCCTGAGCAGTTGCTGTTCGCGATGGAGGTCACGCTGAACGGCCTGATGGCCGGGGTGCTGTACGCGCTGGTCGCGCTGGGTTTCGTGCTGATCTACAAGGCCAGCGGCATCTTCAACTACGCCCAGGGCGTGATGGCGCTGTTCGCGGCGCTGACGCTGGTGGGGGTGATGGAGGGGCAGGTGCCCTTCGCGCACCTGATCAACACCGTCTTCGGCACCGACATCCACCATTTCGGCTGGCACGTTCCGGCGCTGGCGGCGATCGGGCTGACCATGCTGGTGATGATCGCGCTGGCCTGGGCGGTGAACCGCTTCATCTTCCGCTACCTCGTCAACCAGGAACCGATCATCCTCTTCATGGCCACCATCGGGCTGGCCTACTTCCTGGAAGGCTTCGGCGACATGATGTGGGGGTCCGAGATCAAGACCCTGAACGTGGGCCTGCCGCAGGGCATCAACCTGTGGATCGACGAGACCACCTTCGAGGCCTTCGGCTACGGGTTCTTCATCGACAACCTCGACATCGCCGCCACCATCGTCGCGGCGCTGCTGGTGGCGGGGCTGGTGGTCTTCTCGCAATACACCAAGCAGGGCCGGGCCCTGCGCGCGGTGGCAGACGATCACCAGGCGGCGCTGTCGGTGGGGATCTCGCTGCATTTCATCTGGGTGCTGGTCTGGTCGGTCGCCGGCTTCGTCGCGCTGGTGGCGGGGGTGATGTGGGGCGCCAAGTCGGGGGTGCAGTTCTCGCTGAGCCTGATCGCGCTGAAGGCGCTGCCGGTGCTGATGCTGGGCGGCTTTACCTCGATCCCCGGCGCCATCGTGGGCGGGTTGATCATCGGGGTCGGCGAGAAGCTGTTCGAGTTCCTGGTGGGCCCGGCGCTGGGCGGGGCCACGGAGAACTGGTTCGCCTACGTGCTGGCGCTGCTGTTCCTGGTGTTCCGGCCGCAGGGCCTGTTCGGGGAGAAGATCATTGAGAGGGTGTGAGGCGACATGAGCCACCGCGCGCGTATCGGCGTGGTCTGCATCGACTGCCAGACCGAGGATCTTGGGCCGGCGACCGCCTTCTGGTCGGCGATGCTGGGGATGGAGGGGCAGGTGGATGCCGACGGCAGGTACACCACCTTCGACGGTCACGAGGGCCGGCCGCGGGTGCTGCTGCAGGCGGTGGACCACGCGCCCCGGGTGCACCTGGACATCGAGACCGACGACCAGGAGGCGGAATGCGTGCGGCTGACCTCGCTGGGCGCCAAGGAGGTGGCGCGGCTGAAGGGCTGGATCGTGATGGAGGCGCCGACCGGCCACCGTTTCTGCCTGGTCAAGCCGCAGGGCGACGACTTTCCCGGGGACGGGACCCTTGAAGCGAAGGAATTCGGATAGATGATCTACCGCGAGGCCGGCGAATTCCGCACCTCCTACCAGCAGGACGGGCAGACCTTTCCCATCGCCATCGAGCGCTACGGCTACTGGGCGGTGCTGGCGGTGGCCTTCCTGGTGGTGCCCTTCGTCATAAACGACTACTGGGTCAACGCCATCTTCCTGCCCTTCCTGATCTACGCCATTGCGGCGCTGGGGCTGAACATCCTGACCGGCTACTGCGGGCAGGTGAGCCTTGGCACCGGCGGGTTCATGGCGGTGGGGGCCTATGCCGTCTACAAGCTGATGACCGCCTTTCCCGACGTGAACATCCTGTTCCACGTCATCATCGCGGGGTTCATCACCGCCGGGGTGGGGGTGCTGTTCGGCCTGCCGAGCCTGCGGATCAAGGGGTTCTACCTGGCGGTGGCGACGCTGGCGGCGCAGTTCTTCCTTGTCTGGCTGTTCAACCGGGTGCCGTGGTTCTACAACTACTCCGCCTCCGGGCAGATCAGCGCGCCCGAGCGGACCTTGTTCGGCGTCAACATCACCGGCCCCAGCACCGATGCCTGGGCCACCTACCTGTTCTGCCTGGTCTTCGCGGTGGTGCTGGCCTGGGTGGCGCGGAACCTGACGCGCGGGCAGATGGGTCGGCGCTGGATGGCGATCCGCGACATGGACATCGCCGCGGAGATCATCGGGGTGAACCCGCTGACGGCCAAGCTTTCGGCCTTCGCGGTGTCGTCCTTCTTCGTGGGGGTGGCCGGGGCGCTGTTCTTCGCGGTCTACCTTGGCGCGGTCGAGGTGGGCGAGGTCTTCGGCATCCAGAAGTCGTTCCTGGTGTTGTTCATGATCATCATCGGCGGGCTGGGCAGCATCTTCGGCAGCTTCGCCGGCGCCGCCTTCATGGTGCTGCTGCCGGTGCTGCTGAAGAACATCCTGGTGGGCCAGTTCGGCTGGGCCACCGACCTGGCCGCGCACCTGGAATTCATGATCGTCGGCGCGCTGATCGTGATCTTCCTGATCGCAGAGCCGCACGGGATCGCGCAGCTCTGGCGCGTCTTCAAGGAGAAACTGAGGCTGTGGCCCTACCCCTACTGAGGCCACGCAACGAGCGCCGGCGAACCGGCGCCAGAAACTGGACCAAACCAACGGGAGGAAACGACACATGAAACTGAGACTGGCAACCATGGCGCTGGCGGGCATGATGGCCGCGGCGCCGGCGATGGCGGAACTGGTGTTCCCCTCGCTGAGCTACCGCACCGGGCCCTATGCCGCCAACGGCATCCCCTTCGCGGACGGCTATCAGGACTACTTCAAGCTGCTGAACGAGCGCGACGGCGGCATCGGCGGAGAGCCGATCCGCGTGGTGGAGTGCGAGACCGGCTACAACACCGAGAAGGGGGTGGAGTGCTATGAATCCACCAAGGGCGAGGGCTCTCTGGCCTATGCGCCCCTGTCCACGGGCATCACCTACCAGCTGATCCCCAAGGCCAGCGCCGACGGCATCCCGATGCACACCATGGGCTACGGGCGCACCTCGGCCAAGGACGGCAAGACCTTCGAGTGGATCTTCAACTATCCCGCCAACTACTGGGACGGCGCCTCTATCGCGGTGAAGCACATCATCGACGAGAACGGCGGCGACATCTCCGGCAAGAAGATCGCGCTCGTCTACCACAACTCCGCCTATGGCAAGGAGCCGATCCGCACGCTGGAGGAGCTGTCGAAGAAGCATGGGTTCGAGCTGATGCTGCTGCCGGTGGATCACCCGGGGCAGGAACAGAAAAGCCAGTGGCTGCAGATCCGCCGCGAGCGGCCGGACTACGTGGTCATGTGGGGCTGGGGCGTGATGAACCAGGTGGCGATCCAGGAGGCCGCCAACATCCGCTTCGACATGAGCAACTTCATCGGGGTCTGGTGGTCCGGGTCCGAGAACGACGTGAAGCCGGTGGGTGAGGGCGCCGACGGCTACAAGGCGCTGAACATGCACCTGCCGGGCAGCGACTTCGCGATCTACGATGACCTGAAGACCCACGTTTACGACAAGGGCCTTGCCTCGGGCGCCGGCGACCAGAGCGGCACCGTGCTGTACAACCGGGGTCTCTACAACGCGATGATCCTCGCCGAGGCGGCGCGCACCGCCCAGGAGATCCACGGCGTCACCGCCATCACCCCCGCGCAGATGCGCGACGGGATGGAGGCGCTGGACATGTCCGAGGCGAAGATGGCCGAGCTGGGGCTGGCGGGCTTCGGCCCCGCCTTCAAGGCCAGCTGCGACAACCACGGCGGCGACGGGCTTGCCATCGTGCAGCAGTGGAACGCCTCTGAAGGCACCTGGACGCAGATCAGCGATTACATCGAGTCGGACAAGGACGTGATCAACCCGCTGGTCGAGGAAGACGCCACCGCCTACGCCAGCGAGAACAACATCTCCCTGCGCGACTGCGCGGCCAAGTAAGACAGCGGCCGGGGCCCCCGCGGCCCCGGCCACCTACCGCAGGCGAGGACCGCATGAGCCAGGCAGAGACATTCGACGCCCCCGTGGACGACCCCGAGGCCGGCACGCCGCTGCTGGAGGTCAACAACATCGAGGTGATCTACAACCACGTGATCCTGGTGCTGAAGGGCGTGTCGCTGGCCGTTCCCAAGGGCGGGATCACCGCCCTGCTGGGGGGCAACGGGGCGGGCAAGACCACGACGCTGAAGGCGATTTCCAACCTGCTGCGGTCCGAGCGCGGCGAGGTCACCAAGGGCTCCATCCGCTACCGCGGCGACCGCGTGCAGGACCTGACGCCCACCGACATGGTGCGGCGCGGGGTGGTGCAGGTGATGGAGGGCCGGCACTGTTTCGAGCACCTGACCGTGGAAGAGAACCTGATGACCGGCGCCTATACCCGGCGCGACGGGGCGGCGAAGGTCGCGCAGGATCTCGACCTCGTCTATTCCTATTTCCCCCGCCTGAAGGAACGCCGCCGCAGCCAGGCCGGCTATACCTCTGGCGGCGAGCAGCAGATGTGCGCCATCGGCCGCGCGCTGATGTCCCGGCCCGAGACGATCCTGCTGGACGAGCCTTCCATGGGCCTCGCCCCGCAGCTGGTCGAGGAGATCTTCGGCATCGTGAAGGGGCTGAACGAGAACGAGGGCGTGTCCTTCCTGCTGGCAGAGCAGAACACGAACGTCGCGCTGCGCTTCGCCCACTACGGCTACATCCTCGAAAGCGGGCGCGTCGTGATGGACGGGCCGGCGGCGGACCTGCGCGAGAACCCGGACGTGAAGGAATTCTACCTCGGGGTGTCCGAGGAGGGCCGCAGGTCGTTCCGCGACGTGCGCAGCTACCGCCGGCGCAAGCGCTGGCTGAGCTGAGGGCGCCGCTGGCCGGGGCTTGGCGCGGCCCCTCCGCCCCGGCATACATGGGGGCAGGAGAGGAGACCGCATGACCTTCTACCACGACGAGGCCGAAACCCGGTCCGCCGACGCCCGCGCCGCGGCGCTGGCCGAAGCCCTGCCGCGGCAGGTTGCCCACGCCAAGGCGCAGGCGCCGGGCATGGCGGCGCTGCTGGAGGGGGTGGACCCGGCGCAGGTGACCGACCTCGCCGCGCTGGCCCGCCTGCCGGTGCTGCGCAAGTCGGCGCTGGGCGCGGCGCAGGCCTCTGCGCCGCCGTTCGGCGGCTTCTCGGCATTGGGCGCGTCGCAGGTGGAGCACGTGTTCCAGTCCCCCGGTCCGATCTACGAGCCGGGGCGCACCACCCCCGACTGGTGGCGGCTGGCCCGGTTCCTGCACGCGGTGAACATCGGGCCGGGCGACATCGTGCAGAACTGCTTTTCCTACCACATGACCCCCGCCGGCATGATGTTCGAAAGCGCCGCGCGCGCGGTGGGCGCAAGTGTCTTTCCCGCCGGCACCGGCCAGACCGAGCTGCAGGCCCGCGCCGCCCGCGACCTAGGCGTCACCGCCTATGCCGGCACGCCGGACTACCTGAAGGTGATCCTCGACAAGGCGGACGAGCTGGGCCTGACGCTGGGCATCACCCGCGCCGCGGTCTCTGGCGGGGCGCTGTTTCCCTCGTTGCGGCAGGAGTACGCGGATCGCGGCATCCGCTGCCTCCAGTGCTACGCCACCGCCGACCTCGGCCACATCGCCTACGAAAGCGAGGCGATGGAGGGGATGATCGTGGACGAGGGCGTGCTGGTGGAGATCGTGCGCCCCGGCACCGGCGATCCGGTGGCGGAGGGCGAGGTGGGCGAGGTGGTGGTCACCACGCTGAACCCCGACTACCCGCTGATCCGCTTCGCCACCGGCGACCTGTCGGCCGTTATGCCCGGCACCAGCCCCTGCGGGCGCACTAACATGCGCATCAAGGGATGGATGGGCCGCGCCGACCAGACCGCCAAGATCAAGGGCATGTTCGTGCGCCCCGAGCAGGTGGCGGACCTCGTGGCGCGTCACCCCGAGATCGCCCGCGCCCGCGTCACCGTCACCCGCGAGGGCGAGCAGGACGCGATGGCCGTGCAGCTTGAAACCACCGCCACCGACCCCGCCCCTTATGAGCGGAGCCTTGCCGAGGTTCTGAAACTGAAGGGGCAGGTGGAGCTTGTGGCGGTTGGGAGCCTTCCCAATGATGGTAAGGTGATCGACGACCGGCGGGACTACGGCAA
This sequence comes from Rhodobacter sp., assembly GCA_048262455.1. Lineage (GTDB taxonomy): Bacteria > Pseudomonadota > Alphaproteobacteria > Rhodobacterales > Rhodobacteraceae > Psychromarinibacter. Next base: position 154,835 of record JBLXFD010000002.1, read on the forward strand.
GCCCGCGTGACCGGAACCGGAAGGAAAACGGCATGATGCGAATCCTGCAACGCTGTGCGCTGGCGCTTTGCGCCGCCCTCGCGACCGCCGCCGCGGCCAAGGCCGAGAACGTGGCGCTGATCGTCGCGCAGGAGAACTACCAGCACTATCCCCGCACCGACCCCGACGCGATCCTCGCGCTGGCGCCCCGGCTGCGGCAGGCCGGGTTCCGTACCATCGTGGTGCGCAACCTGAACGCCTCCGCGCTGGCAGAGCGGATGCCGGAGATCATGGAGCAGCTGGTGGACGCAGAGCGGTTCCTGGTGGTCACCTCGGGCTATTACGCGCGGCTGGGCAATACCAGCTGGCTGACCACCACCGACGCCAACCGCCCCGGGTCCTTCGTGATCGGCCGCTACGGGCTGTCGATGGAGGCGATCTACGACCTTGCCGCCTCGCGGCAGGGCGACGCGGTGATCGCCGCTGCCGTGCCCTCGGACCAGCCGCCCATGGGCTTCCGCCTGGATGGCGGCTTTCCCCGCGGCGGGGTGCCGAACGGTGTCACCGTGGTCAGCGGCACGCCGCGGCTGGTGGCGAACTTCGTCGCCGGTGACCTGCTGGAACCGGGGCGGGCGATCCTTGACGCCGCCCGCGCGGCGCCCGACGGGCTGGTGGTGACCGGCTACGTGCCGCGCAACCGCGCCTTCCTGCCCGCCGGCAGCGCGCCGCCGGCGCCGCCCCCTGTTACGCCCGAGGTCTCCGAACGGGCGCTGTGGCAGCAGGCGGCCTCTGCCGGCACCGTCGCGGGCTATGAACGCTACCTGCGGCGCTATCCCGACGGGCTGTTCGCCGCCCAGGCCCGCGCCCGCATCTCGGAGCTGACGCTCAGCCCCGAGGACCGCGCGCGGCGCGAGGAAGAGGCGCTGAACCTCGGCCGCGACCAGCGCCGGCGGCTGCAGGAATACCTGACCGTCCTCGGCTTCGACACCCGCGGCATCGACGGGGTCTTCGGCCCCAACACCCGCCGTGCCGTCTCGGCCTGGCAGCGCGACATCGGCGCCAATGCCACCGGCTTCCTCAGCGCCAACCAGGTGGCGCGGATCGAGACCCAGGGCGCCGCCCGGGCCGAGCAGCTGCGCGCCGAGGCAGAGCGGCGCCGCCGCGAGGAAGAGCGGCGCGACCGCGACTACTGGTCCCGCACCGGCGCGCGCGGCGAGGAGGGCGGGCTGCGCGCCTACCTCGAACGCTACCCCGACGGCGTCTACGCCGACGAGGCCAAGCGCGCGCTGCGCCAGATCGACCGGGACAAGCGGCAGGTGGCCGAGGCGCAGGAGCGGGACGACTGGGACGCCGCCGTGGCTCAGGGGACGATGGAAAGCTTCCAGCAGTACCTGCGCGACTACCCCGAGGGCCGGTTCGCCGCCGAGGCCCGGGCCCGCATCACCAGCCTGAGCGAGCCGGAGACGCCGCCGGGGCTGGTGGAGGCCGCGCGGCGCGAGGAAGGCTCGTTGCGGCTGGACCCGTTCCGCGCCCGGCTGATCGAGAACCAGCTGGACAACATGGGGCTGGACCCGGGGCCGATCGACGGCAACTTCACCGAGGAAACCCGCCGTGCCCTGCGCAATTTCCAGCGCTCCACGGGCGAGCCGGTGACCGGCTACGTCACCCGCGACACCATCGTGCGGCTGCTGGTCTCGGCGCTGCCGTAACGGGGGGCGCTTCGGCGCTCCCTTGCCGGGCTGGCCGATCAGGACAAGCAAAAAGGCCGCCCCGAAGGGCGGCCTTTTTCGCGCGAGTTGCGCGGTAGATCAGCCCTGGCGGGCCTTGAACCGACGCTGAGTCTTGTTGATCACGTAGACGCGGCCTTTGCGGCGCACGACCCGGCAGTCGCGGTGCCGGTTCTTCAGCGAGCGGAGCGAGTTCCTGACTTTCATCGGATCTGTCCCTGTTGCGCGGCGCCAGCGCGCCTGGTGTTTCAAACGTGACCTTCCCAAGCGGGGGAAGGCCGGTGGTGGGCGGTACTGGGATCGAACCAGTGACCCCTACGATGTCAACGTAGTGCTCTACCGCTGAGCTAACCGCCCTTACCGTGCCGGATGCGCGCCCCGTTCCAACGAACAAGACGCGGGTCACCCCGCGCCGGTGCGGCTGCGTATAAAAGACGCGCGCGCGCTGTTCAAGGGCTTTTGACACATGCCGTCTTGCGGCATACTGGCGGCGAGGAGAGCAGATGAGCAAGGCGCCTTACACGCTGGACATGCCGAAGGTGCAGACCACCTCGGTGGTCTTCGCATCGCCGCACAGCGGGTGCGACTACCCCTCATCCTTCCTGCGCCGAAGCGAGTTGGACGCGCGGGCGATTCGCTCCTCCGAGGATGCCTTCGTCGACCAGCTTTTCGCCACCGCGCCGGCCCATGGCGCGCCGCTGCTGGCGGCTACCGCGCCGCGCGCCTACATCGACCTGAACCGCAGCGCCGACGAACTGGACCCGGCCCTGATCGAGGGGGTGCGGCGGTCGACCCACAACCCCCGCGTCGCCTCGGGCCTCGGGGTGATTCCCCGCGTGGTGGCCAACGGCCGCACGATCTACCGGGGCAAGCTGACCCGCGCCGAGGCGCAGGCGCGGCTGGACGGGGTCTGGCACCCCTACCACGACCGGCTGCAGCGGCTGCTGGACGACACCCGCGCGGCGATGGGAGAGGTGATCCTGATCGACTGCCACTCGATGCCGCACGAGGCGATCGACAGCGTCGGCACCGCCGGCACCCCGCATCCGCAGATCGTGCTGGGCGACCGGTTCGGCGCCGCCGCCGACGGCGCGGTGGTGGAACGGATCGAGGCCGCCTTTGCCGCCACCGGCCTGCGGGTGGTGCGCAACGCCCCCTTCGCCGGGGCCTATACCGCGCAGCACTACGGCCGCCCCTCGCGCCGGCAGCACGTGGTGCAGGTGGAGATCGACCGCGCGCTCTACATGGACGAGCGCAGCGTCACCCCCAACGCCGGGTTCGAGCCCTTCCGCCGCCTGATCGAGGGGGTGGTGGCCGACCTTGCCGGCATCGGCCGCGCCGACCTGTCGCTGGCGGCCGAATAGCCTCAGCGCAGGGCGCGGCCCTTCAGGATCGCCTCTGGCCCGTATCGGCTGCGGATCGCGTCGGTGGCGCGCTCTGCCTCGGCCCGCCGCCGCGCGCCGGGGTCCAGCAGGTCGCCCGACCGGTCCGCGCCCTCGGCCCCCGACAGGTGCGACAGCCCGACCCCCAGCAGCCGGTAAGGCCCCTGGTCGCCCACCAGCGCGAAGAGTTCGCGCGCCGTGCGGTAGATCCGGTCGGCCATCTGGGTCGGGTCGGTCAGCTGCGCCTGCCGCGTCAGGATCCGGTGGTTGGCGCGCTTCAGCTTCAGCGTCACCACGCGCCCGGCCTGGCCCTTGGCCTTGGCGCGGTCGGCGACCTTCTCTGCCAGCCGCCAGACGTGACCGTCCAGCACCTCGGGGTCGGCGGTATCCTCGTGAAAGGTGGTCTCGTTCGAGATCGACTTGACCGGCGCGTTGCGCGTCACCCGCCGGGCGTCCTGCCCGCGCGCGAGGTGCCACAGCCGCGCCCCCATGCCGCCGAACCGCGCCACGAGTTCCGTTTTTTCCCAGCGCCGCAGGTCGGCGAAGCTGCGGATGCCGGCGGCCTCGAGGCTCGCCTGCGCCGCCGGGCCGATGCCCCAGATCAGCCGCACCGGGCGCTGGGACAGGAAAGCCTCGGTCTCTGCCGCGCCGATCAGGGCGAAGCCGGCGGGCTTGTCGAGGTCTGATGCGACCTTGGCGAGGAACTTGTTGTGCGACAGGCCGATGGAGCCGGTGATCCCGATCTCGGTCTTCATCCGCCGCACCAGCCGCGCCAGCATCACCGCGGGCGGGGCGCCGTGCAGACGCGCGGTGCCGGTGAGGTCGAGGAACGCCTCGTCCAGCGACAGCGGCTCCACCGCCGGGGTCAGTTCCTCCATCAGTGCGCGCACCTGGCGCGAGACCTCGACGTAGACCTCCATCCGCCCCTTCAGCACCACCGCCTCGGGGCAAAGCTTCAGCGCCTGGAACATCGGCATGGCGGACCGCACGCCCTTGATCCGCGCGATGTAGCAGGCGGTGGAAACCACGCCGCGCCGGCCGCCGCCGATGATGACGGGCTTGTCGCGCAGCTCTGGCCGGTCGCGCTTTTCCACCGAGGCGTAGAAGGCGTCGCAGTCCATGTGGGCGATCGACAGGTCATAAAGCTCGGGATGCGCCACCACGCGCGGAGAGCGGCAGGCGGGGCAGCGCGCGCCGGTGTCGAAGCAGTGCAGGCAATCGCGGCAGAGGGCGGGCATGAAAGGAACCGGGGGGAAGGGGACCGGGAGAGTATGCCCCTTGCGGCGGCGGCTGTGAAGTGGAGCGCGTGCGCGCCCCCCCCCTGAACGCAGTGGACCCCGCCCTTGCCGGGATGGGGTCCGGCGAGAGCAGGGTCCCGGCCGCCGAAGCAGCCGTTCCGCGTGAGTGGTGGCCCCGCGCCGCACCATGCGGACTGGTTGGCGCGGGAACCGGCCTTCCGGCCCTTTCGGGCCTGAAGCTCTTTACTGCTTGGGCAGCATGACGGCGTCGATGACGTGGATCACGCCGTTCGACTGTTTCACGTCGGCGACGGTAACGGTGGCTTTGGTGCCGTTCTCGTCGGTCAGGGTGATGTTGTCGCCGTCCATCTCGGCCTGCAGGGTGCAGCCGCCGACGGTCGGGACAGGGTGCTTGCCGTTGTCATCGGCGATCATGCCCTGGATCGCGTCGGACATGGCGTTGGCGCTGACCACGTGGCACTTCAGGATGGTGGCGAGCATTTCCTTGTTCTCGTCCATCATCACCGTGTCAACGGTGCCTTCCGGCAGCGCTTCGAAGGCTTCGTCGGTCGGCGCGAAGACGGTGAAGGGGCCTTCGCCCTGCAGGGTCTCGACCAGGTCGGCCTGCTTCACGGCAGCAACCAGCGTGGTGTGGATCGGCGAGTTCATCGCGTTCTCGACGATGTTCATGTCAGCCATCATGTCGGCGCCGCCGACCTGCGGGTTCTTCATCTCGTGCGCGGCACCGAAGGCCATGGTGGCGGTGGCGACGAGGGCGGTGGCGGAGAAAAGCGTTTTGATCGTGTTCATAAGATAGCTCCCTTGAGTTCTTTTCCCGGGGCCGTTCTCGGCCGGGGATGCAGAAGGTACGGGGGGCGATCCCGCGCAGTTTCATCGCGGGGTGAATAATTCGATCACGTCTTCGTCACGGTAAATGCCGGGGGCGTGATGCCCTACGCGAAAGCCGCTTCCAGCGCCACTTCGACCATCTCGCCAAACGACCGCTCGCGCTGATCGGCGGGCAGGTCCTCGCCGGTTATCAGGTGGTCCGAGATGGTCAGCACCGCCAGCGCGCGGCATCCGTGGCGGGCGGCGAGGGTGTAAAGCTCGGCGGTCTCCATCTCGACCGCCAGCACGCCGTGGCCGGTCAGCAGCGCGGTCAGGTCGTCGCGGCTGTCGTAGAAGGTGTCCGACGAATAGATGCCGCCCACGTGCGCCGCCAGCCCCCGGGCCTCGGCAGCCGCCACCGCGCCGCGCAGCAGGCCGAAATCGGCGCAGGGGGCGTAATTCAGTTCCCGGAACATGGCCGCGGAGGGGGAAGAGACGGTCGAGGCCGTCATCGCGATCACCAGGTCGCGCAGGGCCAGCCGCTTCTGCATCGCGCCGGCCGAGCCGATGCGCACCAGCGTCTTCGCGCCGAAGTCACGGATCAGCTCGTTCACGTAGATCGACAGCGAGGGCATCCCCATGCCGCTGCCGTGGATCGTCACCGGGTTGCCCTTCCATGTGCCGGTGAAGCCCAGCATCCCGCGCACCTCGTTGATGCAGCGCGCGTCCTTCAGGAAGGTGCGCGCCGCCCATTCCGCGCGGCGGGGGTCGCCCGGCAGCAGGACGGTCTCGCCGATGTCGCCGGGGCTGGCGCCGATATGGGTGGTCATGGGCCTCTCCTTCTCCGCGCCCCCAGCCTACCGCCGGGCGCGGCCGCGCACCAGCTTCGGCTAGGCGCGGCGGACGGTCTGTGCCAGACTCGGCGGGCCGGGGGGCATGACATGGGTGAGGGCAAGGAATGCTGCACTGCATCGTGCTTATGGGCGCGCTGTTCGTGTCGGACGGGCAGATCATGATCGCCGCCGACCGGATGACCCGGGTGGAGCGCACGGGGCCGCTTTTGATGGTGGGCCACGCGGGGCGCGAGGACCGGCTGGACGTGTCCTCCTACCCCGAGGCCATGCCGGTGCACGAGATCCTGACCGACTGCGCCGCCCGCAGCGCCACCGCAGCGCCGGCCTTTACCGAGGCGCCGTTGCGGTAGGGGGTGGCGGGCTGAAGCCCGCCCTACGGCGTGGAACCAGGGGGCGTCAGGCGATGGTGGACAGGAAGCTGTCCACGTCCGCCTCGGTGGTGGACCAGCTGCAGACCAGCCGCGCCGCCAGCGCTTCGTCGTCGGGGCCCTCGGCGGCGTGCTGTCCGGGCCAGTCGTAGTAGACCGCCCCGGCCTTACGTGCCGCCCCGTGCCGGGCGCGGGAGAATTGCGGGAAGACCATGTTCGCCTCTGCCGGGTGCAGCAGCGCGGCGCCGGGCACGCGCCCCAGCCCCTCGGCCAGCCGGCGGCCCATGGCGTTGGCGTCGCGGGCCATGCGCAGCCACAGGTCGTCCTGCAGGTAGGCCTGCATCTGCGCCGACAGGAAGCGGTGCTTCGAGAACAGGTGCCCGCCGCGCTTGCGCCGCAGCTCGAATTCCCAGGCCTTGGCGGGATCGAAGATCACCACCGCCTCGACCCCCACCAGCCCGTTCTTGGTGCCCCCGAAGCTGAGCACGTCGACCCCGGCGCGCCAGGACATCTCTGCCGGCGAGGCATTGGTGGCCACCAGCGCATTGGCGAAACGCGCGCCGTCAAGATGCACCGCCAGCCCGGCGTCCCTGGCGATGCCCGCCAGTTCCGCGATCTCGGCGGCGGAGTAGACCGCGCCGCGTTCCGTCACGTTGGTCAGGGACAGCATCGCGGGCTGGACGTGGTGCACGCCGCGCCCGGCTTCCGCCAGCGCCGCGCGCAGGGTGTCCGGGGCGATGCGGGCGTGGTCGCCCTCCAGCAGGGTCAGCTTGGCGCCGCCGGTGTAGAACTCCGGCGCGCCGCACTCGTCTTCCTCGATATGCGCGTGGCGGTGGCAGAAGACCGTGCCCCAGGGTGGGCAGAGGGTGGCCAGCGACAGTGCGTTGGCGGTGGAGCCGGTGGCGACGAGGTAGACCGCCGCGTCGGGCGCCTCGAAGATCTGCCGCAGCCGGTCCCGCACCTCGTCCATGATCGGATCGCCGCCGTAGGAGGGCACGTGCCCCTCGTTGGCGCGCAGCAGCGCCTGCATTACGTCGGGATGGGCGCCGGAGCCGTTGTCGGAGGCGAAATGCATGGCGGGGTCCTCGCTGGTTGTCCGGCAGGGACAGACCATGCCGGTGCCGCCGGTGCAAGACGGTGGGGCGCCCCGCTTACGCGTCAGGCCCGATGACACCCTTGCGCAGCATGAAGCAGCCGTAGAACCGCCGCTCGCCGGTTTGGATCACCGCGTAGGCCTCGCGCGCCATGTCGTAGAAGGCAAAACGCTCGATCCCCACCATCTGCCGCGGCTTGCCCTCGGCGGTGTCGATCACCTTCTGCACCTCGGCCTGCACCTGCGGCACCTCGCCGGGCTGGTCCACCACCTCCATGCGGCCGGCGAAATCGTCGACGAAGGTGTCCAGCGGCAGCACCGACAGCACCGCTTCGGCGGCCTCGGCTGAGGTGAGGTTGTCCATCCGCAGCAGCTCTCCATACACCGTGTGGCGGGCGACGGAGTCGGAGGGGAAGTTGGTGTCGGACAGGATCAGCACGTCGCCGTGCCCCATGGCCCGCAGCACGTAGAGGACATCGGCGTTCAGCCGGGGGTCGAGCCCTTTCAGCATCATCGTCTCCTTTGGATTCTAGTCCAGCCGCACGCCGCTTTCGGCGTCGAAAATGTGCATCTTGTCCGGCGCGGCGGTCAGGTGGATCGGCTGGCCCGGACGGAAATCGCCCCGCTCGCGAATGACCGAGGTCACCTCGCGCCCCGCGGCGCGCACCACCAGGTGGGTCTCTGCCCCCGTGGGCTCGATCACCGCCACCTCGCCCTCGACACCCTGCGGCGCCGGCTGCAGGTCCTCGGGCCGGATGCCCAGCGTCACCCGGCGCCCGTCCTCGCGGCCCGCACCGGGGGCGATCGGCAGCCGCGCGCCGGCCACCTCGGCCAGCAGCGCGCCGCCCTCCTGGCGCAGCACCGCGTCCAGCATGTTCATCGAGGGCGAGCCGATGAAGCTGGCCACGAAGGTGTTGACGGGATGGTCATAGAGGTCGAGCGGCGATCCGATCTGCTCGATATGCCCGTCCTGCATCACCACGATCTTGTCGGCCATGGTCATGGCCTCGATCTGGTCGTGGGTGACGTAGACGGTGGTGGTGGACAGCCGCTGGTGCAGCTCGCGGATCTCGGTGCGCATCTGCACGCGCAGCTTGGCGTCGAGGTTCGACAGCGGTTCGTCGAACAGGAACACCTGCGGATCGCGCACGATGGCCCGGCCCATCGCCACCCGCTGGCGCTGGCCGCCGGAGAGGGCGCGGGGGTAGCGGTCGAGGTAGGGGGTCAGCCCCAGGATCGCGGCCGCGCGCTTCACCCGCTCGCCGATCTCGGCCTTGGGCATCCGCGCCATCTTCAGCGAGAAGGCCATGTTCGAGGCGACGGTCTTGTGCGGGTACAGCGCGTAGTTCTGGAACACCATGGCGATGTCGCGCTTGGACGGCGGCAGGTTGTTCACCACCCGGTCGCCGATCGAGATCGTGCCAGAGGTGATCCCCTCCAGCCCCGCGATCATCCGCAGCAGGGTGGACTTGCCGCAGCCGGAGGGACCGACCAGTACCACGAACTCGCCGTCGGATATGTCAAATCCGACGCCGTGGATGACCTCCGTCGCGCCGTAGTTCTTGCGCAGTTCGCGGATCTTCACCTCGGCCATGCGTCCCCCATCCTGTTTCTTGGCCGGCAAGATAAGCCGGGGGGCAAGCAGGTGTCCATCGCTGAAAATTTTCCCTCCTTCCACCTGCTTGACACGGTGCGGACGGCCCGTGACACTCCGGCACGGTGCGGCATTGGCCGCGGCCGCGGGGCGCCCCGTGCGACTGGCGGCGCCAGACAGGGAGGAATGACTCGATGAAGGTTGAACTTTACAACTATTTGCAGCGCACAGGCCGGATCAACCGGCGCAACATGCTGCGCGGCATGGCCAGTGTGGGTGCCCTGACGGCGGCCGGCGGCATGGGCGGCGTGGGCCAGGCGCTGGCGGCGGCGCATGGCAACCTGCGCGCCGAGATCCTGAAGGTGCCCGGCGTCGGCATGGGCAGCCCCACCGATGCCGACTGGCAGAAGGTCGGCGCCATGGCGCTTGGCCCGACCAAGGAGAACGTGGAAGAGGGCGAGTTCGAGGGCGTGGAGCTGACGTTCCTGGGCCTCAACAACCAGAACCTGCACAACTTCCTGTTCCGCGGCTTCCTGAAGCCCTGGGAGGAATACACCGGCGCCAAGATCAACTGGATCGACCTCGCGCAGGCCGACTACAACCCGCGCCTGCAGCAGTCCATCGCCACCGGCACTGTTGACTTCGACCTGCTGGAAATGGGCGCGCCCTTCGAGGGTGACACCGCCGGGCGCGGCCTGCTGGACGAGATGCCCGACTGGGTCAAGGACCAGATCGACATGGACGATTATGTCGACTACCTGAAGGCCCCCGTCGGCACCTGGGACGGCAAGACCTACCGGATCTCGATCGACGGCGACTGCCACACCTTCTGCTACCGCAAGGACTACTACGAGAACGAGGAGTTCGCGGCGGCCTGGGCCGAAGAGGGCGACGGCAGCGACTGGGCGCCGCCCACCACCTGGGAGCAGGTGAACGCGCACACCAAGTTCCTGGCCGGCAAGACCGACCCGCTGACCGGGCTGGAGGCGCACGGCTTCCTCGATCCGCTGAAGATCACATGGGGCGGCTTCGGCTTCTACTTCCTCGAGGACCGGGCGACCGCCTATGCCAAGCACCCGGACGATCCGGCATGGCTGTTCGACCCCGAGACCATGAAGCCGCGGGTCAACAACCCGGCCTTCGTGCAGGCGATCCAGGACGTGATGGACCTGGTGAACACGCCCGAGGCCTATCCCACCGACCAGCTGAACGCGGACCCGAACACCACCGCCTTCCAGCAGTTCCTCGCCGGCACCGGCGGGATGCTGACCTGGTGGGGCGACGTCGGGTCCAACGCGCGCACCTCGGACACCTCGGTGGTGGGCGACGTGGTGGGCTTCTCGACGCTGCCCGGCTCGAACCGGGTCTACAACTCGCAGTCGGGCGAGTGGGAAGAGACCGCGAACGAGTCGCCCAACAACGCCTACCTCGGCTGGGGCGTCTACGTGACCAACCGCGTCTCGGACGACGAGAAAAAGCGCAAGGCGGCCTGGTCGGCGGCGGCGCACCTGGGCGGCAAGGACCTGTCGCTGTGGATGGTGGCCTACCCGTCGGGCTTCCAGCCCTATCGCAACTCGCACTTCCAGTACGACGAGTGGGAAGAGGCGGGCTATGACCGCGACTTCATCGAGGACTACCTGTCGTCCAACCTCGACAGCTACAACCACCCCAACGCGGCGGTGGAACCCCGTATTCCGGGCATCTTCCAGTACTACTCGATCGCCGAGGACGAGCTGGCCAAGGGCTTCTCCGGCCAGTACGGCAGCGCGCAGGAGGTGGCCGACGCCATCGCCGCGGCCTGGGAGAACATCACCGACCAGATCGGCCGAGAGCAGCAGATCGCGCTCTACAAGGCCTCGCTGGGGATGTAAGTGAAATGGCCGCCGGCGGGTTTCTCCGCCGGCGGCCCACCAAGAAACGAAGGCGGGGCGACACGTGGCCGAGCAAGGCGATCTTCTGCATGTGGTGACGACGGACGAGATCGGCGGCCGCCGGCGGATGCTGGGCAAGCTGCTGATCTGGGGGTCCTTCGCGCTGATGGTCGCGGTCTTCGCGGTGCTGGCGCTGGCGGATGCCGGGATGCTGGACCTGCGGTTCGACAACTGGCGCCCGGCGCTTTACGCCGCGCTGTTCTGGGCGATCTGCCTGAACGTGGCGCAGGTGGTGCTGCACGGCGAGCAGGGCAAGCGCACGCTGTTCGTGCTGCCGGCGGCGCTGTTCGTGATATTCGTCGTGGTCTTCCCGCTGATCTTCGCCCTGGTGATCTCCTTCTCGGACTGGAACCTCGCCTCGATCTCGGGGCGCAAGTTCAACGGCCTCGACAACGTGCGGCAGATGTGGGCGGACCCGTTCTACTGGAACGCCTTGAAGAACATGGTCTACTACACCCTGGCGATCCTGGTGGAATACGCCGTCGCCTTCGGGCTGGCGCTGATACTCGCCTCCGAGATCCGCGCGCGGAAGTTCTTCCGCGTCGCCTTCCTGCTGCCGCTGATGCTGTCGCCCGTGGCGGTGTCCTGGATGGTCGGCAAGTCGATGCTGGAGACCCGCTTTGGCCCGATCTCGCGGCTGGCGCGCTGGCTGGGCTGGGACCGGCCCTCGTTCTTCGGCGATCCCGAGATCGCCCGCGTGATGATCATGATGATGGACGCCTGGACGTTCATCCCCTTCATGATGATCATGCTGCTGGCCGGCCTGCAGGCGATCCCCCGCGAGGTGCAGGAGGCCGCGCGCGTCGACGGCGCCTCTGGCTGGCGCGGGTTCTGGGAAGTCACCTTTCCGCTGATGCTGCCGGTCTCGATCACCGCGATCCTGATCCGCATCATCTTCAAGCTGAAGCTGGCGGACATCATCATCAACGTCACCAGCGGCGGCCCTGGCGGGGCGACCGACAGCGTGACCTCCTTCATCTTCCGGGAGTACCGGGACCGGTCGAACGTGGGCTACGGCACGCTGCTGGCGATCGTCTACCTGGTGCTGATCGTGCTTTCGATCACGCTGTTCATGAAGCTGGTCGACCGCTGGATGAACCCGAGGTACTGAACCATGACCGACAGCGCGCAGATCTTCCACGACCAGCCCGGCGACAAGGCGCAGACCGTGCGCTGGTTCGCCGGCCGCGTCGCGATCTATGGCATCCTGATCTTCTGGACCATCGTCTGCCTGTTCCCGATCTACTGGACGCTGACCACCTCGTTCAAGCTGGCGCCGAACGTGATGCAGGGGCACCTGATCCCCTTCGTCGACTACATGCCCAACTGGAAAGGCTGGGAAAGCATCGGCCTGTCGCCCCGGGTGATCGGCGGAGAAAGCACGGTGCGGGACGAGTTCCTGAAACGCTTCGGCAACTCGGCGGTGGTGTCGCTGTCGGCCTCGGCGCTGGCGGTGATCCTGGGCTCGATGACCGCCTACGGGCTGTCGCGCTTCCGCTACCGCTTCGGCTTCATGCGCAACCCGGACATCTCGTTCTTCTTCCTGTCGCAGCTGATCCTGCCGCCCGTGGTGCTCGCCCTGCCGTTCCTGGTGCTCTACAAGGAGCTCGACTTCCTCGACACAAGGATCGGGCTGATCCTGCTGTACACCCTGACGGTGCTGCCCATCGTGATCTGGATCATGCGCGACCAGTTCCAGTCGATCCCGGTGGAGCTGGAGGAAGCCGCGCTGGTGGACGGGCTGTCGATCTGGGGCGCCTTCCTGACCATCGTGCTGCCGATCGCGCTGCCGGGCATGGTGGCAGCCTTCATCCTGAGCCTCGTGCTGACGTGGAACGAGTACTTCTTCGCCGCGCTGCTGACCTCGACCCACGCAAACACGCTGCCGGTGATGGTAGCCTCGCAGACCGGGTCGCAGGGCATCAACTGGTGGGCGATGGCGGCGCTGTCCTCGGCGGCGATCCTGCCGCTGATCATCATCGGCGTGCTGCTGGAACGCTTCATCATCAAGGGCATGGCCGCCGGCGCGGTGAAGTGATCGGTGAAGTGATCAGCGGCTGAAGCGCCACTCCGTCTCCTGCCGCCAGCTTTCGCCGGGCCGCAGCACGATCGAGGGGAAATGCGGCTGGTTCGGCGCGTCGGCCCAGTGCTGCGCCTCCAGCGCGAGGGCGCAGAAGGGCTCCGCAGGCGGGCCGTCGTTGGTGGGGTGGTCCGGCACGTTCACATTGCGCGCGTCGTAGACCTGCAGCCCCGGCTCGGTCGTCGCCATCTCCATCGACACGCCAGAGCGGCCGGTCAGCCAGGCCACCGGGCGCAGCGGCACGCGGGTCTCGGAGATGCAGAAGTTGTGGTCCTTGATCCCCGCCTCGCCCGCGTCCAGCTCGCGCCCCTCGCGGTAGTCGAAGCGGGTGCCGGCGACATCGACCACCTCGCCCGAGGGCAGGCCCTCGTCCGTGCGCTCGGTGTAGCGGTCCGCGTCGATCTTCAGCCGCTGGCCCGCGACGGTGGGCGCGTCGTCCATCCGCCAGTAGGAGTGGTTGGCAAGGTTCATCAGCGTCGGCGCGTCGGTCTCGGCGGTCAGCACTATCCGCAGGGTGCCGGGGGGCAGCACGCTGAAGGCGGCGCGGAGGGTGCGGTTGCCGGGAAAGCCGCCCTCGCCATCCTTCAGGTCCAGCCGCAGCGTTGCCTCGTCGGGGGCGTGGTGTTCCAGCCGCCAGATCTGCCGGTGGGTGCCGGTGCTGCCGCCGTGGATCACGTGGCGGCCGTTCAGGTTCTTCTCGAACTCCAGCCGCTTGCCGTCGATTTCGGCCGTGGCGCCGGCGATGCGGTTGACCACCGGGCCCACCACCGCGCCGCAGCTGGTCATCGGCCCCTCGTAGGGGGCGAGGTCGGGGAAGCCCAGCGTCAGCGAATGGGCGACGCCCTTCAGCCGCACGTCCTGCAGGATCGCCCCGCGGGTCAGGATCGCGGCGGAGAGGTCTCCGGCGCCAAGCAGCAGCCGGTCGACGCGGACACCGTCCGCGCCGGTGCCGAAAACGGTCAGGGTCATGGCAGGACTTTCGGTTCCGGCAGGCCCCGCGCGCCGGGGTCCAGCGCGAAGGTCATGCCATTTTCTGAGCGCGCGGATTCCTCGGGGTCGAGGTTCTCCAGCGCGGAGGTGACGAACAGGGTGGACAGGTCCGGCCCTCCGAAGGCGGGGCAGGAGGAATGCAGCGCCGGGACGTCCAGCGCCCGCAGGAACGCGCCCTCCGGGGAATAGCAGGCCACCCGCCGCGCGCCCCACTGGGCGTTCCACAGGTTGCCCTCGGCATCCACCACCGCGCCATCGGGGTTCAGGTCCTCCTCCGACAGGTCGATGAACGGCTGCGCCTCGCCCGCGGGCCAGCCGTCGTCGTCCAGATCGACGCGGAAGATGCGGTGCTGCAGGGTGTCGGCCCAGTAGGCGCGCTTGCCGTCCGGGGCAAAGCAGATGGCGTTGGGGATGGTGATCCCCTCCACCAGCCGGCGCAGCTCGCCCCCGTGCCAGCGGTAGATCGCGCCGCGCCCCTGTTCGGCCGATTTGCCCATGGTGCCGATCCAGAAGCCCCCCTGCCGGTCCGCGCGGCCATCGTTGGACCGGGTGCCGGCATCCTCGGCCTCCAGCAGGCAGATGTCATCCTCGCGCGAGGTGGGCAGGTGAAAGCGGAACAGGCGGCTTTCGCTGGCGATCAACAGGTTGTCGGCGTCGATCCAGCCGGCGGCAGAGACCAGTTCGTCGAACTGCCAGCGCCGCGCCTTGCCCGAGGGCTCGCGGGTCATCAGCTGGCGCGAGAGGATGTCGAACCAGAACAGCTGTTCCCGCTCGGGATGCCAGAGCGGACCCTCGCCCAGTTCGCAGCGGCGGTTGTCGAAGACGGTGGCGCTCATGACGATCGCCGGCGCGCGGGAACGCGGCCGGTGTCCCGGTGACGGTCGCTCTGGCTGCGGCTCATCGGATCCTCCCCCTGCGGCACGGGCGGCCGCTTTCCGGCCCGTGGTCGGCCTTCCGCGCGGCTGGGCTGCCGCCGCGTCACGCCTTGCCATAGAATTGAGCCGGGGGACCCCTTCGTCAAGGCGGCTGCGGGGTTGCCGTGCGCGGCCGCGTGTTTAATGACGCAAGCGAAGCAGGGGAGGGGCGGCGATGACGGGGGCAAAACGGGCGATGGACCTGGCGCTAGCCGTGACGCTCGCGGTGCTGCTGGCGCCGGTGATGGTGGCGGTCTGGCTGTGGGTCCGGCTGGCCGAGGGCGCCCCCGCCCTGCACGGATCAGAGCGGATGCGCGGCGTGGACCGTGCCTTCCGCATGTGGAAATTCCGCACCATGCACCCGGGCGCCGCCGACGGGCTGGCCAGCGGCGGGCACAAGGCCGGGCAGGTGACGCGCAGCGGCCGGGTGCTGCGGCGCTGCCGGCTGGACGAGCTGCCGCAGCTGTGGAACGTGCTGCGCGGCGACATGAGCTTTGTCGGCCCGCGCCCGCCGCTGCGCCGCTACGTGCGGATGTTCCCGGAGCTTTACGCCGAGGTGCTGCGCTGCCGGCCGGGGATCACCGGGCTGGCCACGCTGTGCTACCACCGACACGAGGAACGGCTGCTGGCCGGCTGCGCCAGCGGCGAAGAGACGGACCGCGTCTATGCCCGCCGCTGCATCCCGCGCAAGGCGCGGCTGGACCTGATCTATGCCCGCCGCCGTTCCGTGGCACTGGACCTGCGGCTGCTGGGCCTGACGCTGGCGCGCGCCGCCGGGGTCAGTTGGCGCGGCGGTAGCGCATGTCGCCGACGCCGTCGACGGAGTGCAGCACCAACTGATCTCCGGTAAGGCTGCGCACCACCCAGCAGAAGCGGGCGCCGTCCTCCCTGTCCGTCAGCAGCAGCACCGGCCCGGCGCCGGATGCGCCCTCGCAGGTGTCGGCGACGGTGTAGAACGAGGGGGCCATGGGCACGCCCACGAAGGTCTCGTCGAGAAAGCTGCCGCGGAACAGCATCTTGAAGGCGTCGTCGTCCTCGGCCTGCCACATCCCCTGCAGCCGGTCGCGCATGTCGGCATAGGGATCGTTGCCCACGCGGGTGAAGCGGCGGATGGTGACCTTGGCCGTCCCGCCCTCGTGAGAGATCATGTCGCCCTCGATCTCCACCGGCGTGTTGATCGGCAGCTCGTCATTCATGCGGGTCAGCAGGGCGCGCTGGGTCTCGTCCATGGATTCAGCGAGGTACAGCCAGTCCTCGAAGATCACCGCGCATTCCGTGGTGGTCGCCTTCAGGTCGCAGTGGCTGAGCAGTCCGCGCACCGTATAGGGCTCTCCGTAGGTGCCCGGAGCGTCACCGCCCGTCGGGGCGACCGGGTCCGGCGCCGCCGCCGCGCCGCCGGGGGCATCGGCGGCGGTCAGGGTGATGGTGAAGTCGGTGGCGTCGCCGATCTCTACCTCGCTGAAGGCGGCAGTGTCATAGCCGCGCGCCTCGCAGTCGGTGTCGCCGACGATGGTATAGATCTCGGGCTGGGTGCAGAACATGTAGTTCTGTTGCTTGAACTCGCCCGAAACCGTGGTGGCGCGCCAGTAGAAGAAGCTGTTCGTCAGGTCCCCCGCCACCACCACGGCGCACTTTTTGGGGTTGATGTTCCACCAGCCTTCCGAGGTCCAGCCCTCGGGGCCGTTGTACCCGATGGAGACAGAGGCCATCTCCTCCGCGCCATTGCAGATCGTCAGAGCGGCATGGGCGGGGGCGGCGAATGGCGTCAGAAACAGCGCGGCAACGGCGAATCGGTACATTGGGAATCCTCTGTCGGCAGCTCAAGCTCTTGCAGTAAATCGTCTTTCGGCAAAGCCTACCATATGGTCAGGGCGCTGGCACCTGCCTTGGCGCGGCTGTCGCAAGCGCGGCCGCGGGCGCAGGCATCTCAGCCCGCAGGGGCGCCGTTGGGCGCGGCTTTCCCCGCCGGCTTTCCGCGCGCCTGTGCCATCCATTTCAGGCTATCCTCGGTACGACCGGGCGGGTTGTACTCGCCGCTGATCCAGCCGTCGTAGCCGCTGTCGCCGATCGCGGCGAAAAGCGCCGGGAAGTCGATGCTGCCCGGCCCCGGCGCGCCGCGGTCCGGGGCGCTGCCCACCTGCACGTGGCGGCACAGCGGCGCGTACCGCTGCCAGCACGCCAGCGCGTCGCCGGTGATGACCTGCGCGTGGTAGCTGTCGTACTGCAAAGCGACGTTGGGCGCGTCCACCTCGGCAATGATCTCGGCGGCGAGGGCGTAGTCGTTCAGGAAGTACCCGGGCATGGCGGTGGCGTTCAGCGGCTCGATCGTCAGGCTCTGCTTGGGCGCCTCCCCGGCCGCGCGGCGCAGGTTGGCGACGAAGGTGCGCCGCGCCTCTTCGCCAGAGGCCACGCCAGCCATCACGTGCAGGTGCTCCGGCCGCAGCCGGCCGGCGTAGCGCAAAGTGCGGCGGAAATCGCGGATGAACCGGTCCTCGCCCCCCGGCACGGCGGCATAGCCCCGGGGGTTGCCGGCATAGCTGGGCGGCGGCGCGTTCATCAGCGCCAGCGGCATCCCGGCGCCCTGCATCCTCTCCAGGATGCGGGTGGCGGGATCGTCATAGGGAAACAGCACCTCGACCCCGTTGAACCCGGCATCCGCGGCCGCCTTGAAGCGTTCGAGGAAGGGCAGTTCCTTGAAAAGGAATGTCAGGTTGGCCGCGAGTTTCGTCATCAGGGCAGCTGTTCGGACGGAATGACGGGAAAGAAGCTTCCGCCCGACCAAAGCCCGAACCAGCCGGTCCCGTCAAGATCCCGGTGCGCGCCCAGTTCTACCAGCCGGTAGAAGCTTTTGCGGTCGATCAGCGCCTCGAGGTCGGCGCGCACGTGGACGTAGGGCGCGGGTTCACCGGTTTCGGCGTCGCGCTCCACGCGGATCGGGTGGTCGGCGCCGGCGGTGACGCTGTCGCCCACATGGGTCAGGAAGGTCAGGCGCTGGTCCTCGCCCGCGCCCTCGGCCTCGAAATCGACGGCGACGAAGGGCGCGTCCTCCACCTCGATCCCGACCTTTTCCACCGGCGTCACAAGGAAGTAGCGGTCCCCGTCCTTGCGCAGGATGGAAGAGAACAGCCGCACCAGTTCCGGCCGCCCGATCGGCGTGCCCTGGTAGAACCACGTGCCGTCGCGGGCGATCCGCATGTCGAGATCGCCGCAGAAGGGCGGGTCCCACAGGTGCACCGGCGCCGGGCCGCGGCCGCCTGCCGCCCTGGCTGCCTGTGCGATGGTGTCGGCCGATGCTCTCACGATGATTTGTCCGCTGCCTTCTTTTGCCATTTGTGATTTCGGCCATACCTGCCGATACTGGAACCTGGATATATTGCCCGCAGGAGTTTTGTCATGGCCGATCCCGAGAACCTCGTGGCGGAGATCGAGGCGCTTGGTGCGCGGATGATCGAGGCCGAGGCCAGCATCTCGCGGCGCTTCATCGGTCAGAAGAAGGTGGTGGACCTGGTGCTGTCCACCCTGGTCTGCGGCGGCCACGGGCTGCTGATCGGCCTGCCGGGGTTGGGCAAGACGCGCCTGATCGAGACGCTGGGAACCGTGATGGGGCTGGACGAGAGCCGCGTGCAGTTCACGCCGGACCTGATGCCCGCCGATATCCTCGGCTCCGAGGTGCTGGAAACCGGCGCCGACGGCAGCCGGGCGTTCAAGTTCATCAACGGGCCGGTCTTCTGCCAGCTTCTGATGGCGGACGAGATCAACCGCGCCAGCCCGCGGACCCAGTCGGCGCTGCTGCAGGCGATGCAGGAACGTTCCGTCACCATCGCGGGCCAGCCCCACGCGCTGCCCGCGCCGTTCCACGTGCTGGCCACCCAGAACCCGATCGAGCAGGAGGGCACCTACCCGCTGCCCGAGGCGCAGCTTGACCGCTTCCTGCTGCAGATCGACGTCGAATACCCCACCCGCGACTTCGAGCGGGACATCCTCGTCGCCACCACCGGCACCGAGGACGCGCAGTCCCACTCGGTCTTCACCGCGGACGAACTGCTGGCGGCGCAGCGGCTGGTGCGGCGGATGCCGGTGGGCGAGGCGGTGGTGGAGCTGATCCTCGACCTGGTGCGCGCCTGCCGCCCCGGAGAGCCCGAGGCGCCCGAGGTGGTCAACCGCTCGGTCGGCTGGGGCCCCGGCCCGCGCGCGGCGCAGGCGCTGATGCTGACGGTGCGGGCGCGGGCGCTGCTGGACGGGCGGCTGGCGCCCTCGGCCGAGGACGTGCTGGCCATGGCCCGCCCGGTGCTGAGCCACCGCATGGCGCTGACCTTCGCGGCCCGCGCCCGCGGCGAGCGGCTGTCGCAGGTGATCGACGCCGTGGCCGAGCAGGTGACGCGGGTCGAGGCGGCCGCGTGACGCGCCGGCCCCAGACGCCCATGACGCTGACGACCAAGACGCTCCCGTGCTGAGCCCCGCGCAATATCGCCAGCGGGCAGAGCAGCTTGCCGGCCCGCTGCCGCCGCTGCTGGCGGATGCCGAGCACCTGGCGCAGGCGGTGCTGCTGGGCTTCCACGGCCGCCGCCGCGCCGGGATGGGCGACGAGTTCTGGCAATACCGCACCGCCCGCGCGGGCGACGAGGCGCGGTCGATTGACTGGCGCCGGTCCGCCCGGTCGGACCAGCACTTCGTGCAGGAAAAGGAATGGCAGGCGGCGCAGTCGGTGTTCCTTTGGGTCGATACCTCGGCCTCGATGGAGTTCACCGGCGGCAAGGACCGCCCGTCCAAGGGAGAGCGGGCGCGGCTGCTGGCGCTGGCGGCGGCGATCCTGCTGATCCGGGGCGGCGAACGGGTGGCGCTGGCCGCGCTGGGCACGCCGCCGCGCTCGTCCGAGCTGCAGTTGCTGCGGATCGCCCAGTCCTTCGCCGACGAAAGCGCCCGGCCCGACTACGGCATTCCCGAGATCCGCAACCTGCTGCCGCATTCGCGGGCGCTGTTCATCTCTGATTTCCTCGGCGATCTCGCGCCGCTCGAGGCGCAGCTGGCCAAGGCCGCCGACCGGGGCGTGCGCGGCGCGATCTGCCAGGTGCTGGACCCGCAGGAAGAGGCCTTTCCCTTCGACGGGCGCACCATCTTCGAGAGCATGGGCCAGACCCTGCGGCACGAGACGCTGAAGGCCGGCGACCTGCGCGACCGCTACCTGCAGCGGCTGGCAGAGCGCAAGGCGCGGCTGGCGGACCTGGCGCAGGCGACCGGCTGGCACTACGCCTGCCACCACACCGGCGACAGCGCCCAGGCGGCACTGCTGTGGCTTTACGGCGCACTGGAGCGCAAGACCTGAGATGTTCACCCTCGGCCCCATAGGTTTCACCGCCCCCTGGCTGCTGCTGGGCCTGCTGGCGCTGCCGATCCTGTGGCTGCTGCTGCGCGCGGTGCCGCCGGCGCCGATCCGGCGGCGGTTCCCCGGCGTGGCGCTGCTGCTGGGGCTGACGGACGACGAGACCCAAAGCGACAAGACCCCGTGGTGGCTGCTGCTGCTGCGAGCGCTGGCGGTGGCGGCGGTGATCCTCGGCTTCGCCGGCCCGGTGCTGAACCCGCGCGAGGAGGCGGCGGGCGGCGGGCCGCTGCTGATCGTGATGGACGGCAGCTGGGCCGAGGCGCAGGGCTGGACCCGGCGGCTGGACCGGGTGGCGGCGGCGCTGGACGAGGCGGGGCGGCTGGGCCGGCCGGTGGCGGTGGTGTCACTGACCGACCTGCCCGAGGGCGAGCTGCCGTTCCAGGCGGCGGATGCCTGGACGGCGCGTTTGGCCAGCCTCGCGCCGCAGCCGTGGGCGCCGGACCCCGAGGCGCTGGCGGACTGGGCCGAGGCACTGCCGGCCGAGGGCTTCGACACCTTCTGGATGTCCGACGGCCTCGCCCGCGACAGCCGCGCGGACCTGCTGGAGGCGCTGTCGGACCGCGGCGCGGTGACCGTCTTCGAAAGCCCCCAGCCGGTGCTGGCGCTGCGCCCGGCGGCCTTCGTCGACGGCGCGGTGGAGCTGACGGCGCTGCGCAGCCGCGCCGGGGACGCGCAGACCGTCACCGTGCTGGCGCGCGGGCTGGACCCGGCGGGGATCGAGCGGGAGCTGGCGCGGCAGGAGGTGGAATTCGCGGCGGGAGCGGCCGAGGCGAGCGTGACGCTGGACCTGCCGCCGGAGCTGCGAAACCGGGTGTCGCGCTTCGAGATCGCCGGGGTACGCTCTGCCGGGGCCGTGACCCTGACCGACGACGCCCTGCGCCGGCGCGAGGTGGCGATGATCGCCGGCCGCGACGACCGCGAGGGGCTGGAGCTGCTGTCGCCGCTCTACTACCTGCGCCGCGCCCTGACCCCCACCGCCGACCTGATCGACGGGGACCTGCAGGACATCCTGCTGGCTAATCCCGACGTGCTGGTGCTGGCCGACGTGGCGACGCTGGGCGCGGGAGAGCAGGCGCCGCTGCAGGACTGGGTCGAGAAGGGCGGGCTGCTGCTGCGCTTTGCCGGGCCGCGGCTGGCGGGCTCTGACATGGGCCGCGCCGAGGAAGACCCGCTGATGCCGGTGCGGCTGCGCGCGGGCGGGCGCAGCATCGGCGGCGCCATGAGCTGGGGCGAGCCGAAGCGGCTGCGGCCCTTCGCGGAAGGCTCGCCCTTCTTCGGGCTCGCGGTGCCGGAGGACGTGACCGTCACCAGCCAGGTGATGGCCCAGCCCGACCCGCAGCTGGCAGAGCGGGTGATCGCCTCGCTCGCCGACGGCACGCCCTTGGTGACGCGCAAGCGGCTGGGGCAGGGGCAGGTGGTGCTGTTCCACGTCACCGCCAATGCCGAGTGGTCGACGCTGCCGCTCTCGGGCCTGTTCGTGCAGATGCTGGAGCGGCTGGCGGTCTCGACTCGCCCCAGCCAGCCCACGGCCGAGGAACTGGCGGGCACCACATGGGTGCCCGACGCGGTGCTGGACGGCTTCGGCGTGGTGCAGGACGCGGGCACGCTGCCGGGGGTGCCGGGCGAGCGGCTGGCCGAGGCGGTGCCCGGCCCGCAGATGCCGCCGGGGCTGTACACCGGCGAGGATCGGCGCATCGCGGTGAACGTCACCGGCGCAGAGACGGAGCTGGCGGCGATGACCTGGCCTGCCGGCGTGACGGTGACCGGGCTGGAGGTGCGCGACGAGGTGCGGCTGACCGGTTGGCTGCTGGCGGCGGCGCTGGCGCTGATGTGCCTCGACGTGATCGCCTCGCTCTGGATCTCGGGGCGGCTGCCCCGGCTTTCGCGCGGCGCGGCGGCGGCGTTGCTGGGCGCGGCGCTGCTGGTGCCGCAGCCGCAGGGGGCATGGGCGCAGACCTCGGACGACGACCTGGCGATCCGCGCCACCTCGGAGACGACGCTGGGCTACGTGCTGACCGGCGACGACCGGCTGGACGGGGTGTCCGAGGCCGGTCTGCGGGGGCTGGGCGAGGTGCTGTGGAACCGCACCTCGATCGAGCCGGCCGATCCCATCGGCGTGGACCTGGAGCGCGACGAGCTGGCCTTCTTCGCCTTCCTCTACTGGCCGGTGACCGAGAACCAGCCGATGCCCTCCGCCGACGCCTACGCCCGGCTGAACCGCTACCTGCGGCAGGGCGGGATGATCCTGTTCGACACCCGCGATGCCGACATCGCCGGCTTCGGCGCCTCCAGCCCCAACGGGCGCAAGCTGCAGCAGCTGGCCGCCGCGCTGGACGTGCCGCCGCTGGAGCCGGTGCCGGACGACCACGTGCTGACCCGCACCTTCTACCTGCTGCAGGACTTCCCCGGCCGCCACGCCGGCCGCGACGTCTGGGTCGAGGCGGCGCCGCCGGATGCCGAGCAGGTCGAGGGGATGCCGTTCCGCAACCTCAACGACAACGTGACCCCGGTGGTGATCGGCGGCAACGACTGGGCCGCCGCCTGGGCCAGCGACGAGCGCGGCAACCGCATGTTCCCGGTGGGCCGCGGCTTTGCCGGCGAGCGCCAGCGCGAGATGGCGCTGCGGTTCGGGGTGAACCTGATCATGCACGTGCTGACCGGCAACTACAAATCCGACCAGGTGCACGTGCCGGCGCTGCTGGACCGGCTGGGCCAATGAGCGCGGCGCCCGATAACCGGCGGGGCAGGGGGCTGTCCGCCCCCTCTGGCCTGCGGCCATTCACCCCCGAGGATATTTCGAAACCAGAGATGGCAGGAGGGTCCGCGTGACCGGATCGGTGATCTTCGACCCGCTGCTGGCCTGGCCCCTGGTCTGGGCCGCGGCCGCGCTGGCGGCGCTGTTCGTGGCGGCGGCGGTCCTGCGGGGGCTGTCCGGCTGGTGGCTGCGGGCGCTGGCGGCGCTGGTGCTGGTAGCGGCGCTGCTGAACCCCTCGTTGCAGCAGGAGGAGCGGGCGCCGCTGAGCGACATCGTGATCCTGGTGGTGGACGAGAGCGCCAGCCAGCGCATCGCCGGGCGTCCGGCGCAGACCGAGGCGGCGATCGCGGCGGTGGAGGGCGAGGTGGCGGCGCTGCGGAACACCGAGCTGCGGGTGGTGCCGCTGGGCGACGGCGACGGCGACCAGGGCACGCTGCTGATGAGCGCCCTGGCCGAGGCCATGGCCGAGGAGCCGCGGGCGCGACTGGCCGGGGCGATCCTGCTGACCGACGGGCAGCTGCACGACGTGGACCGCGCCCCCGACCTGCCGGCGCCGCTGCACGTGCTGCTGACGGGCCGCGCGGCCGACTGGGACCGGCGGCTGCTGGTGACCAACGCGCCGGCCTTCGCGATCCTGGGAGAGCCTGTGACCCTGCGGCTGATGATCGAGGACCAGGGCGCAGTGCCCGCCGGCGAGGGCGCCAGCGCCGAGCTGCGGATCGCCGTGGACGGCGGCGAGGCGCAGGTCTTCCAGGTGCCCGTGGGCGAGGAGCTGGAGCTGCCGGTGACGCTGCCCCACGGCGGCATGAACGTGATCCAGTTCACCGTGCCCGAGGCCGGGGGCGAGCTGACCGACCGCAACAATTCCGCGGTGGTGCAGATCAACGGGGTGCGCGACCGGCTGCGGGTGCTGCTGGTGTCCGGCGAGCCGCACCCCGGCGAGCGGACATGGCGCAACCTGCTGAAGTCCGACAGCTCTGTCGACCTGGTGCATTTCACCATCCTGCGCCCGCCCGAGAAGCAGGACGGCGTGCCGGTGGACGAGCTGAGCCTGATCGCCTTTCCGACGCGCGAGCTGTTCATCGACAAGATCGACGAGTTCGACCTGATCATCTTCGACCGCTACAAGCGGCGGGGGATCCTGCCCTCGCTTTATCTCGACAACGTGCGGCAATACGTCGAGGGCGGCGGCGCGGTGCTGGTGGCGGCGGGGCCGGATTTCGCCACCGCGAACTCGCTGTATCGCTCGCCGCTGGGCGACGTGCTGCCCGCCGCGCCCACCAGCCGGGTGATCGAGGAGGGCTTTCGCCCCGCCATCAGCGCGCTTGGCGCGCGGCATCCCGTGACCGCCGGGCTGGAGGCCTTCGCGCCGCCGGCGCCGGAGGGCGAGGAGGGGCCGGGCTGGGGCCGCTGGTTCCGGCTGATCGACCTGGAGGCGACCTCGGGCGACGTGGTGATGACCGCCCTGGACGACCGGCCGCTGCTGGTGCTTGACCGGATCGGCGAGGGGCGCATCGCGCTGCTGGGGTCCGACCATGCCTGGCTGTGGAACCGCGGTTTCGAGGGCGGCGGGCCGCAGCTGGAGCTGCTGCGGCGGCTGGCGCACTGGATGATGAAGGAGCCGGAGCTGGAGGAGGAGGCGCTGGGCGCGGTGGCCGAGGGCCAGACCATGACCATCACCCGGCGCACCCTGGGCGAGGCGGTGGGCGAGGTGGAACTGACCGCGCCTGACGGCAGCGTCGTGATGGTGCCGCTGGAGGAGGTGGCGCCGGGCCGCTTCGAGGCGGTGGTGGAGGGGCCGGAGATCGGTCTTTACCGCCTGCGCGAGGGGGACCGCGAGGCGGTCATCGCGCTGGGCCCCGCGGCGCCGAAGGAATTCGAGGCGACCATCGCCTCGGGCGAGCTGCTGGCGCCGGAGGTGGACGCCACCCGCGGCGGCATCGCCCGCATCGAGGAGGGTCTGCCGGACCTGCGCAGCGTGCGCCCGGGGCGACCGGCGGCGGGGCGCGGCTGGTTGGGGATCACCCCGCGCGAAGCCTACCTGACCGCGGACGTGACGGTGGTGCCGCTGGTGCAGGGCTGGCTGTTCCTGCTGCTGGCCTCGCTGCTGATGGTCGGGGCCTGGCTGCGCGAAGGGCGGCGGTAGCCGCCGCGCGCTCAGGATCATCATCTAGGGGAATGGTGCGCCCGCCGAGGGAGGGGCGAGGTGAGAGGCTGGACAACGACCCAAGCGGGGCTCGTTACGGCTGCTTCCTTCCGGACCTGACCGGGTTGGCGAGGCGCCTGCCCGCGCCAACCTCTCGAGCCGGTACATAGGGGCGGCGCGGCGGATTCGCAAGCCTGCCGGTGGCGTGTCGCCAGTGGACCGGGAATCCGTCGCAAAGGGACGCGACCCGGCGCGGCGGGGGGCCGCACGCTTGGAGGCAGCACAGGAGGCCGCCATGCTTGACACCCCCGCGCTCACCCTCGCCGCCGACGGGCTGCACCTGTCACGGGGCGAGGCGCCCGATGCCGTCTTCCCCCTGCTGTGGCTGCGGCACAATTGCCCCAGCGCCTTCCACCCCGAGACGGAGGAGCGGGTGCTGGACCTGCGGGACCTGCCCGAGGCGCCGGTGCTGGACGCGGCTGCGCTGACGGACGGGCAGCTGCGGCTGAGCTGGGAGGGCGGGCACGAGAGCCGCTTTGCGCTGGACTGGCTGCTGGACCACGTGCCCGGCACCCCGCCCCGCGACCCGGCGCGGCTGGCGCCGGTGCTGTGGGACGGCGCTTTGGGCGCGGCAGGCGTGCCGCGGCACCGGGCGGAGGAGATCCTGCGGGACGACGCGGCGCTGGCGCAGTGGATGCGCGAGACGGCGCGCTACGGGCTGTCGATCGTGGAGGGCGTGGCGCCGGAGCCGGAGGCGGGCATGGCGGTGGCCCGGCGCGCGGGCTTCCTGCGCGAGACGAACTTTGGCCTCACCTTCGCGGTGCGGACCAGGCCGAACCCGAACAACCTTGCCTATACCTCCGAGGCGCTGCCGCTGCACACCGACCTGCCGAACCAGGAATTGCCGCCGGGCTACCAGTTCCTGCATTGCATCGCCAACGAGGCGGAGGGCGGCGGCTCTGTCTTCGTGGACGGGTTCCGCGTGGCGGAGGACCTGTGCCGCGAGGCGCCGGAGGATTTCGCCCTGCTGACCAAGGTGCCGGTGCCCTTCCGGTTCCACGACGCCGAGACCGACCTGCGCAGCCACCGGCCGATCATCGACCTGCACCACGACGGGCGGGTAAAGGAAATCTCGCACAGCGCGCACCTGGTGGATGTCTTCGACATGGAGCCACGGGTGCTGGCGGCTTTCTACCCGGTGTTCCGGCGCTGGCTGGCGCGGCTGGACGACCCGGCGGGGGCGGTGACGCTGAAGCTGCGGGGCGGCGAGATCGCGGTTTTCGACAACCGGCGCACGCTGCACGGGCGCACGCGCTTTTTGCCCAACACCGGCCACCGGCACCTGCACGGCTGCTACGTGGACCGGCAGGAGTTCGACAGCCGGCTGCGGGTGCTGGCCCGCGCCGCGGAAGGCGGCCGGGGGGCGTGACCCCCGGCCGGCATCGTCACAGTCGGATGCGGTAGCGCGCGAAGCCGTCGGGCCCGTCGCCTGCCTCCTCGATCGTCACGCCCTTCACGTCGCCGATGTAGCCGGAGGCCGCGGGGCCGGTGTCGAACAGCACCGTCGCCCCCTCCAGCGGCGCGAAGGTCCAGTTGGCGTCGGCCGAGGGATTGATGGTGCCCTGCTCGACGATGTAGCGGACGATCACGTCGCGGTTGGTGTCCGGCGCCTCGAAGATCAGGGTCGAGCCGTCGGCGCCCGGGAAGCTGCCGCCGCCGCCGGCGCGGTAGTTGTTGGTGGCCACCACGAATTCCTGCGTCGGGTCGATAGGCTGGCCGTTGTACTGCAGGTCGACGATGCGGCTGGCGTCCGGGTTCTCCAGCTCTCCCTTCGGGCCGTATTTCGATGGCTGGCTGAGGTCGATCCGGTAGGTCACGCCGTCCATCACGTCGAAGTTGTAGCTGGGGAAGTCGGGGTTCAGCAGCACCTGGTCGGGCTTGCCCGGCTCCACCATGTTGAACATGCCGGCGGAGCGTTCCAGCCAGTCCTTGACCTGCGCGCCGGTGATCTTCACCGCCCGCACGGTGTTGGGGTAGAGGTAGAGGTCGGCGACGTTCTTGATCGCCACGCTGCCGCGGCCGACGTCGGTGTAATACTCCGGCCCGCCGCGGCCGCCGGCCTTGAAGGGCGCGGCGGCGGAGAGGATCGGCAGGCCCGCGTACTCGCTGCCCGCCAGCATCTGCTCGATGTACCAGGTCTGGGCGTTCGAGACGATCTGCACCGAGGGATCATCCGCCACCAGCGCGAAGTAGCTGTGCAGCGGCGCCGAGGTCTCGCCCACCGCGCGGCGCACGTACTCCAGCGTCGCCTCGTGCTCTGGCCGGACGCTTTCCAGCACTTCCTCGTCGCTGTCCACCAGCGCGGTGACAGTGCGGTCCTCGTTCCGCTGCGAGATCGGCCGCGCCGAGGTCTCGTAGCCCATGACGCGCCAGGCGTTGCCGTCCCGTTCCAGCATCAGGTCGATCAGCCCGAGGTGCGAGCCCCAGAAGCCGCCCATGGTGGCCGGCTTGCCGTGGATCGTGCCCTTGGCGGCGTCGACGGCGGCGTAGCCTTGGTAGGTGTCCGAGGGGAAGACGAGATGGCTGTGGCCGGTCATCACCGCGTCGATCCCGTCCACGGCGGCGAGGGGGACAGAGGCGTTCTCCATCATCTCGACATGCTCGGCAGAGCCGATGCCGGAGTGCGACAGCGCGATCACGATGTCCGCGCCGGCCTCGCGCATCTCGGGCACGTAAGCCTCGGCGGTGCGGACGATGTCGCGGACCTGCACCTTGCCCTCCAGGTGCTTGCTGTCCCAGGTCATGATCTGCGGCGGGGTGAAGCCGATGATGCCGATCCGGATGGGATGCTCGGCCCCGGCGCCGTCCTTCAGCATCCGGTCGAGGATCACGTAGGGCTTGAACAGGGTCTTGTCGTCCCGCGGGGCGCCGCCCAGTTCCGTCGCGACGTTGGCCAGCACCACAGGGAATTTCGCGCCGGCCATGGCGTTGTTCAGGAACTCGAGCCCGTAGTTGAACTCGTGGTTGCCGATGGTGGTGGCGTCGTAGCCCAGCGTGTTCATGGCGGTGATCATCGGGTGCATGTCGCCGGCCTTCATGCCGCGCTCGTAGGCGATGTAGTCGCCCATCGGGTTGCCCTGGATCAGGTCGCCGTTGTCCAGCAGCAGCGCGTTGGTGGCCTCGGCGCGGATCTCCTCGACAATCGAGGCGGTGCGGGCGAGGCCGACGGTGTCGACGGGTTTGTCGGCGTAATAGTCGTAGGGGAAGATGTGGACGTGCAGGTCGGTCGTTTCCATCAGCCGCAGGTGGGCCTGGCCTGCGGCGGCGCGGGCGGAGAAGGGGTGAAGGGCGATCAAGGACGCTCCTGCGGCTGTGCCGGCAAGGAAGGCGCGGCGGTTCAGAAGGCTGGGGACGGGTCTGGTCATAGCGATTCTCCCTGACGAGTGGGACAAGCCTATAGCGGGGTTTTGTGACACCAAAGCATTCGTTTCCGGCGATCCGGCGGAGCGCCTGCGGCGCAAGACCCTTGGTGGGACGAGGGGCGCTGCCCCTCGCGCTCCCCGGGATACTTGGAAACCAGAGATTTGCAGCGGGCGGGCCGAATTGCACCGGCGGCTGGCGCATGCGATGACGGCGCGGGGCAGCGGGAGGCGACAGGTGCGGCTGGCGGAGAGCGTGACTTTCGGGGGATCGGCCCTGGACCGGGCGGCGGAGCGGCGCGGCGACGCGGCGGCGATGGCGGGGATGCTGGCGGACCCGGCGGCGCGGGTGCTGCCGATCTGGCGCGGCAAGCCGCTGTTCGGGGACGCGGACCTGGACGGGCTGGGCTGGCTGGAGGTGGGGCACCGGCTGCTGGTCTCGGCCGGGCTGAAGATCTTCCTGGGGCTGGACGAGGGCGCGCCGCGCTTTGCTTGCGACGTCTCGGCCTGGGAGCCGCAGGTGATGCCCGAGGAACTGGGCGGTTTCGCCGACCCCTCGCGCCAGTACCACCCGGCGCTGGCGCCGACCCAGAGTTTCGCCGAGCTGCGCGGCGCCATGACCCGGCTGACCCCGCGCGAGGCGGAGCTGGCGGCCACCGCCAAGGCTGTCACCGGCTGGCACGCCACCCACGGGTTCTGCGCGCGCTGCGGCGCCGCGTCGGAGGTGGCGATGGCCGGCTGGCAGCGCGATTGCCGGGCCTGCGGGACCTCGCATTTCCCGCGCACCGACCCGGTGGTGATCATGCTGATCCTGCGCGGCAACTCGGTTCTGCTGGGGCGCAACGCGGCCTGGCCGGAGGGGATGTATTCGCTGCTGGCCGGTTTCGTCGAGCCCGGAGAGCCGATCGAGGCCGCGGTGCGGCGCGAGGTCTTCGAGGAGGCGGGGATTCGGGTGGGACGCGTGGACTATCTGGCTTCGCAGCCCTGGCCGTTTCCGATGTCGCTGATGTTCGGCTGCACCGGCGAGGCGCTGGACGCGGAGATCACGGTGGACCCGGCAGAGCTGGAGGACGCCATATGGGTCAGCCGGGAAGAGATGATGGAGGTTTTCGCGGGCAACAGTACCCGCCTGAAACCGGCGCGGCGCGGGGCGATCGCGCATTTCCTGATTTCAAACTGGCTTGCCGACCGGCTAGACTGACCCGCAAAGGCAAGGGGCAGAGCGGCAATGCAATTTTCTACCCGAGAGGACATCGAGGCACCGATCCAGAAGGTCTGGGAGGCGGTGACCGATTTTCATGGGTTCGAGCAGGCGGCGCGGCGGCGCGGCGCGGAGGTGCGGCGCGAGGATCCCGCGGGCGGGCCCGGGGCCGGCACCCTCTGGAACGTCGACTTCGAGTTTCGCGGCAAGCCCCGCGCCGTGGAGGCGCGGATCACCGGCCATGACGCGCCGGAGAGCCTGCGGGTGGACAGTGTCTCTGGCGGGCTGGAGGGGCTGGTGGCGGTGAACCTGCAGCCGCTGTCGCCGCGGCGCACCCGGCTGGAGATCACCATCGACCTGAAGCCCGGCAGCCTGTCCGCGCGGCTGCTGGTGCAGTCTCTGAAGTTCGCGCGCGCCAGCCTGAACAAGCGGTTCGAGAACCGGGTGGATGACCTTGCCCGCAGCATCGAGAGGCAATCCGTGCAGGCAGGATGAGCGCAGCGCTGCTGTTTCTCTCCCGTCACTTCGTCCCGCTGGCGTTCCTCGTGCTGGCCGCCGTGGTGGCGGAGCGCATCGGCAGCTTCGTGGTGGAACCGGCGCGGCTGGATACCGGCCGCGACCTCGTCGAGTACAACGTCAGTTATTTCGAGTACGGCGTCATCAAGCGGGGTCTGGCCGGCACCCTCGGCTACCCGGTGCGCCTGTTCAGCGCGATGCCGAAGCTGTGGTATCTCGGGTTCGTGATGATCGTGGCGATCGGTCTGGCCGGGATCGCGATCGTCCTGGTGGCGCGGCTGTTTCCGCACCCGGTGCCGGAGCGGCTGGACCTGGCCGTGCTGCTGCGCTGCGCCGTCGCGGTGGGGCCTTTGGGTGTGGTGCAGGTCTGGTTCGAGCACGGGCGGCTGGACCAGCTGAACCTTCTGATCCTCGCGGCCGCGCTGGCGGCCTGTCTCTCGGGGCGGCCCGGGTGGTGCGCGTTGCTGGCCACGCTGGGGGTGCTGGTGCACGAGGCCTTCGCGGTCTACGGGGTGCCGCTGCTTCTGGCCGCCGTCTGGACGGTGTCGCGCCGGCCCGGGCGGGACGTGGCGGTTCTGGCGCTGGGCGCGGGGGTGGCGGCACTGGCGGTCCTGCTGTGGGGCAGTTCCGGCGCCGTGACGGAGATCGGGCCGGAAGAGGGCTACCGCTTCTGGCAGCGCGGGCTGTTCGAGCCGGTGGCGCCGGCCCCCCTCGACGTCCTGGTGCTTCTGTGGGGCTGGGGCGCGCTGGGGGCGATCCTGTGGTGGTTCTACCGCCACAACCGGCTGCGGCCCGATCCGGTGCTTGCCGCCTGCGCCTGCCCGCCGGTGCTGAACCTGCTGGGCATCGACGGCGCGCGATGGCTGGCGGTGGGGTTTGCGGTCACCCTCGCGGCGCTGGCGTTCCACCGGGTGCGGGGGTGCAGCCTGCCGGAGATCGGCCGGGGCCGGACGCTTGCCGTGGCGATCCTGTTCCTGCCGCTGGGTCCGATCGGGGTTGTCCGGCCGTTCCCCTGGCTGCCCTGAGCCCTCAGGCGCGCAGGGGGTCGGCGGGGTAGGTGCCGAGCACCTTCAGGTAGGAGGTGAAGTACTTCAGCTCCTCCAGCGCGCGGGCGACGGGGGGGTCTTCGGGGTGGCCCTCGATGTCGGCGTAGAACTGGGTGGCGGTGAAGGAGCCGTCGACCATGTAGCTTTCCAGCTTGGTCATGTTCACGCCGTTGGTCGCAAAGCCGCCCATCACCTTGTAGAGCGCGGCCGGGATGTTGCGCACGCGGAAGACGAAGGTGGTCATCATGCGGTCCTGCCGGCGGGCCGGGTCGGCCTCTCGCGCCATGATGAGGAAGCGGGTGGTGTTGTGGGCGTGGTCCTCGATGTGGCGGGCGAGGATCTTCAGCCCGTAGATCTCTGCCGCGAGGTCCGAGGCCAGCGCCCCCACGTCGCGCAGGTCGCGCGCGGCGATGTCGGCGGCGGCGCCGGCGCTGTCGGCCGCGGCCTCTCCTTGGATGCCGTTGGCGGCGAGGAAGGCGGCGCATTGCGGGATCAGCACCATGTGGGCGCGCACGGTGCGGACATCCTCCAGCCGCACCCCGGGCAGCGCCATCAGCGATATGTGCACCCGCACGAAGGCCTCGTCGACGATGTGCAGGCCCGACTCCGGCAGCAGCCGGTGGATGTCGGCCACGCGGCCGTAGGTGGTGTTCTCGACCGGCAGCATCGCCAGGTCCGCCGCGCCGTCGCGGACCGCGGCGATCACCTCCTCGAAGCTGCGGCAGGGCAGCGCCTCCATCCCCGGGCGCGCGTCGGCGCAGGCCTGGTGCGAGTAGGCACCGAGTTCTCCCTGGAAGGCGATACGCTTCGTCATGAGGTGCGGGCACTCCGGAAAAAAGCCCCCGGGGGGCGTTTGGTCGCGGCTCATATCCCTTGAACCGGGGGAAGGGAACCGCGTAGATAGCGCCCAACTCTGGACAGGACGGAACGCGACATGTTCGACACTATGACACTGACCAAGATCGTGGGCGGCTTCTGCGGCATGTTCCTGATCTTCCTGCTGGGCAACTGGGCGGGCGAACTGGTCTACCACGTCGGCGCGGAAGATCACGGTGACGGGGTGGCGCAGGCCTATTCCATCGACACCGGCGTGGAAGAGGGCGCGGACGGCGAGCCGGCCGAAGAGGTGGATTTCGCCACCGTCTTCGCCTCTGCCGACGCCGCTGCCGGCGAGAACCTGTTCCGCGCCTGCCGGGCCTGCCACAAGGTCGAGGACGGCGCCAACGGCACCGGCCCGCACCTGTACGGCGTGGTCGGCCGCGAGATCGACGCGGTTCCCGGCTATGCCTACTCCGGCGCGCTGGAGCAGGTGGGCGAGGTCTGGTCGCCCGAGAACCTCAGCGCCTTCCTGGCCAACCCGCGCGAGGCGGCGCCGGGCACCAAGATGACCTACAACGGCATGAAGGACGTGCAGGATCGCGCGAACCTGATTGCCTGGCTGGACTCGCTGGACGGCTGAAGCCCGGCCCACGCGGCACCGGAACGGACACAGGGGTCGCCTTCGGGCGGCCCTTTTCGCATGACAGCTCGTCAAACGCGCGTGAGCCGCGCCGCGCGGCCTTGCAACTTCCC
Organism: Rhodobacter sp.; assembly: GCA_048262455.1. Lineage (GTDB taxonomy): Bacteria > Pseudomonadota > Alphaproteobacteria > Rhodobacterales > Rhodobacteraceae > Psychromarinibacter. The sequence goes on from JBLXFD010000002.1 coordinate 187,848, forward strand.
GCGCCGCGATTTTTCCTGACAATCGGCCCGCGGATGCTAACTGTGCGGTAAGCCGCCCCCAGATATTTCGGAGGAGACCGTCGATGCCGTTCCTTTCCACCGCCCCCCGCGCCGCCCTGCGCCGCGCCCTGCCTGGCCTCGCCGCGCTGGCGCTGATGGCGGGCGCCGCCACCGCGCAGGAGACGGCCGACGCGGCAGGCGGCGACGAAGTGATCGTCGCGCACGGCATCTCGAACTTCGGCGAGCTGAAGTACCCCGAGGGGTTCGCCCACCTCGACTACGTCAACCCGGACGCGCCCAAGGGCGGCGAGATCAGCCAGTGGGCCTCGGGCAACTTCGACAGCTTCAACAACTACACCCGCAAGGGGGTCTCGGCCGCCCTGACGGAACTGATGTACGAGGATATCCTCGTCAGCGTGGCGGACGATCCCTACGGCCAGTACTGCTACCTGTGCGAGACGCTGGAGTATCCGGAAAGCCGCGACTGGGTGATCTTCAACCTGCGCGACGACGTGACCTTCTGGGACGGCACGGCGCTGACGGCCGAGGACATCAAGTTCACCTTCGACCTGTTCATGGAGCAGGGGATCGCCGAATACACCAACGTCGTTAAAAGCTTCATCGAAAGCGTCGAGGTGCTGGACACCCACCGGGTCAAGTTCACCTTCACCGACGACGCCCCGCGGCGCGACGTGATCTCGATCGCCGGCGGGTCGAACGCCTTCTCGAAGGCCTGGTTCGAGGAGACCGGCGCGCGGATCGACGAAAGCACTTTGGTGCCCTTCATGGCCACCGGCCCCTACATGCTGGACAGCTACGACGTGGGCCGGCAGATCATCTACAAGCGCAACCCCGATTTCTGGGGCGCCGAGCATCCGCTGAACGTGGGGCAGAACAACTTCGACACCATCCGGGTGGAATACTACGCCGACAGCTCCGCCAGCTTCGAGGCGTTCAAAGCGGGGGAATATACCTTCCGCAACGAGAATTCCTCTAAGGACTGGGCCACCGGCTATGACTTCCCCGCCGTTCAGAAAGGCTGGGTGAAGGTCGAGGAACTGCCCGACGGCACCATCGGCGCGGGACAGGCCTGGGTCTTCAACCTGCGGCGCGCGGTCTGGCAGGATCCCACGGTGCGCGAGGCCATGCGGCTGATGTTCAACTTCGAATGGTCGAACGAGACGCTGTTCTTCGGGCTGTACGAGCGGGTGAACTCGTTCTGGGAAAACTCTGACCTCGAGGCCACCGGCACCCCCACCGAGGGCGAGGCCGCGCTGCTGCAGCCGCTGGTGGACGACGGGCTGCTGGACGCCTCGATCCTCACCGACGAGGTGGTGATGGCGCCGGGCAACGAGGCCGCCGACAACCTGCCGGCGCGCCGGGTGCGGCGCGAGGCGGCGAGGCTGCTGGAAGAGGCCGGCTGGACCACGGGCGAGGGCGGCTGGCGGTCCAAGGACGGCAAGCGGCTGACCATGACGATCCTTGGCTTCAGCCCCGCCTTCGACCGGATCATCAACCCCTACATCGAGAACCTGCGCTCCATCGGCGTCGACGCCAAGCTGGAGCGGGTGGACATCTCGCAATACGTGGACCGGCGCAATTCGGGCGACTACGACCTGGTCAACCACACCTTCAGTCTGGGGTTCGAGCCGGGGATCGGCCTGCGCCAGTGGTTCGCCACCGAGACCGCCGATGACAGTTCGCGCAACCTGATGGGGCTGAAGAACGAGGCGGTGGACCGGCTGGTGACCGAGGTGATCGACGCCACCACGCTGGACGAGCTGAAGACCCGCGTGCACGCGCTGGACCGGGTGCTGCGCGCCATCGGATTCTGGCTGCCGCAGTGGTTCAAGGACACCCACACCGTCGCCTACTACGACATGTACCGTTACCCCGAACCGCTGCCGCCGCTGGCGCTGGGACATCTGACGTTCTGGTGGTATGACGCGGAGGCGGCCGAGAAACTGCGCGCCGCCGGCGCCATCAACTAGACCCAGACCCCGAAGGAGCCACGCGCCTTGGGAGCCTATATCCTACGACGCCTGTTGCTGGTCATTCCGACGCTGATCGGGATCATGATCGTCAACTTCACCCTGACCCAGTTCGTGCCCGGCGGTCCGATCGAACAGATCATCGCCAACCTCGAAGGCACCGGCGACGTCTTTGAATCGATCTCGGGCGGCGGCAACGAGGCGGCGCAGAGCGCCGGCGCGAGCAGCGGCGACAACGGCTACCTGGGGGCGCGGGGCCTGCCGCCGGAGTTCATCGCGGAGCTGGAGAAGGAGTTTGGCTTCGACAAGCCGCCGCTGGAGCGGTTCCTGCTGATGATGTGGAACTACATCCAGTTCGACTTCGGCGAGAGCTACTTTCGCTCCATCAGCGTGGTGGACCTGATCCTCGAGAAGATGCCGGTGTCCATCAGCCTCGGTCTGTGGTCGACCCTGCTGGCCTACCTGATCTCGATCCCGCTGGGCATCCGCAAGGCGGTGAAGGACGGCAGCAGCTTCGACACCTGGACCTCCAGCGCGATCATCGTGGGCTACGCCATCCCCGGCTTCCTGTTCGCGATCTTGCTGCTGGTGCTTTTCGCGGGCGGTTCCTACTGGAAGATCTTCCCGCTGCGGGGGCTGACCTCTGACAACTGGGAACAGCTTTCGCTGATCGGCAAGGTGGCCGACTACTTCTGGCACATCGCGCTGCCGGTGCTGGCCTCGACCATCTCCAGCTTCGCGACCCTCACGCTGCTGACCAAGAACAGCTTTCTCGACGAGATCAAGAAGCAGTACGTGATGACCGCCCGCGCCAAGGGCCTGTCGGAACGGCGGGTGCTGTACGGCCACGTCTTCCGCAACGCCATGCTGATCGTGATCGCCGGCTTTCCGGCCGTGTTCATCAGCGTGTTCTTCTCCGGCTCGATCATCATCGAGACGATCTTCTCGCTGGACGGGCTGGGGCGGCTGGGCTTCGAGGCGGCGGTGGCGCGGGATTACCCGGTGATCTTCGGCACACTCTTCGTCTTCGGGCTGATGAGCCTGGTGGTCGGGATCATATCCGACCTGATGTATGTCTTCGTCGATCCGCGGATCGACTTCGAGCGGAGGGGCTGACATGGCGATGCAGGATCCCTACCGGCCCAAGCCCACCTCGCCCGACGCGCCCCGGCCCGAGCCGCGGCCAGAGCCGGTGCCGGGCGATCCCGGCGCCCCGGTGCCGCCGGTGCAGCGGCGCGGCATGACCCTGTCGCCGCTGAACCGCCGCCGCTGGCGCAACTTCAAGCGCAACCGCCGCGCCTTCTGGTCGCTGATCATCTTCTCGGTGCTGTTCGGCCTGTCCCTGCTTGCCGAGTTCATCGCCAACGACCGGCCGATCCTGGTGAACTACAAGGGCGGCTACTACATGCCGATCTTCAACTTCTACGCCGAGACCGACTTTGGCGGCGATTTCCGCACGGAAGCGGTCTATGCCGACGTCGAGGTGCAGTGCCTGATCGTCTCGGGCGGGCAGGAGGCCTGTTTCGACGACCCCGAGGGGGTGATCGCCGACGCGCAGGACGGCGAGGTCGCGGGGGCGGAGATCGAGAAGGGCTGGATGCTCTGGCCGCCGATCCCCTATTCCTTCAACACCATCAACGACATCGACGGCACCGCCCCCTCGGCCCCCGACAGCGACCACTGGCTGGGCACCGACGACACCGCGCGGGACGTGGTGGCGCGGGTGATCTACGGGTTCCGCCTGTCGATCCTGTTCACCATCATCGTCACCTCGATCGCCAGCCTGATCGGCATCGTGGCGGGGGCGGTGCAGGGCTTCTTCGGCGGCTGGCTGGACCTGACGTTCCAGCGGCTGATCGAGATCTGGGTCTCGACCCCCTCGCTCTACATCATCATCATCATGTTCGCGATCCTCGGCCGAGGCTTCTGGCTGCTGGTCTTCCTGACCGCTTTGTTCGGCTGGCCGGCGCTGGTGGGCGTGGTGCGGGCGGAGTTCCTGCGGGCGCGCAACTTCGAGTACGTGCGCGCCGCCAAGGCACTGGGGGTCGGCAACTGGACCATCATGTTCCGCCACATGCTGCCCAACGCTATGGTGGCGACGCTGACCATGCTGCCCTTCATCATCACCGGCACCATCGCCACGCTGGCCTCGCTGGACTTCCTCGGCTTCGGCCTGCCCTCCAGCGCGCCCTCGCTGGGGGAGCTGACGCTGCAGGCCAAGCAGAACCTGCAGGCGCCCTGGCTGGGCTTCACCGCCTTCTTCACCTTCGCGATCATGCTGTCGCTGCTGGTCTTCATCTTCGAAGGCATCCGCGACGCCTTCGACCCGAGAAAGACGTTCCAATGACCGCCACCCTCCGGCCCTGGCTGCCCCGCGCCTACGCCGCCGCGCTGCTGCTGCACGCGGCCTTCCTGGTGGTGCTGGTCGCGCTGGCCTTTTCCGCCACCGGCACCGGCATGGCCAACGCCGCGCCCGACACCCTTCTCTTCGACCTGCTGATGGCGGTTCCGGTGCTGCTGGCGGGGATCCCCTCGGTGGTGGCGCTGCTGTCGTGGCACATGTGCCGCCGCAAGGGCGTGACGCCATCGCCGCCGCACATGTCGCTGACCACCGTGGTGGCTGCGGTGCTGCTGGCCGCGTCCCTTGCCGTGGTGGCGACGGCATGAGCGAGGTGGTTCTGCAGGTAAAGGACCTGTCCATCGGCTTCCGCCAGGACGGGCAGACGGTCGAGGCCGTGCGCGGCGTCAGCTTCCATGTCGAGCGGGGAGAGACCGTGGCGCTGGTGGGCGAGAGCGGCTCCGGCAAGTCCGTGACGGCGCTGTCCACCGTGTCGCTGCTGCCGGACAGCGCGAGCATCCGCGGCTCGGTGCTGTACAAGGGGCAGGAGATGATCGGCGCCTCGGACGAGCACCTGCGCCAGGTGCGGGGCAACGACATCAGCTTCATCTTCCAGGAGCCGATGACCTCGCTGAACCCGCTGCACACGCTGGAAAAGCAGCTGTCGGAATCGATCGAGCTGCACCAGGGCCTGCGCGGCAAGGCGGTGCGCGCGCGGATCGTCGAGCTGCTGGACAAGGTGGGCATCCGCGAGCCTGAAAGCCGGCTGAAGGACTACCCGCACCAGCTGTCGGGCGGGCAGCGCCAGCGGGTGATGATCGCCATGGCGCTGGCCAACGGGCCCGAGCTGCTGATCGCGGACGAGCCGACCACGGCGCTGGACGTGACGATCCAGGCGCAGATCCTCGAGCTGCTGGCGGACCTGAAGGAAGAGGGGGGGATGAGCCTGCTGTTCATCACCCACGATCTGAACATCGTGCGGCGCTTCGCCGACAGGGTCTGCGTGATGAAGGACGGCGAGATCGTCGAGCAGGGGCCGACGAAGGAGATCTTCGCCGACCCGCAGCACCCCTACACCCAGATGCTGCTGAGCGCGGAGGCCACCGGCACCCCCAACCCGGTCCCCGAGGCGGCAGAGACGGTGGCCGAGCTGAACCACCTGCGGATCTGGTTCCCGGTGCAGCGCGGTCTGCTGCGCAAGGTGGTGGGCCACGTGAAGGCGGTGAACGACGCGACCCTGACGGTGCGCGCGGGCGAGACGCTGGGGATCGTGGGCGAAAGCGGGTCGGGCAAGACCACGCTGGCGCTGGCGGTGATGCGGCTGATCCGCTCCGAAGGGCGGATCGTGGTGCTGGGGCAGGACATCAGCGCCGCCGAGCGCGAGGACATCTCCACTGGCGCGCCGCCGCGCGGGGCCGACCGCAAGCGTGTGCAGCGGCTGCGCAGCGAGATGCAGATCGTGTTCCAGGATCCCTACGGCTCGCTCAGCCCGCGCATGACGGTGGAGCAGATCATCGCCGAGGGTCTGACGATCCACGGCACCGGCGACGACACCCGGTCGCAGCGCGAACTGGTGGCCGAGATGATGCGCGAGGTGGGGCTGAACCCGGCGATGATGGACCGCTACCCGCACGAGTTCTCCGGCGGCCAGCGCCAGCGCATCGCCATCGCCCGCGCCATGGTGCTGCGGCCCAAGCTGGTGGTGCTGGACGAGCCCACCAGCGCGCTGGACATGACGGTGCAGGTGCAGATCGTCGACCTGCTGCGCGGGCTGCAGCAGAAGTACGGGCTGGCCTACCTGTTCATCAGCCACGACCTGAAGGTGGTGCGGGCGCTGAGCCACAAGGTGATCGTGATGAAGCAGGGCGACATCGTCGAGGCGGGGGATGCGGATTCGATCTTCGACAACCCGCAGACGGAATACACGCGGCAGCTGATGGCGGCGGCGTTCGATCTGCATGCGGAGACTGAGGTGGCGTAGGGCACGGGCAGGCTTGCGTTGCGCCGAGGCGGGGTGAACCCCGCCCTACCAATGCAATTGAGCTGTGCGCTGATGCGCCCCGAACAAGCCGAAGGCGCGGGGCGAGCGCCTGCCCGTCCCGGCGGGCTGGCGCTTTGGAGCTGCAGGGCAACGCTCATTCTGTGCGTGGATATGGCTGGGATAAAACGCTTACCTCAGAGGTTGGCAGCGCCATCCCACGGGCAGGCTCGCGTTGCGCCATGGCGGGGTGAACCCCGCCCTACCGCGTTATTGCTCGCAGAGGGAAGGTCCTCAAGCGCTGGCTCAAAACGCGAAAGTCGCCTCCCCCACGGGCAGGCTCCCGTCACCCTTTCAAGAATCGAAAAAGCCCAGCCCCTGCTTCAGGACGGACCGATCGTCGTGCAGCTGATGTTCCGGGCGACAAGCCGGCGGCAGGCGCGGGCGGCGCCTTCCTGGGTCATGCCGACGAAGTTCGCCTCGAACCCCTTCGGCCCGTTCTTCACCTTTCGCAGCGCCTCGTCCAGCGTACCGATCTCTGTCAGCGCGGTCTGCAGCAGCACCCTCTCGGCCTGGTAACTCGACCCGTAGCGCCCGATGTTGATGCCCCAGTGCCGCTCGCCGCTGGTGGAGATCCGCTCGATCACGATCCGCGTCACCTCGGTGTCGGTTGCGGTCTCGGGCTTCTCGTCCAGCGAGGCCAGCAGCACGTCGCTCTCTCCCTCGGCCGTTCCATCGGGGAACGTCGGCTTCGGCGGCGGCGGGATCGCGGCGGCGGGGGGCAGGGCGGGCGCCGCTCCGGGGCGCGAGGCCTCCACGGCCGTCACCGTCGCCTCGATCGTCGCGGCCATGGCCACCAGCAGTTCCTCCGGCGGCGCCTCGACCTCGGGGCCGGGGCGGACGGCGGGCAGCGGGCTAATGGACGGGGCGCGTACAAGGCGCAGGGTCTTGGTGGCGTTCTCGTGGTCCTCGGCGCTGCGGATCACTGCGCCGGGGTTGTAGGGGGGCTTGGACGGCCGGTTCACCGCCACCCGGTTCGGCGCGCGGGAAAAGCCGAGGTCCAGCAGTTCGGCTACCTTGCCGTTGCGCTGGGCCGAGGAGCGGCCGCCGAAGACCGTCGCGATGATCCGCTTGCCATCCCGTTCCGCCGAGGCCACCAGGTTGAAGCCCGCGGCATTGGTATACCCGGTCTTGATCCCGTCCGCGCCCTTGTAGGAGCCGAGGAAGCGGCGGTTGGTATTGGCCACCTCGCGTCCGGCCACGTCGGTCGTCACGCGGGAGAACAGGTTGTAGTACTCGGGGTAGTCGTAGAACAGGTGCCGGCCCAGGATCGTCATGTCGTGAGCGGTGGAAAGGTGGCCGTCGGCGGTCAGCCCGTGCGCGTTGCGGAAGGCGGTCTTGTGCATCCCGAGCGAGGCGGCGGTGGCGGTCATGCGGCGGGCGAAGGCGGCCTCGGACCCGGCGATGGCCTCGCCGATGGCGGTGGCGGCGTCGTTGGCGGACTTCACCGCGGCCGCCCGCACCAGGTAGCGCAGCTTGATCTTCTGCCCGGAGCGCAGGCCCAGCTTCGACGGCGGCTCTGCCGCGGCATTGCGCGAGATGGTGACCACGGTGTCCATCGACAGCTCGCCGTTCTCGACCGCCTGGAAGGCGATGTAGAGCGTCATCATCTTGGTCAGGGACGCGGGGTGAAGCCGCGTCTCGGCGTTGGTGGCGTGAAGCACCTCGCCGGAACGCACGTCCATCACCAGCGCGGCATAGGGCGCCGCCTTGGCGGGAAACGCGGCGCCAAGCGCCAACAAAAGGAAAACCGGCCCCATCAGGACCCACTGCTCAAGACGCCGCATCACGTCCCTTCTCATTCTGCCTCGGTGCGCCGGATCTTGGGTCCGGTCGCATTTGTTACATTGAAGTTAGCAGAAGCCAGCAGATCGGAAAATAGTTAACTTACAGTCGGTTTGAAAAAGAACCTCATGCTTTGGGGCAAATGTAGCGGGTAACCCCCGCTCTACCGCAAGATGTTTCAATGTGGCGGCAATGTGGCGAAAGGCGATCAGCCGATCCGCGTCAGAAGCGGCGCCAGCTGCTGCAGATTCGCGATCTCCAGAAAGCGGTCGTTCTGCCGCGGCGGTTCGGCGTGTTCCAAGGCCCATCCCAGCTCCTGCGGGACGAAGACGCCCCAGGCGCCGGCGGCGATGGCGGGGACCACGTCGGACTTCATCGAGTTGCCCACCATCATCGCCCGCTCGGCCCCCTCGCCGTGCCGCGCGAAGATGCGGGTGTAGACCTCGGGCGTCTTGTCAGAGACGATCTCGACCCCGTCGAATAGGTCGCCCAGCCCCGACTGCGCCAGCTTGCGCTCCTGGTCCAGCAGGTCGCCCTTGGTGATCAGCAGCACGCGGTAGTGCTCCGCCGCCGTCTCCACCGCCTCGCGGGCGTGGGGCAGCAGCTCTATCGGGTGGCGCAGCATCTCGCGCCCCGCCTCCACCAGCTGCGCGATGACCGAGGCGGGGACCTTCTGGTCGGTCACCTCGATCGCGGTCTCGATCATCGACAGCACGAAACCTTTGATGCCGAAGCCGTAGTGCCCGATGTTCCGGGTCTCGGCCTCCAGCAGGCGCCGGTCCAGATGGTCGGGATCGGCGTGGTCCGACAGCAGCTCGCAGAACCGCGCGTGGGTCAGGCGGAAGAATTGCTCGTTGTGCCAGAGCGTGTCGTCGGCGTCGAAGGCGACGGTGGTCAATGTCCCGGGCATGGGCTGCGTCCTGTTGTCCATCGGTCACGGCCCCCTTTTCACGAGGAACAGGGAGCTTATATAGTCGCGGCAACGCAACCACAGACGACGCACAAGGTGAACCCGCGTGACGCGCTTGGCGCAGAGAATGTCGAACAAGCCGAACGATCAGGATGGCGACGCTGGCGTCGTCACTGAAACGCGTGCGAAAACAAAGCGTCCGCCGCTGTACAAGGTGCTTCTGCTGAACGACGACTTCACCCCGATGGAATTCGTGGTCCACGTGCTGGAACGGTTCTTCGGGATGAATCACGCTCAGGCCTTCGAGCTGATGCTGACGGTGCACAAGAAGGGGCTTGCCGTGGTCGGGGTCTTCAGCTTCGAGATCGCCGAGACCAAGGTGGGGCAGGTGATGGACTTTGCTCGCCGTCACCAGCACCCGCTGCAATGCACCATGGAAAAGGAGTAGGGCAGGGCCCGCTCCCATGTCGACATCCCGCCTGACAACCGCGCTGGAAAGCGGCGCCGCCGTATTGCCCCTGGATGGCCGGATCGCCGTGCTGCGCCCGCGCGCGGGGATGGACCTGTCGGCGCTGCCGAGGGACCGGGTGCAGGTGGTGCAGGGGTTCCGGCCCGACCACGACCATTTCGCCGCCTTGGGCTATGACACCGCCGTGACGGCCGAGGGCGAGTATGCCGCCGCCATCGTCTGCGTGCCGCGCACCAAGGCCGAGGCCCGGGCGCTGCTGGCAGAGGCTTCGGCACGGGCCGGGGCGGTGATCGTCGACGGGCAGAAGGGCGACGGGGTCGAGGCGCTGCTGAAGGCCTGCCGGCGCGAGGGCGCGGTGGGCGAGGTGGTGGCGCAGGCCCATGGCAAGCTGTTCGCGGTCGAGGGCGATTTCACCGGCTGGGCGGCAGAGCCGATGCAGGCCGAGGGGTTCGAGACCGCGCCCGGCGTCTTCTCTGCCGACGCGGTGGACGAGGCATCGGCCGCGCTGGCCGATGCGCTGCCGGCGGACCTGGGAAAGCGCGTGGCCGACCTGGGCGCCGGCTGGGGCTACCTTGCCGCGCGGGTGCTGGAACGGTCGAACATCGCCGAGATGCACCTGGTCGAGGCAGAGCACGCGGCGCTGGACTGCGCCCGCCGCAACGTCACCGACCCCCGCGCGCGCTTTCACTGGGCCGATGTCATGACCTTCGTGCCGGGCGCGCCCTTCGATGCGGTGGTGATGAACCCGCCGTTCCACCAGACCCGCGCCGCCGACCCGGCCATCGGCCAGGGCTTCATCGCCGCGGCGGCGCGCATGCTGAAACGGTCCGGCAGACTCTGGCTTGTGGCGAACCGCCACCTGCCTTACGAGACCGAGACGCGGGCGCGGTTTCGCGAGGTGCAGGAAATCGGCAGCACCGGCCGGTTCAAGATCCTCGCCGCCGCCAAGCCCGTCGCGCAGGGTAGCCGCCCGCGTTAACCTCCTCCCAGAGAATCGGGACCCCCCATGTCATTTTCCATTGCCGGCAAGACTGCCATCGTTACCGGCGCCGCCAACGGCGTCGGCCTGGCCATCGCCCGCCATTTCGCCGAACAGGACTGCAACGTGGTTCTGGCGGACATCGATGAAGAAACGCTGAACCTCGAGATGGGCGAAGAGGCCGCCCGGGACGATTCGCGCATCCGCACCTTCGTCGGCGACCTGCGCGAGAAGCTGACGGTCGCCAACCTGCTGTCGGCCACCATCGACGCCTTTGACCGGGTCGACATCCTGGTCAATGCCAGCCGCCAGGTGGTGGCCTCGGACCCGCTGAACCCTGACGACGACGCGGTGGAGATGCTGCTGAAGCAGAACCTTATGACCAGCCTGCGGGTGACGCAGCATGTGTCCAAGCGGATGATCCGGCAGGCGCAGGAATCGGGCAGCGACGGTCCGGCGGGCTCGATCGTGAACCTGTCCTCGATCGCCGCGCGGCGCACGCATCCGGAACTTCTGGCCTACTCGATCAGCTGCGCGGCGGTGGACCAGATGACCCGGGCCATGGCGGTGGCGCTGGCGCCGCACCGGATCCGGGTGAATGCCGTCGCGCTGGGCAGCGTGATGAGCGCCAGCCTGAAGGACACGCTGCGCGAGAAGGAAGGCTGCCGCGACGACATCATCCGGCACACGCCGCTGGCGCGGATCGCCAGCGCAGCGGAACTGGCAGAGGCGGCGCGCTTCCTCGCCTCGGACGGATCGGGCTTCATGACCGGGCAGATCCTGACGGTGGACGGCGGCCGCTCGCTGGTGGACACGGTGTCGATGGCGGCACACTGACGCGGCCACCGACGGCCGGCGGCGGTTGACGGCGGCGGCGGGGCTTCGCATCAAGCCCCTGCGCCACCCGGAGTAGCCCCATGCAAGACCCCTTCGACCAGCAGAAGACCCGCGCCGCCACCTGGTTCCGCGAGCTGCGCGACCGGATCGTCGCCGCCTTCGAGGGGCTGGAGGACACCCAGGCCGAGGGCCCCCATGCCGACCTGCCCCCCGGGCGGTTCGAGCTGCGCGAGACGCGCCGCGCCGCCGAGGATGGCGGCGACGCCGGCGGCGGGCTGATGAGCGTGATGCGCGGCGGCCGGGTGTTCGAGAAGGTGGGCGTCAACGTCTCGACCGTCCACGGCGCCCTCGGCGCGGCGGCGCAGCAGGCGATGGCGGCGCGCGGCGTGCCGGGGATGCAGGACGACCCGCGGTTCTGGGCTTCCGGCATCAGCCTGGTGGCGCATATGCAGAACCCCCACGCGCCGGCGGTGCACATGAACACCCGGATGTTCTGGACCCCCCATGCCTGGTGGTTCGGCGGCGGCGCCGACCTGAACCCCTGCCTCGAGTACCCCGAGGACACCGCGCACTTCCACGCCGAGCTGCAGGCGACCTGCGACCGGCACGGCGCCGGCCTGTACGACCGCTTTAAGGCTTGGGCGGACGAGTATTTCTTCATCCCCCACCGGGGCCGCGCGCGGGGCGTGGGCGGGATCTTCTTCGACGACCTGAACAGCGGCGACTGGGAGGCGGATTTTGCCTTCACCCGCGACGTAGGCGCGGCCTTCCTGCCGGCCTTCCTGCCGCTGGCCGACCGGCGGCGCACCCAGCCCTGGACCGAGGCGGATCGCGACGCGCAGCTGATCCACCGCGGGCTCTATGCCGAGTACAACCTGGTCTACGACCGGGGGACGAAGTTCGGCCTGACCACCGGGCACGACCCCGACGCCGTGCTGATGAGCCTGCCGCCGCTGGCGAAGTGGGTCTGAGTTACAGCAGGCTCGCGTCCCTGTCCGCCGTCTCTGCCGGGACCGGTCTCAGCTTTCGCGGCGGCGCGGCCATGCCCGGCAGCGGCACAGTGGCGGCGGCCACGGGGAAGGGCGCGGCGGCGGGCGGCGGGTCGTCCCGCAATTGGGCCAGCAGCCTGCGGTGGTCCATGGAACGCGCCACCTGCTTGGCATTGTGGTCGCGCAGCTGCCGCAGCAGACGGCGCCACTCCTTCTCGGTCAGCGGCAGCCCCGCGCCGAAGTCGCCCTTGGCATAGTCGGTGCGGTAGACCTGCTTGCCCAGCAGTACGGCGGCGTAGACGCGGTAGTCGAACAGCGTGGCGAAAGGCAGGTCGTAGGGCGCCGGAAGGTTGTAGCGCCACAGTTCGATGTTCTCGGCCAGCCGGTCCGGCACCTCCAGCGCCTCGCGCGCGTCGATCCAGTACCGGGTATCGGTGCGGTTGCCGAGGCGGTAGTGCAGGCAGATGAAATCGCGCACCTCGTTGTAGAGGTTGTCGATCAGCCGGTTGTACCGGGTCCGCAGCGGGTCGGGGAAATCGCTGTCGGGGAAGTAGTTCAGCAGCCAGCGGATGCCCATGTCGATCATGTAGATCGCGGTGCTTTCGAGGGGTTCGATGAAGCCGCCGGACAGGCCGATGGCGACGCAGTTCCTGACCCAGGCATTGCGGTTCCGCCCCACCCGCATCGGGATCACCCGCGGCTCTGCGTCCTTGCCAGCGGGGCCGAGGTGCGACAGGAACTCCGCCCGCGCCTCCTCGTCACTGCGGTGGGCCGAGGAAAAGACATAGCCGGTGCCGACCCGGTTGTAGAGCGGCACGCGCCAGGACCACCCGGCCCCCAGCGCCGCAGAGCGGGTGACGGGCTCTATCCGCCGGGGGTCGGGATGCGGGATCTGCACCGCCATGGCGCGGTCGTTGGCCAGGTAGCGCGAATAGTCGAGGAAGGGCTCTTTCAGCACCTGGTTGATGATGACGCCGCGAAAACCGGTGCAGTCCAGCACCAGCTCCACCGGCAGCCGCCCGGTCTCGGACAGCTCCAGCGCCGCGATGCCGCCGGCCTCGTCCTGTTCCACGTGCTTCACGTTCTCGCGCAGGTGGCGCACGCCGCGGGCGGTGCAGTGGCGGGTCAGCATCGCGGCGAAGCGGCCGGCGTCAAGGTGGTAGGCAAAGCCCGTCGCGCTTTTGAAATCCTCGCCCGCCCCCGGGCGCGGCCCGCGCGCCGCCTTCACGAGGTCGGCGGTGGGGGAATAGGCCTGCACGAAATCCAGCGGGCCGGCGCCGTAGTGCAGGAAATACCGCTCCAGCTCGATCCCGCCGACCACAGGCACACCGGCGAAGGGATTGATGTAGGAGATCGGCCGACCCTTCGCGTCCACGTTCCAGCCGTCGAAGCTGACCCCCAGCTTGAACGAGGCGTTGCACTCGCGGAAGAAGTCGCGCTCGGAGATGCCGATGCTTTGCAGGGTACGAACCATGCCCGGCACCGTGGCCTCGCCGACGCCGACGGTGGGGATGTCGGGGGATTCGATCAGCGTGACCTGCAGCGGCGGCTCGCCGGACTTGCCCCGGCGCCCGTAGGCGGTCAGCAGCGCGGCGGAAAGCCAGCCGGCGGTGCCCCCGCCGACGATGGTGACGCTGGTAATCGGCTTGCCCATGGCTCAATCCCTTCAGTCATAAAATGACCCAAGGTTAGCCAAGACCGGGCCGGCCTGTCACCCGCGGATCGCCTCCAGCATCCGGTGGACGTTGTCGGGGTCGGCGTCGGGGGTGATGCCGTGGCCGAGGTTGAAGATGTGCGGCCCGCCGGAGAAGGCGCGGACGATGCGCTTTGTCTCGCGGGTCAACTCCTCGCCGCCGGTGACCATCAGCTTCGGGTCGAGGTTGCCCTGCACGCAGATGTCGCGCTGCACGTGGGCGGCGGCCCAATCCGCGTCGACGGAATTGTCCAGCGCCACGCAGTCGGCACCGGTGGCCGCGGCGAATCCCTCGTAGGCCTCGCCCGCCTGGCGCGGGAAGGCGATGACCGGAACGCCGGGGTGCCGGTCCTTCAGCGCCGCGATGATGCGGCGGGCGGGCCGGACAGCGTATTGCTGGAACGCCTCGGGCGGCAGCGAGCCGGCCCAGCTGTCGAACAGCTTGACCACCTCGGCCCCCGCCTCGATCTGCGCCGACAGGTAGAGGATCGTCGCCTCGGTGATCCGCTCCATCAAAGCGTCGAAGACCTCGGGCGCCTCGCGGCGCAGGGCGTGGGCGGGGCCCTGGTCAGGCGTGCCGCGCCCGGCGATCATGTAGGTGGCGACGGTCCAGGGCGCGCCGGCGAAGCCGATCAGCGTGGTCTCGGCCGGCAGCGCGGTGGCGAGGTTGCGGACGGTCTGATAGATCGGCGACAGCGTCTCGTGCACCTCCTCGGCGGGGCGCAGCGCGTCGACCTCGGCCTGCGAGGTGATCGTGGACAGCCGCGGGCCCTCGCCGGTGACGAACCACAGCTCGGCCCCCAGCGCCTGCGGCACCAGCAGGATGTCGGCGAACAGGATCGCCGCGTCGAAGCCGTAGCGCCGGATCGGCTGGAGCGTCACCTCTGTGGCCAGTTCGGGGTTGTAGCACAGCGACAGGAAGTCGCCCGCCTGCGCCCGCGTCGCCTTGTACTCCGGCAGGTAGCGCCCGGCCTGCCGCATCAGCCAGACCGGCGGCACCGCCTGGGTTTCGCCCGCCAGCGCGCGCAAGATCTTCTTGGTCATGTCGCCTCCTGTCCCGGCGGGTTGGTCCCGCGCGGCGGCGCCCGAGTCAAGCGGGACGTGACGCAGGACCCCGTTGAACCGCCTTCGCCGGGGCGATAGGCAGGCGGAATGACCGGACCCACACCCGATACCCCGCTGAAGATCGGCACCCGCGGCTCGCCGCTGGCGCTGGCGCAGGCCCACGAGACCCGCGACCGGCTGGCCGCCGCCCACGGGCTGCCGCCAGAGGCCTTCGTGATCGTGCCGATCAAGACCACCGGCGACCGGGTGATCGACCGGCCGCTGAAGGAGATCGGCGGCAAGGGGCTGTTCACCCGCGAGATCGAAATGGCGCTGCTGTCCGGCGACATCGACATCGCCGTGCACTCGATGAAGGACATGCCGGTCGACCAGCCCGAGGGGCTGGTGCTGGATACCTACCTGCCGCGCGAGGACGTGCGGGACGCTTTCGTCTCGCCGCACCTGTCGTCGCTGGCGGCGCTGGAAAGCGGCGCGGTGGTGGGCACCTCCAGCCTGCGGCGCAAGGCGCAGCTGCTGCACTGGCGCCCCGACCTGAAGGTGGTGGAGTTTCGCGGCAACGTGCAGACCCGGCTGCGCAAGCTGTCCGACGGGGTGGCCGAGGCGACCTTCCTCGCCATGGCAGGGCTGAACCGGCTGGGTGACCCTTCCGTGCCGCGCGCGCCCATTGACCCCGCCGACATGCTGCCGGCCGTGGGGCAGGGGGCCATCGGCATCGAGCGGCGCGCGGCCGACGCGGTGACCGGCCCGCTGCTGGAGGCGATCCACGACGCCGAGACCGGCCTGCGGCTGGCGGCAGAGCGGGCCTTTCTGGCCGCGCTCGACGGGTCCTGCGAGACGCCGATCGCCGGGCTGGCGGAACTGGACGGCGCCCGCCTGCGCCTGCGCGGCGAGATCCTGCGCACCGATGGCTCCGAGGCGCTGGCGGACGCCGCCGAGGGCCCCGTGGAGGACGGCGCCGAGATGGGCCGCGCGCTTGCGGCAAAGCTGCTGGAACGCGCCGGGCCGGGGTTTTTCGACTGGCGCTGAGGCGCGGCGCTTGAAATGCGGGCGGAATGCTCGTAGATGCCCCTGCACTCAGCAAGGATCCGATGATGGCCACCCGTACCAATCCGCTTCAGTTCTTCCAGCAGGTCCGCGCCGAGGTCTCGAAGGTCGTCTGGCCGACCCGCCGCGAGGTTCTGCTGACCACGGTCATGGTTTTCGTCATGGCCACGCTGACCGCGATCTTCTTCTTCTTCGTCGACTGGATGATCCGGCTGGGCCTGCAACTGCTGCTGCAGTCGGTGGGCTGACACCGGCCATTGCCGGGCTGCCGCGTCCCGCTATCTCGATGCCCCTGACAGGGGCGGCGATACGGAAGGCAGCGGCATGGCGAAATTTTCCGAAGGCGACAAGGTGGAATGGAACTGGGGCAATGGCACCGGGACCGGCACCGTCCGCAAGGTCTACACCGGCCGCATCACCATCGACGCCCAGGGCACCGAGGTGACCCGTGACGCGGACGAGGACAATCCCGCCTACCGGATCGAGCAGGAAGACGGCGACACCGTGCTGAAATCCGAGAGCGAACTGACCCGCGCCGGCTGACCGCGCGCCACCGCCAAGGGCCGCGAGGTCTTGAATCCCGCGCCCCGGAAGGGTATCGGACCGGCAACTTCCCGGGCAAGGCGTGCTGCGATTCGAGCTGCACGCCCGTTTTTGTTCCGGCGAGCACGGTAATTGCGGCCCCCCGGCCCCCAGACGACGAAGGCGGAACGATGGAAAAGCGTTGGTACTCGGTAAGCGTTCTGTCGAACTTCGAGAAGCGCGTGGCAGAGCAGATCCGGCACGCGGTCACCGACGCCGGCCTCGAGGAAGAGATCGAGGAGGTGCTGGTGCCGACCGAGGAGGTCATCGAGGTGCGCCGCGGCAAGAAGGTCACCACCGAGCGGCGGTTCATGCCCGGCTACGTGCTGGTGCGGATGAACATGTCGGACGCGGGCTATCACCTGATCACCTCGATCAACCGGGTCACCGGCTTTCTCGGCCCCCAGGGCCGGCCGATGCCGATGCGCGACGGCGAGGTGAACGCCATCCTCAACCGCGTCGAGGAAGGCCAGGAAGCGCCGCGCACGCTGATCCGCTTCGACGTGGGCGAGCGTGTGGCGGTGACTGACGGCCCGTTCGAGGGTTTCGACGGGATGGTCGAGGAAGTGGACGACGACAACCAGCGCCTGAAGGTGTCGGTGTCGATCTTCGGCCGGGCCACCCCGGTCGAGCTGGAATTCACGCAGGTCTCGAAGCAGGGCTGACGTGGGCGCCCGCCGCTTCGGCGGGGGCCATCCGTGGGAGGCAGGGCGGACGCGTTCGCCGGGCCTGACCACATCAACCGGGGCGGAGAAGATCCGCCTCAGAAGGGGGCGGAACGCGTTCCGCCGTCGTTGAGAGAAGGAGAGGCCACATGGCCAAGAAAGTCGTCGGCACCCTGAAGCTTCAGGTCAAGGCCGGCCAGGCGAACCCCAGCCCGCCCGTGGGTCCCGCGCTGGGTCAGCGCGGCATCAACATCATGGAATTCTGCAAGGCGTTCAATGCCAAGACGCAGGAGATGGAGCAGGGCGCGCCCTGTCCCACCGTGATCACCTACTACCAGGACAAGTCCTTCACGATGGACATCAAGACGCCGCCGGCGTCCTACTACCTGAAGAAGGCGGCCAAGGTTCCCTCGGGGTCCAAGACCCCCGGCCGTTCGACCGCGGGCACCGTCAGCGTCAAGCAGGTGCGCGAAATCGCCGAGTCGAAGATGAAGGACCTGAACGCGAACGACGTGGAGGCGGCGATGCAGATCGTGCTCGGCTCCGCCCGTTCCATGGGTATCGAGGTGAAGGGGTAATATCATGGCAAAGCTTGGAAAACGTACCCGCGCCGCCCGTGAGGCCTTTGCCGGCCGCGAGGACCTGTCGGTCGAGGAAGCCGTCGCGCTGGTCAAGCAGCACGCCGGCGCCAAGTTCGACGAGACCGTCGAGATCGCGATGAACCTGGGTGTCGACCCGCGCCACGCCGACCAGATGGTCCGCGGCACGGTGAACCTGCCCAACGGCACCGGCAAGACCGTGCGCGTCGCCGTCTTCGCCCGCGGCCCCAAGGCCGAGGAGGCCGAGAAGGCCGGGGCCGACATCGTCGGTGCCGAGGACCTGATGGAAAGCATCCAGGGCGGCACGATCGATTTCGACCGCTGCATCGCCACCCCGGACATGATGCCGATCGTCGGCCGCCTGGGCAAGATCCTGGGCCCGCGCAACCTGATGCCGAACCCCAAGGTCGGCACCGTGACCATGGACGTCGCCGAGGCCGTCAAGGCTGCCAAGGGCGGTCAAGTCCAGTTCAAGGCCGAGAAGGCGGGCGTTGTCCATGCCGGCATCGGCAAGGCGAGCTTCGAGGCCGACAAGCTGGCCGAGAACCTGCGCGCCTTCGTGGACGCGGTGTCCAAGGCCAAGCCGACGGGCGCGAAGGGGACCTACATGAAGAAGGTCTCGATCAGCTCGACCATGGGCCCCGGCGTGTCGCTGGACGTTCAGTCGGCCACCGGCAACACCCCGGCCGCCGCGGCCGAGTAAGCCGCAGCCGTACCGGCTCGATTGTTCTGGGGCGGGCCTGCCGGGCCCGCCCTTTTTCTGTTTCGCAAGGGGACCGTTCGTGGAGATCCTGAACACCGCCGCGCTGGTGCGCGAGTTTGTCACGCTGCTGGTGGTGATCGACCCCATCGGCACGCTGCCGGTCTTCTACTTCGCCACGCGGGGCGTGCCGGAGCACCTGCACTGGCGCCTCGCGGTGCGCGCCGTGGCGGTGGCGGCGGTGGTGCTGCTGGCCTTCCTCGTGGGCGGGCAGGTGCTGCTGGAGGCGCTGGGGCTGGGCCTCGGCTCGTTCCAGATCGCGGGCGGGATCGTACTGTTCCTCTTCGCGCTGACGATGATCTTCGGCGAGGCCAAGCCGGCCCGCGAGATCGAGGAGGCAGAGCGCGACCACCTCGCCGGCGCGGTCTTTCCGCTGGCCATCCCCTCCATCGCCTCGCCCGGCGCGATGCTGGCGGTGGTGATCCTGACGGACAACCACCGGTACTCGATCCCCGACCAGGTGGTGACCGCCGGGCTGCTGCTGGGCATCCTGCTGCTGACGCTGGTGCTGCTGCTGCTGGCGCCCCCGCTGAAGCGGGTAATCGGCAATACCGGCGCCAACGTGGTGAGCCGGGTCATGGGGATGGTGCTGGCGACGATCGCGGTGGATGCGGTGCTGTCGGGGTTCGCCGCCGTGGGGGTTCCGGGGATCGTGACGGGGTGAGGTCTTGAGTAGGGCGGCACGCCGCTCCCCCGGCCCGCCGCTAACCCGGCTCGTGCTCCGCTCCCCCGGCCCGAATAGCGGCGAAGCCGCCGGGCCAGCGGCGGCCCGTCCCGCGGGCTGCCGCTATGTCACCGTCTGCGCAGGGTTCGGGGGTCACGGCGAAACGTCGAGATAAAGGGCAGACCACAGTCGTCAAAGCGGCATCCCCCGGGCCGCCGCCGGCCCGGCTCCCGCTCCCCCACCCGCGCCGTCCTGCCGCGCCCTGCACCCTTGAACGGGCGGGGCAGGGGGGATATACGCCCCCGGTGGTCCCGCGGGACCCGAATCCGTAAACGCAAAGCCGAGGTCGGCCACTCCCGTCGCTGGGGGCCGCATCCGGCAAGGAGAAGCGACATGAAACTTCACGAACTTCACGACAACCCGGGCGCCACCAAGAAGGCCAAGCGGGTCGGCCGTGGCCCCGGCTCCGGCAAGGGCAAGACCGCCGGCCGCGGCATCAAGGGCCAGAAGTCCCGCTCCGGCGTGGCGATCAACGGCTACGAGGGCGGCCAGATGCCGCTCTACCAGCGTCTGCCCAAGCGCGGCTTCAACAAGCCGAACCGCAAGAAATTCGCCGTGGTCAACCTGGGCCTGATCCAGAAGTTCATCGACGCCGGCAAGCTGGGCGCCGAGATCACCGAGACCGAGCTGCTTGACAGCGGCCTGGTGCGCCGCCGGCTGGACGGCGTGCGGGTGCTGGCCAAGGGCGAGCTGACCAGCAAGATCAGCCTGACCGTCACCGGCGCCTCCAAGTCCGCCGTGGACGCGGTGGAGAAGGCGGGCGGCTCGCTCTCCGTCAAAACCCCGGCAGCGGCCGAGTAAGAGGTTGTGAGCGCCCTGCGGGGCGCTTACATCTTCTGCAGTTTTCCCAAGCGCCGCCCCGGGATCACCCCCGCGAGGCGGCGCGTTTTCTGAGAGAGATCGCGCATGGCATCCGCAGTCGAGCAAATGGCCGCGAACATGAGCTGGAGCGCCTTTGGCAAGGCCACCGAGCTTCGGCAGAGGATTATCTTCACCATCGGTCTGCTGATCGTCTACCGGCTGGGCACCTACATCCCGGTTCCCGGCATCGACGGCAACGCGCTGCGCGAGTTCATGGACCAGGCCTCTGCCGGGATCGGGGGCATCCTCAACATGTTCACCGGCGGCGCGATCTCCCGCATGGGGATCTTCGCGCTGGGGATCATGCCCTACATCTCTGCGTCGATCATCGTGCAGCTGCTGGCGGCGATGGTCCCGGCGCTGGAGCAGATCAAGAAGGAAGGCGAACAGGGGCGCAAGAAGATCAACCAGTACACCCGCTACGGCACGGTGTTCCTGGCGACCTTCCAGGCCTACGGGCTGGCCGTCAGCCTTGAAGCGGGTGACCTTGTCACCGATCCCGGCTGGTACTTCCGCGCCGCCACGGTGATCACGCTGGTGGGCGGCACCATGTTCCTGATGTGGCTGGGCGAGCAGATCACCGCCCGCGGCATCGGCAACGGCATCTCGCTGATCATCTTCGTCGGCATCGTCGCCGAGATCCCGGCCGCGCTGGCGCAGTTCTTCGCCTCGGGCCGCTCCGGCGCGATCAGCCCGGCGGTCATCGTCGGGGTGCTGGTGATGGTCGTGGCGGTGATCGCCTTCGTGGTCTTCATGGAACGAAGCCTGCGCAAGATCCACATCCAGTACCCGCGCCGCCAGGCCGGGATGAAGATGTACGAGGGCGGCTCCAGCCACCTGCCGATCAAGGTGAACCCGGCCGGCGTGATCCCGGCGATCTTCGCTTCGTCGCTGCTGCTGCTGCCCACCACGATCAGCACCTTCTCGGGGGCGCAGTCCGGGCCGATCATGTCGACGATCCTGGCCTACTTCGGCCCCGGCCAGCCGCTGTATCTGCTGTTCTTCGCGGGCATGATCATCTTCTTCACCTTCTTTTACACCTTCAACGTCTCCTTCAAGACCGACGAGGTTGCCGAGAACCTGCAGAAGCAGAACGGCTTCGTGCCCGGCATCCGCCCCGGCAAGAAGACCGAGCAGTACCTCGACTACGTGGTGACGCGGATCCTGGTGCTCGGCTCGGCCTACCTCGCCGCGGTCTGCCTGCTGCCCGAGATCCTGCGCGCGCAGTTCGCCATTCCCTTCTACTTCGGCGGCACCTCGGTGCTCATCGTGGTCTCGGTGACCATGGACACGGTGCAGCAGGTCCAGTCGCACCTGCTGGCGCACCAGTACGAGGGGTTGATCGAGAAGTCGCAGCTGCGCGGCAAACGGCGGCCGCGCAAGGCCCCGTCGCGGCGCTGAGGAAGGCATAACGACCGAAAAGGCGCGCGGATCAGGACGCGCCGTGACGAGGGACCCATAGCATGAACATCATTCTTCTCGGACCCCCCGGTGCCGGCAAGGGAACCCAGGCCCGCTTCCTGGTGGAAGAACGCGACATGGTGCAGCTGTCCACCGGCGACATGCTGCGCGAGGCCCGCACCAGCGGCACCGAAATGGGCCGGCGCGTGGCGGCGGTGATGGACCGGGGCGAGCTGGTGACCGACGAGATCGTCATCGGCCTGATCCGCGAGAAGCTGGAGGCGGGCGGCGCCCACGGCGGCTACATCTTCGACGGCTTCCCCCGCACCCTGGCCCAGGCCGACGCGCTGGGCGCGCTGCTGGAGGAGACGGGGCAGGGGCTGGACGCGGTGATCGAGATGCGGGTGGACGACGAGGCGCTGGTACGTCGCATCACCGCCCGCTCGACCTGCGGAAACTGCGGCGAGGTCTACAACGACATCACCCGGCCGATCCCCGCGGACGGCAAGTGCGTGAAGTGCGGCCACACCGAGTTCAAGCGCCGCGCCGACGACAACGAGGAAAGCCTGAAGACCCGGCTGATGGCCTATTACAAGCAGACCTCGCCGCTGATCGGCTACTACCACGCGCGGGGCGAGCTGAAGGCCGTAGACGGGCTGGGTGAGATCGAAGTGGTCAAGGCGGAGATCGACGCGGCGCTGGCGTAGGTTGCGGGTGCCTGTTTCGCGCGGGATCGTCTAATTACACCTCTTCTAAGCACCCGGCCCGGAACAAGGCACGCAGTGCCGCCGGGCCAGCGCCCGTCCGCCCCACGGGCGGGCGCTCTGTAGCCGTTGACGCGGGGGTGGAGCGGGGAAGTGGCGGTGAGATAAAGCGGCGATCACCGGCGGAGTGTGCGCCCACCCACGGACGGGCGCTGCCCCTCTGTTTGGCAAGAATATCCGGCCCGGAACAAGGCACGCAGTGCCGCCGGGCCAGCGCCCGTCCGTCCCCAGGGCGGGCGCTACTTCACCGTTTGCGCGGGGGTGGAGCGACGACGTGCCGGTGCTATAAAGCGGCGACCACCAGCGGCACACGCGCCCACCCACGGACGGGCGCTGTCCCTCCGTTGCGCACCCGAGACAGCGCCGCCTCCGCGTGCTACCATCGCCCCATGCTGCGTCCCGCGATCATCCTCGCCCTCGCCCTCTCCCTTGCCCCCGCCGCCGCAGAGCCGCGCCTCGTCAGCGATCCGCGGATCTGCGACCTGCCTCCCGATGCAGGGCCCGGCGAACTGGGCGCGATACTCACCCCCAGCTTCGTCGAGGAGATCGAGTACCTCTGCGAATTCGACCCGCCGGTGAACTACACCGCGCTGGGTGACAAGGTGGAGGTGCGCCTGGGCTATTGTTCCGAGCCAGGGCTGCTGACGCCCGAGCTCTTCGCCTTCACCGCCTACGACGGCACGATCGAGGTGCACCAGCGCGGCTGGGACACCCCCCGCAGCTTCCGCCCCTGCCCGTAGGAAGGCGGCGATCCGCGCGCCGGTTGCCGCGCCGGGTGAAAAGGATTTTCCTTTCCCGGACCGTGCGCTAACTCGGCCTTCAGGAAAGAGGTCGCCGCTGCGGCTCGAATCATGCCGAGCGGGCCTTGACCTTCCCCGGTCAAGACCTTATTCCACAGCCTCTCGACAGAGAATCGGCTGCAGCCCGGGGTCGCGCCCCGTCCACAGTCAATAGCCTAGACGAACGGCCCGGCGGTGCGAAAGCCCTCGGGCCCGAGTTGTGAAAAAAGGTTCTGGTACGACGGAACCGCAACAGAAAAGGACCGAACGTGGCACGTATCGCCGGCGTCAACATCCCCACCGGAAAGCGCGTTCCCATCGCGCTGACCTACATCACCGGAATCGGCCAGTCCACGGCCAAGCAGATCTGCGAAGCGGTCGGCATCGAGCCGTCGCGCCGCGTGAACGAGCTGTCGGACGCCGAAGTCCTGCAGCTGCGCGAGCACATCGACGGCAACGTCACCGTCGAGGGTGACCTGCGCCGCGAAGTGCAGATGAACGTCAAGCGCCTGATGGACCTCGGCTGCTACCGCGGCCTGCGCCATCGCCGTAACCTCCCGGTGCGCGGTCAGCGCACCCACACCAACGCCCGCACCCGCAAGGGTCCGGCGAAGCCGATCGCCGGCAAGAAGAAGTAAGGGAGGGCAGCAGATATGGCACGCGATCGCCGCGCACCGAAGAAAAAGGTCTCGAAGAACATCGCCGCCGGTGTGGCGCATGTGAACTCGTCCTTCAACAACACCAAGATCCTGATCTCCGACGTCCAGGGCAATGCCATTGCCTGGTCCTCGGCCGGCACCATGGGGTTCAAGGGCTCGCGCAAGTCCACCCCCTACGCCGCGCAGATGGCCGCCGAGGACGTGGGCCGCAAGGCGCAGGAACACGGCGTCAAGACGCTGGAAGTGGAAGTGCAGGGTCCGGGCTCTGGCCGCGAAAGCGCGCTGCGGGCCCTGGCAGCCGCCGGTTTCAACATCACGTCGATCCGCGACGTGACGCCGATCGCCCACAACGGCTGCCGCCCGCCGAAGCGCCGCCGGGTCTGACGCAGGATCACGACTTCGACGGGTCGCGCCATTTCCGCGCGGCCCGTTCACTCATTGATATCCTCGGGAGTTTCCGGCCGCGGGTCTTGGCAGGAAACATGAATGGAGGCCGCACAGCATGATCCACAAGAACTGGCAGGAACTGATAAAACCGACGCAGCTTGACGTCCGGCCGGGCAATGACCCGGCGCGTCAGGCGACGGTGGTCGCCGAACCCCTGGAGCGCGGCTTTGGCCTGACGCTCGGCAACGCGCTGCGCCGCGTGCTGCTGTCCTCGCTGCAGGGTGCCGCGATCACCAGCGTCCAGATCGACAACGTCCTGCACGAATTCTCGTCCATCGCCGGTGTGCGCGAGGACGTGACCGACGTGGTGCTGAACCTCAAGGGCGTCTCCATCCGCATGGAAGTCGAGGGGCCCAAGCGCCTGTCGATCCAGGCCAAGGGCCCGATGGTCGTCACCGCCGGCGACATCTCGGAAAGCGCGGGGATCGAGATCCTGAACAAGGATCACGTGATCTGCCACCTCGACGAGGGCGCGAGCCTGTTCATGGAGCTGACCGTGAACACCGGCAAGGGCTACGTCGCCGCCGACAAGAACCGCCCCGAGGACGCGCCCATCGGCCTGATCCCGATCGACGCGATCTACTCGCCGGTCAAGCGCGTCTCCTACGACGTGCAGCCGACCCGCGAGGGGCAGGTGCTGGACTACGACAAGCTGACGCTGAAGCTGGAAACCGACGGTTCGATCACGCCGGATGACGCCGTGGCCTATGCCGCGCGGATCCTGCAGGACCAGCTGTCGATCTTCGTCAACTTCGAGGAGCCGGAGTCGGCCACCCGTTCGGACGACGACGAGGGGCTGGAATTCAACCCGCTGCTGCTGAAGAAGGTGGACGAGCTGGAGCTTTCCGTGCGCTCGGCCAACTGCCTGAAGAACGACAACATCGTCTACATCGGCGACCTGATCCAGAAGACCGAGGCGGAGATGCTGCGCACCCCCAACTTCGGCCGCAAGTCGCTGAACGAGATCAAGGAAGTGCTTTCCGGCATGGGGCTGCACCTCGGCATGGACGTCGAGGAATGGCCGCCGGAGAACATCGAGGACCTGGCCAAGAAGTTCGAGGACCAGTTCTGATCCGGCGGGCGGGGTGAACCCCGCCCTACGGCGAAACGGGTAGGGCGGGGTTCACCCCGCCTTTCCCCGAGACCGGGCCAAGGCGGGACCCCCGCCGTGCCCCAAGGAGAGCCTGCGCCACGCACGCCGGCCGGACAAAGCAAAACCGCCCGTAGAGGGCACACCATAGGAGACGACAATGCGTCACGCCCGCGGCTATCGCCGCCTGAACCGCACCCATGAGCACCGCAAGGCGCTTTTCGCCAACATGGCCGGCTCGCTGATCGAGCACGAGCAGATCAAGACGACCCTGCCCAAGGCGAAAGAACTTCGCCGGATCGTCGAGAAGCTGATCACTCTCGGCAAGCGCGGCGACCTTCACGCCCGCCGCCAGGCCGCCAGCCAGCTGAAGCAGGACGCCTACGTCGCCAAGCTGTTCGACGTGCTGGGCCCCCGCTACGCCGAACGCCAGGGCGGCTATGTCCGCGTGCTGAAGGCCGGCTTCCGTTACGGTGACATGGCGCCGATGGCGATCATCGAATTCGTCGACCGCGACGTCGACGCCAAGGGCAAGGGCGACCGCGAGCGCGTCGCCGCCGAGGAGACCGAGGAGGCGTAAGCCTTTCGATTCTCTCACGAATTTGCCAAGGCCGTCCTTCGGGGGCGGCCTTTGCTTTTTGGGAAGTGAGGGGCAGCGCCCGACCCTGGGAGGGCGTATGCTGCTTCGAAGGTTGCCGCGCGGCCGTCACTCTGCCTGCCGCAGGTTCGGTGCGAAACGGCGACAATGCGCCCTCCCGGGGGGAGGGTCGGGCGCTGCCCGGCGTGCCGCCGGGCGATGTGGTTCCAGCGGAGCCCAATGGCGTCCAGACGCAAACCCCGTGCGCTCCCCCGCCGCCCGCGCTACTGTCCCCGCAAAACGGACCACCCCATGCCCGACCTCTTCGACACCGCCCCCGGCGCCCCGGACCAGCCCTCCGGCAAGACCGCGCCCCGCCCGCTGGCCGACCGGCTGCGGCCGCAGACGCTGTCCGAGGTGATCGGGCAGGACCAGCTGCTGGGTCCCGAGGCGCCGCTGGGGGTGATGCTGGCATCGGGGGCGCTGTCCAGCCTGGTGCTCTGGGGGCCGCCGGGCGTCGGCAAGACCACCATCGCGCGGCTGCTGGCCCATGAGACCGACCTGCACTTCGTGCAGGTCAGCGCCATCTTCACCGGCGTTGCCGACCTCAAGAAGGTCTTCGAAGCCGCCCGCCTGCGCCGCCGCACCGGGCAGGGCACGCTGCTGTTCGTCGACGAGATCCACCGCTTCAACAAGGCGCAGCAGGACGGCTTCCTGCCCTACATGGAGGATGGCACCATCCTGCTGGTGGGCGCCACCACCGAGAACCCCAGCTTCGAGCTGAACGCGGCGCTGCTGTCGCGGGCGCAGGTGCTGGTGCTGGAGCGGCTGGACCTGGCCGACCTGGAGCGGCTGGCGCAGCGGGCCGAGGGGGAGCTGGGGCGCGCGCTGCCCCTGACTGGCGAGGCGCGCGAGACGCTGCTGGAGATGGCCGACGGTGACGGGCGGGCGCTGCTGAACCTGATCGAGCAGATCGCCGCCTGGAAGACCGACGCGAAGCTGGACGCCACCGCGCTGACCACCCGGCTGCAGAAGCGCGCGGCGCAGTATGACAAGGCGGGCGAGGCGCACTACAACCTGATCTCGGCGCTGCACAAGTCGGTGCGCGGCTCGGACCCCGATGCCGCGCTTTACTGGCTGACGCGGATGCTGACGGGGGGCGAGGACCCGCGCTACCTGGCGCGGCGGATCACCCGGATGGCGGTGGAGGACATCGGCCTTGCCGATCCGCAGGCGCAGCGGGTGTGCCTGGATGCCTGGGAGACCTACGAGCGGCTGGGCAGCCCCGAGGGCGAACTGGCGCTGGCGCAGTCGGTGATCTATCTGGCGCTGGCGCCGAAGTCGAACGCGGGCTACGCCGCCTACAAGAACGCCGCCGCCGCCGCCCGCCGCACCGGCAGCGAGCCGCCGCCAAAGATCATCCGCAACGCGCCCACCAAGCTGATGAAGGAACAGGGCTACGGCGAGGGCTATGCCTACGACCACGACCAGGAGGATGCCTTCTCGGGGCAGAACTACTTCCCCGACGGCATGAAGCGCGGGGTCTACTATTCCCCCGTCGAACGGGGCTTCGAGCGCGATCTGAAAAAGCGGCTGGACTACTTCGCCGGGCTGCGCGCCAAGCGGGGCGGCGATTGACTCCGGCGCGGGCAGGGGCCAAGTCACCGCGGATGATGCAGCAGGTTCTCATGGTCGCCCTCGGGGGCGCGATCGGCGCGGCGGGCCGGTTCCTTGCCGGCACGGCGGTGACGCGGCTGGCGGGGCCTGGATTTCCGTGGGGCACGCTGGTGGTGAACGTCGCCGGCTGCTTTGCCATGGGCGTGCTGGTGGTGGCGCTGGCGCAGGCCGGGGCCATGCGCCACGCGCCGCTGCTGATGACCGGGGTGCTGGGCGGGTTCACCACCTTCTCGGCCTTCTCGCTGGACGCTGTGGCGCTGTACCAGCGGGGCGAGGCGGGGCTGGCGCTGGTCTACGTCTCCGGCAGCATGGTCGGCTCGCTGGCGGCGCTGGCGCTGGGACTGGTGGCGGCAAGGAGCCTTCTGGCATGAGCGGCGTACAGACACTGACGGTAGGCGCCGACGAGGGCGAGCAGCGGCTGGACCGCTGGTTCCGCCGGCACTTCCCCCACGTGGCGCAGGGGCGCATCGAGAAGCTGTGCCGCAAGGGCGAGATCCGGGTGGACGGGGGCCGCGTCAAGGCCGCCTCGCGGATCGGGCCGGGCATGCAGGTGCGCGTGCCGCCGCTGCCGGAACAGGACCTGCGCGCGCCGGCGAAGGTGCCGGGGCAGGACAAGCCGGTCTCGGACGCCGACGCGCGGATGATGCAGGACGCGGTGCTGTACCGCGACGACCACCTGATCGTGCTGAACAAGCCGCCGGGGCTGCCCACACAGGGGGGCAGCAAGCAGCTGCGCCACGTGGACGGGCTGAGCGAGGCGCTGCGGTTCGGCCTGCACGAGAAGCCGCGGCTGGTGCACCGGCTGGACAAGGACACCTCGGGGGTGCTGGTGCTGGCGCGCACGCAGGCGGTGGCGGGGGCGCTGACCAAGGCGTTCCGGCACCGGCAGACGCGCAAGATCTACTGGGCGCTGGTGGCCGGGGTCCCCGTACCCTACCTCGGCGAGATCAAGTACGGGCTGGTCAAGGCCGGCGGCCACGGCAAGGGCGGCGAGGGCGAGAAGATGCGCGCCGTGCATCCGCGCGACATCGACAGCACCGAGGGCGCCAAGCGGGCGCATACGATCTACGCCACGCTCTTCCGGGTGGCCGGCCGCGCCGCCTGGGTGGCGATGGAACCGTTGACCGGCCGCACCCACCAGCTGCGGGCGCACATGGCCGAGATCGGGCACCCGATTGCCGGCGACGGCAAGTACGGCGGCTCGGCGCAGGAGAACATGGGCGACGGCTGGGGGGCGCAGCTGGGCGGGATCATCTCGCGCAAGCTGCACCTGCACGCGCGCTCGCTGACCTTCGAGCACCCGGTGACGCGCAAGCCGCTGACGGTGACCGCGCCGCTGCCGGAGCACATGGCCCAAAGCTGGGAGACCTTCGGCTGGGACGAGGCCCTTGCCGCCGACGATCCCTTCGAGACCCTGCGCTAGGCGGAGACACGGCATGAGCGAATGGAAGGCGCGGCGGTTCTGGAAGGCCGCGACGGTGGAGCCGCTGGAGCGCGGCTGGACGGTGCGGCTGGACGGCCGGCCGGTGAAGACGCCGGGCAAGAGCGACCTCGTGCTGCCCACCCGCGCGCTGGCAGACGCGGTGGCGGCGGAATGGCAGGCGCAGGAGACGGTGATCGACCCGCGCACCATGCCCTTCACCCGCGCCGCCAATTCCGCCATCGAGAAGGTCGCGCCGCAGCGCGCCGAGGTGGCGCAGATGCTGGCCGGCTACGGCGACAGCGACCTGACCTGCTACCGCGCCGCCGGGCCCGAGGAGCTGGTGGAGCGGCAGGCGGCGGCCTGGGACCCGCTGCTGGACTGGGCCGACGCGGAGTTCGGCGCGCGACTGATTCCCGTCGAGGGCGTGATGCACCAGCCGCAGCCGCCCCGGGCGCTGGAGCGATTGGCCGCGCCCCTTGTCACCATGAGTGACTTTCAGCTGACAGGTTTTCACGATCTCGTGGCTATTTCGGGCTCGCTGGTGATCGGTCT
Source organism: Rhodobacter sp. (assembly GCA_048262455.1). Classification (GTDB taxonomy): domain Bacteria; phylum Pseudomonadota; class Alphaproteobacteria; order Rhodobacterales; family Rhodobacteraceae; genus Psychromarinibacter. Next base: position 217,546 of record JBLXFD010000002.1, read on the forward strand.
GGCGGCTGCGCGGGACGCTTTCGGAATCGAGGCGCTCTGGGACGCCTCGCGGGTGGATGAGCGCTGGCAGCAGGAACACTGGGGAGAAGATGAGGAAGCGGCCGAGGCGGCGGCGGCGAAACGGGCCGATTTCCTGCAGGCGCACCGTTTATTTCACATGGCAAGAGAAGATGTCTGCAAGGCTGACCTTTCGTAAAGGCATGTCGCATTTCTTCCACAGTAGCCTTGACCTTCCGTTCAGCTTTCGCCCACACTTGGGCCAGTTGAGCCCGGTCTGCCGGGTCTCACGTGAAGGAAATACCGGCCATCCGGCCGAAAAACGCCCCGAGACAGGGGCGGTAACTCAGGAAGAGGTAAATATGAAGAAATCCGTTTTTCTTGGCGCTCTCACCGTCGCCGGTCTCGCCGCAGGCGCGGCTGCCGCGGCAACCCTGGATGACGTCAAGGCACGCGGCAAGCTGAACTGCGGGGTCGCCACCGGCGTTCCCGGCTTCGCTACTCCGGACGCCAGCGGCGAATGGCAGGGTTTTGACGTCGCGGTCTGCCGCGCGGTTGCCGCCGCGGTGCTTGGCGACCCGATGGCTGTCGAATTCGTGCCCACCACTGGCAAGACCCGTTTCACCGCGCTCTCGTCGGGCGAGATCGACATGCTGGCACGGAACACCACCTGGACATTCAGCCGTGACGTCGACCTGAAGCTGAACTTCGCCGGCGTGAACTACTACGACGGCCAAGGCTTCATGGTGCCGAAAGCGCTTGGCGTGACCAGCGCCAAGGAACTGGACGGCGCCACCGTCTGCATCCAGACCGGCACCACGACCGAGCTGAACCTGGCGGACTACTTCCGCATCAACAACCTGAACTACGAGCCCGTTCCGGTTGAAACCAACGCCGAGGCGCAGCAGCAGTACCTGGCCGGTGCCTGCGACGTCTACACCACTGACGCTTCCGGCCTGGCCGCGACGCGCGCTTCCTTCGAGGCCCCGGGCGATCACACGATCCTGCCCGAGATCATCTCGAAAGAGCCGCTGGGCCCGCTGGTGCGTCACGGCGACGACGACTGGGCCGACATCGTCCGCTGGACGCTGAACGCGCTGATCGCCGCGGAAGAGTACGGCGTGACCTCCGCCAACCTGCAGGAAATGGCCGGCGCGGCCGGGGACAACCCGGAAGTGAACCGCCTGCTGGGCACCGAGGGCAACCTGGGCGAGATGCTGGGCCTTGATGCCGACTGGGCCGTGAAGGCCCTGGGCGTCAACGGCAACTACGGCGAGATCTTCGAGAAGAACATCGGGGAATCCACGCCGATCGGTCTGGCGCGCGGTCTGAACGCGCAGTGGACCAATGGCGGGCTGATCTTCTCGCCGCCGTTCCGTTAAGATACCAAGGCAAAGGGCGCGGGTCACACCGCGCCCTTCTGCTATAAGGGTACAGGAACAACCTCCACCCGGGTCCGTGAACGCGTTACAATCGCGTCGGTAGATGACCACGGGGGAACAGGGGAAAAAGATGACTTCACTATCCGACAGCCCTCCGAAGGCGTCGTTCCGGCCAAGCATGCTGATCTACGACACCCGGTACCGGTCGATGACCATCCAGGTGGTCGCCCTCATGGGGTTCATGCTGCTCGCCGCCTGGCTGATCAACAACACGATCGTCAACCTCAACTCCCTCGGCAAGGCGATCGACTTCGGCTTTTTCAGCGAGCCGGCCGGCTATGACATCAACCAGCGCCTGATCGACTACCAGAACCAGGACTCGCACCTGCGCGCGGCCTTCGTCGGGCTGCTGAACACGCTGCTGGTGGCGGCGCTGGGCTGCGTGGCGGCGACGATCCTCGGGGTGATCATCGGGGTGCTCCGGCTGTCGCCGAACTGGCTGGTCTCGCGTTTGATGACCGTCTATGTCGAGATGTTCCGCAACGTGCCGGTGCTGCTGTGGATCGTGCTGGCCATGGCCATCCTGATCGAAAGCCTGCCACCCCCCAACGCCTTCCGCGGCGAGGATCCGGCCTCGACGATGAAGCTGTTCGACAGCGTCGCCTTCACCAACCGCGGCATCTACATCCCCGAGCCGCTGTTCTCGAACCCGCTGGGCAACCTGCACCTGTTCGGCACCTCTCCGCTGCGCTTCGACGTGTCGATCGACCTGCTGGTGATCCTGGCGGTGCTGATCGCAAGCATCCTCGGGATGCGCTACATGTCGCGCCGCGCCCACCGGATCCAGGAGGCCACCGGCGTCCGTCCCCGGGTGTGGCACATCAACCTGGCGATCCTGGTGGTGCCCATGGGGCTGCTGCTTTGGGGCCTTGGCTTTCACCTTGGTTACCCGGCGCTGAAGGGCTTCAACTTCCAGGGGGGCACGCACATGCGCAACTCCCTGATCGCGCTGTGGCTGGCCCTGTCGCTGTACACCGCCGCCTTCATCGCCGAGATCGTGCGCGGCGGCATCCTGGCCATCTCGAAGGGCCAGACAGAGGCCGCCGGCGCCCTGGGCCTGCGCCCGCGCCGGATCATGGGCCTCGTGATCCTGCCGCAGGCGCTGCGGGTCATCATCCCGCCGCTGATCTCGAACTACCTGAACCTGACCAAGAACTCCTCGCTGGCGATCGCGGTGGGGTACATGGACATCACCGGCACGCTTGGCGGCATCACCATGAACCAGACGGGGCGCGAGCTGGAATGCGTGCTGCTGCTGATGCTGGTCTACCTGGTGATCAGCCTGCTGATCTCGGCGGTGATGAACTGGTACAACAACCGTGTGAAGCTGGTGGAGCGGTGACATGAGCGATACCCACGAGGAAACCATCCGCTTCGTCCGCGAGACCATGCTGCCGGAGAAAGAGCCGCCCTCCACCTCGGTGGGGGTGATCGGCTGGGGCCGGCAGAACCTGTTCTCCGGCTGGCTGAACACCCTGCTGACCCTGCTCTCGCTGGCCTTCATCGTCTACGTGCTCGCCTCGCTGCTGCCCTGGCTGCTGCAGTCGGTCTGGAACGCGGACTCGCTTTCGGAATGCCGCGAGATCGCCACCGCGACCTGGGGCGAAAGCCACGGCCACGCCTGCTGGGCGGTGGTGCGCGAGCGCTGGCTGCAGCTGATGTTCGGCTTCTACCCGAACGAGCTGTACTGGCGGCCGATCCTGGCCTTCGTGCTGCTGCTGGTGGCGCTGGCCCCGGTGCTGTTTCCGGGGATGCCCCGGGCGCTGTTCCTGGTCACCGCGCTCTACCCCTTCGCAATGCCCTGGCTGATGTGGGGCGGCACCATCTGGACGCCGGTGCTGGTGGCGGCCGGGTTCGCCATCCTCTACTTCGGCGTCAAGCTGCTGGAGCCCCGGATCGGCAGCCTCGGCGCGATCATCGCGGCGGTGGTGCTGGCGGTGCTGTGGTGGCTGTTCGCCGTGGGCCCGCTGGCCAACGACATCGGCCGGCTGCTGCCGCTGGCGCTGGAGCCGGTGGAAAGCCGCAACTTCGGCGGCTTCATGCTGTCGATCCTGATCGGCGTGGTGGCCATCGGCTGCAGCCTGCCCATCGGCATCGTGCTGGCGCTGGGGCGCCGGTCGGACCTGCTGATCGTCAAGGCGCTTTGCGTGGGCTTCATCGAGTTCATCCGCGGCGTGCCCCTGATCACGCTGCTGTTCGTGGCCTCGACCCTACTGAACATCTTCATGCCGCCGGGCACCAACTTCGACATCATCCTGCGGGTGATGATCATGGTGACGCTCTTCGCCTCCGCCTACATGGCCGAGGTGATCCGCGGCGGCCTCGCGGCGCTGCCCAAGGGGCAGTACGAGGGGGCCGACAGCCTGGGGCTGGACTACTGGCAGGCGCAGCGGCTGATCATCATGCCGCAGGCGCTGAAGATCTCGATCCCCGGGATCGTGTCGACCTTCATCGGCGTGTTCAAGGACACGACGCTGGTGTCGATCATCGGCCTGCTCGATCCCATCGGCCTGTCCAACGCGATCCGCGCGGACCAGGCCTGGAACGGCATCTACTGGGAGCTGTTCGCCTTCATCGCCTTTCTGTTTTTCATCTTCTGCTTCTCCATGTCGCGCTACTCGATGTACCTCGAGCGCCGGCTGAGAACGGACCACAAGTAGGGAGATCCCCCTTTGGCCGACGCACTTCAGGACCCCGCCTCCGAGCCCAGCATCCAGCCCAGCATCCAGCCCAGCAAGATGCGCGTCTCGGACGAGGTGGCGATCCAGATCACCGACATGAACAAGTGGTACGGGACCTTCCACGTGCTGCGCGACATCGACCTGACGGTCTACCGGGGAGAGCGGATCGTGATCTGCGGGCCTTCGGGGTCGGGCAAGTCGACGCTGATCCGCTGCATCAACCGGCTGGAGGAACACCAGGCCGGGCAGATCGTGGTGGACGGGACCGAGCTGACGAGCGATCTGAAGAACATCGACAAGATCCGGTCCGAGGTCGGGATGTGCTTTCAGCACTTCAACCTCTTCCCGCACCTGACCATCCTCGAGAACTGCACCCTCGCCCCGATCTGGGTCCGCAAGGTCCCGAAGAAGGAGGCCGAGGAAACGGCGATGCACTACCTCGCCAAGGTGAAGATCCCCGAGCAGGCAAACAAGTATCCCGGCCAGCTGTCCGGCGGCCAGCAGCAGCGGGTGGCGATCGCCCGGTCGCTCTGCATGAAGCCGCGGATCATGCTGTTCGACGAGCCGACCTCGGCGCTTGATCCCGAGATGATCAAGGAGGTGCTCGACACGATGATCGAGCTGGCGCAGGAGGGGATGACGATGATCTGCGTGACCCACGAGATGGGCTTTGCCCGTCAGGTGGCGAACCGGGTGATCTTCATGGACCAGGGCCAGATCGTCGAGCAGAACGAGCCCGAGGAGTTCTTCAACAACCCCAAGAGCGAGCGGACCCAGCTGTTCCTGAGCCAGATCCTGGGGCACTGACATCAAGCGCACCCGGCCCGGAACAAGGCACGCAGTGCCGCCGGGCCAGCGCCCGTCCGTCCGCCGGGCGGGCGCTTTGTCGCTGTTTGCGCGGGGGTAGAACGGGGAAGTGGCGGTGCCATAAAGCTGCGACCACCAACGGCATGTGCGCCCCCCCCCGGACTGGCGCTGTCCCTATGTTATGACAAGAGCACCCGGCCCGGAATAAGGCACGCAGTGCCGCCGGGCCAGCGCCCGTCCGTCCCCCGGGCGGGCGCTTCTTCACCGTTTGCGCGGGGGTGGAGCGAGTGAGTGGAGGTGGGATAAAGCGGCGACCACCGGCGTCGGGTGCGCCCACCCACGGACGGGCGCCGGCCCTCTGTCGGGCAAAAGCATCCGGCCCGGAGCAAGGGACGCAGTCCCGCCGGGCCAGCGCCCGTCCGTCCCCCGGGCGGGCGCTTCGTTGCCGTAAGCGCGGGGGTAGAGCGGGGATGTGGCGTCGCCATAAAGCTGCGACCACTGGCGTATAGAGCGCCCACCCACGGACGGGCGCTGGCCCTCTGTAACACGTCCTTAAAGCTCCCGCGGCACCGCGAAATCCAGCGCGCGCCCGCTCCCCGGGCGCACCTGCGCCCAGTCATCCACCTCGAACTCCGCCACCAGCGTCGCGCAGGTGGGGAAGTCGGCGAACCGCGGATGCGCCACCGGGGCGCTCAGCAACGCCCGGGCCAGTTGCGCGATGCCCGGGTTGTGCCCCAGCAGCAGCACGCAGCCGGCCGTCCCGCAGCTCTGCAGCGCCCGCAGCATCTCCTCCGCCGCGGCGAGGTAGAGGCCGCGCCGCCACTCCACCGGCGCCTCCCCCAGCCCGGGTGCCATGCACTGCCACGTCTGCCGGGTCCGCAGTGCGTCGGAGGACAGCACCAGCGTTGGCACGTGCCCCGCCTCCGCCAGCCAGCCCGCCATCGCACCGGCCGCCTGCCGCCCCCTCGGGTTCAGCGGCCGCGCGTGGTCGCCGCCGGGGGCATCCCAGTCGGACTTGCCGTGGCGGGTCAGGATCAGGGTAAGACTCATCGGTGGAACGCCCGCATGTGAAAGACCGATTGCGCCGCCGCGCGGCCCGCGCCCTGCGACACCGGGCAGGCCCGCCGCACCCGGCAGCCCCCGGCCATGCAGGACCCGCCCGGCGGAGTATCGAGGAAGCCGTGGCAGGCGTCCACCGCGTATCCCGCCGCCCCAAGCGCACCCACCGGGCAGGCGGCGAGGCAGGGGCGGGGGCAGGCGTCGCAGGGGCGGGGCAGCGGCGGCGGCAGCGCGTGGCGGCCCGGCAGCGCCAGCGCGCCGCGGAACGAGACCATCAGCCCCGTCTCGCCATGCACCAGCAGTCCGACCGGCGAGGTGAAGATCCTGCCGCTGCGCAGCGCCCACTGGTGGAAGGGCTGCCATGGCGGACCGCCGAAGGGGAACAACGCCGCGCCGCCCTCTGCCTCGGCCAGCGCGCCGATCACTCGCGCCGACCAGCGGTCCAGCGGATCCGGGGCGCCGTCGCCAAACTCCGGCGCGGCGGTGACGTGGTCCCAGAACCCCGCGCCCGGCCCCAGCAGCAGCAGCGAACCGCAGCCCGCGAGCCCCTCGCCCCCTGCCGGGTGGAAGCCGCCCAGCACCTGCAACCGCTCTGCCGCCAGCCCGGAGGCAAGCCGCGCGGGCAGGGGGCGCATCGCCTCAGCCGCGGATCAGCGAGCCGGCGCCATGTTCGGTGAACAGCTCCAGCAGGCAGGCGTTCGGCGCGCGGCCGTCGAGGATCACCACCGCCCGCACGCCGGCCGCGACAGCTGCCAGCGCGGTCTCGGTCTTGGGGATCATGCCGCCGGAGATCACCCCCTCCTCGGTCATCTGCCGCACCTGCGCCGAGGACAGCTGCGTCAGCACCTCGCCCTCGGCGTTCTTCACCCCGGCCACGTCGGTCAGCAGCAGGAAACGGTCGGCCTTCAACGCCCCGGCCACCGCGCCAGCGGCGGTGTCGCCGTTGATGTTGTAGGTCTCGCCGTTGCGCCCGCTGCCGATCGGCGCCAGCACCGGGATGATCCGCGCCTCGTGCAACTGGCGGATCAGCGAGGGATCGACCTCCACCGGCTCGCCGACGAATCCCAGCTCGGGGTCCGAGGGATCGCAGACGATCATGTTGGCGTCCTTGCCCGACAGGCCCACGGCGCGGCCGCCGGCGTCGTTGATCGCCTGCACGATGGTCTTGTTGACGCGGCCCGACAGCACCATCTCGACCACCTCGACGGTGGCGGCGTCGGTGACGCGCTTGCCGCGCACGAACTCGGACTTGATGTCCAGCCGCGCCAGCAGGTCGTTGATCATCGGCCCGCCGCCGTGCACCACGACGGGGCGCACGCCCACCTGCTGCATCAGCACGATGTCGCGCGCGAACGAGGCCATGGCCTCGGCGTCGCCCATGGCATTGCCGCCGAACTTGATGACGACGGTGGCACCGGCGTAGCGCTGCAGGTAGGGCAGGGCCTCGTTCAGGGTGCGGGCGGTGGCGATCCAGTCGCGGTTCATGTCTCTGGTTTTCATCCGTGTCATTCTCCGGGGTGCCTCCCTGTTAGGCCCTGCGGCCCCCGCGCTCAAGAGGCGGCGCGTTGCCATGGGCGGCGCGCCGCGATATGGCAGGCCACCCCCTGCCGAGGCCACGCCATGCTCGACGACGCCGACGACATCCACCCGCTGTTCCACGGTGCCCCCTCCACCACCGAGTTCCGCAAGCTGCGCAAGCGCATCGTCCGCGACGCCCGCGAGGCGATCGAGCAGTACGGCATGATCGAACGCGGCGCCCGCTGGCTGGTCTGCCTGTCGGGCGGCAAGGACAGCTACACCCTGCTGGCGGTCCTGCACGAGCTGCAGTGGCGCGGCCTGCTGCCGGTGGATCTGCTGGCCTGCAACCTCGACCAGGGTCAGCCCGGCTTTCCCGCGACGGTGCTGCCGGAGTTCCTGCAGAAGATGGGGGTGCCGCACCGGATCGAGTACCAGGACACCTATTCCATCGTGATGGACAAGGTGCCGGCGGGGCGCACCTACTGCGCGCTGTGTTCGCGGCTGCGGCGGGGCAATCTCTACCGCATCGCGCGCGAGGAGGGGTGCAGCGCCGTGGTGCTGGGCCACCACCGCGACGATATTCTCGAGACATTCTTCATGAACCTGTTCCACGGCGGGCGGCTGGCCACCATGCCGCCGAAGCTGGTGAACGAGGAGGGCGACCTGTTTGTCTACCGCCCGCTGGCCCATGTGGCCGAGGCGGACTGCGACCGTTTCGCGCGGGCGATGAACTATCCGATCATCCCGTGCGATCTGTGCGGCAGCCAGGACGGGCTGCAGCGGATGCAGGTGAAATCCCTGCTGGATCAATGGGAAAAGAACAATCCCGGACGCCGCCAGAAGATGTTCCGCGCCCTGACCAACGCGCGCCCTTCGCACCTGCTGGACCCGGCGCTGTTCGACTTCGCCGGGCTCGTCCGGCGGAATGAGGACAATTCGACCTAACTCGGCCGGACCGCTTAACCTTCTGAACAGACCTCTTTCCTAGCTTGTCGGCAGTGGACGCAGGCCGGGTCGTGGTCTGCCGTAATTGGGGGCGGCCAGATGCGGCGCAATCATGCAGGAATCGGTGGCTATCTCGCTGGGGCGATGCGAACGGCCTTTCTGGGCCCGCAGGTCCTTGCCTTCCTTCCGGCGCTGACGCTGGGGGGCTACTGGTTCGGCGGCGAGCAGCTGTTGCTGTTCACCGCCATCTTCGTGCCGGCGCTGATCGGGCTGGTGACTTTGTTCAACCCCCCGGTCCGCGCGCCGCGGGCTTCGGGGGACGGCGACGCGATCACGGGCCTGCCGTCGAAACAGGTGCTGGTGGCGGCGCTGGACGCGGGTTTCTGCAGCGAGCCGGAGGCGGGTTTGCGCACCGGCTGCCTGATGATCGAGATCGACGAGTTCGACAATCTCCGCGCCTCCTACGGCGACAAGACCGCGGACGCGGTGCTGCTGCAGGTGGCGCAGCGGATCTCCGGCACCCTGCGGCAGGGCGATGTCGCGGCCCGGCTGGAGGGCCCGCTGTTCGCCATCGCGCTGGCGCCGGTGCGGCGGCTGGACCTTGAATCGATGATCCAGGTGGCGGCGCGGATCCAGCAGGAGGTGGGCGCACCCATCGTGATCGGCGGCCTGCGGCTGTTCCTCTCCGGCTCCATCGGGTTCTGCCTGCCCCGCCGGGCGCTGGAACGCAGCGGCCAGGCCTGCCTCGAGGCGTCGGAGACGGCGCTGCGCGACGCCCAGGCCAGCGGCAGCGGCGCCATCCGCGCCTTCGCCGCCCAGGCCCCCCGCCGCCGGATCAAGCGCGCGGGTCTCGCCGAGGAGGTGGCGGAGGCGCTGGATGCCGGGCAGATCCGGCCGTGGTTCCAGCCGCAGATCAGCACGGAGACCGGCAAGGTCAGCGGGATGGAGGCCCTGGCCCGCTGGGAACACCCGGATCGCGGGGTGATCCTGCCGGGGGCCTTCCTGCCGGCGATCTCCGCCTCTGGCCTCAGCCAGCGGCTGGGAGAGGTTATTCTTCACCACAGCCTCACCGCCCTGCAGGACTGGGAAAAGGCCGAGGCGCCGGTGCCGAACGTCGCGGTGAACTTCAGCCACGAGGAACTGGCCGACCCCACGCTCTGCGACCGCGTCCGCTGGGAACTGGACCGTTTCGACATGGCGCCGGAGCGGCTGGTGGTGGAGATCCTCGAAACGGTGATCTCGCGGTCGGAGAATGACACCATCACCCGCAACGTCACGCGGTTGAACCAGCTGGGCTGCGGCATCGACTTGGATGATTTCGGCACCGGCCATGCCTCCATCGCCAATATCCGCCGCTTCTCGGTGAGCCGGATCAAGATCGACCGCTCCTTCGTCACCCGCGTCGACAGCGACCGCGAGCAGCAGGAACTGCTGACCGCGATCCTAGAGATGGCGGAACGCCTGGGGATCGAGACCCTTGCCGAGGGGGTGGAGACCACCGGGGAACATGCGCTGCTGTCGCAGCTGGGCTGCGGCTTCGTGCAGGGTTTCTCCATCGCGCGGCCCATGCCTTTCGCTGCCACGCTGGACTGGATGAAGATCCACGACAAGCGGCTTGGCGAGAACCCCCGCATCGCGCGCGAGGCGGGGTGAAGATGGCGGACGGCGGGCAAGGGAGGGAGCAAGCGGAGGGTAACGGAAGGATGAACGCAGGGCTGGATGGAGCCCGAATAGCGCGGGGTGAAGGGCAATGCGCCGGTAGCCGGCTTTGGCGGGGCAGCCTCGCCACGGTGGCTTGGAGGCAGCCGGAACGTTCCAAGAGGCCGACTTCGCGGCCTCCGCGCCTGCGCCGCGGTCCGCGACTCGGTGCCGCCACGGGGGGAAACCGCTTGACCTTTCGGTCCCCGGATTGTTGAAGCAGCGCTGACCCGAAACCAGCGGAAACGGCTCTCTTCATGGACGACCAGAACAAGAACCTCATTCTGGCGACGGCGCTCAGCGCCGCGGTCATCCTCGTGTGGTTCCTGCTGTTCCCGCCACAAGAGCCCCCGCTCGACCCCGCGCGGGACACGGTGCAGACCACCGAGGGCGAGCTGAACGCGCCGCCCCCGGCCGGCACCGCCACCCCCGACGGCACCGCCCCCGCCGGCGAGGTGCCCGAGGCCGCCGCTGCCGCCGCGCGCGTGGCAATCGAGACGCCGCTGCTGGACGGGTCCATCTCGCTGCAGGGCGGGCGCATCGATACCCTGTCGCTGAAGGCCTACCAGGAAACGCTGGACCCGGGCAGCGAGGACGTGACCCTGTTGTCCCCCGTGGGCGGCAACGGCGCCTACTACGCGGTCTACGGCTGGACCCCCGCGGGCGGCCTGGCGCAGGAGGCCGTGCCAGGCGCCGATACCGTCTGGTCGGTGCAGGGCGCGCCGAAACTGACCCCCGACACCCCGGTGACGCTGACCTGGGACAACGGCGCCGGCCTGATCTTCCGCCGCGAGATCTCGGTTGACCAGCGCTACATGTTCACCGTCAACCAGACCGTCGAGAATACCACCGACGCCGAGGTGCGGCTGGCGCCCTACGGGCTGATCGCCCGCCACGGCACCCCCGAGACGGTCAACTTCTTCATCCTGCACGAGGGCATCGTCCGCCAGACTGACGGCACGCTGGACGAGATCGAGTACGAGGACATGAAGGAATTCGGCGCCGACCCCGCCTGGGGCAACCGCGCCGAGGTGGTCGAGGTGGCCGAGAACGGTTGGACCGGCTTCACCGACAAGTACTGGATGACCACCCTCATCCCCGAGCCGGGCACCCCGTTCCAGTCGGTGGCCCGCTACGTACCCAGCGCCGACGTCTACCAGCTGTGGTCGCGCCTGCCGACGCTGGCTGTCGCCCCCGGCGCCACCGCCGCCTCCAGCCAGATGCTCTTCGCCGGCGCCAAGGAGTGGGAGACCATCCGCGCCTACGAGAACGAGGGCGGCATCCTGAACTTCGTCGACTCGATCGACTGGGGCTGGTTCTTCTTCCTGACCAAGCCGATCTTCGCCGTGCTGCACTGGCTGAACGGCGTGATCGGCAACATGGGCTGGTCGATCATCGCGCTGACGCTGATCATCAAGGCGGTGCTCTTCCCGCTGGCCTATAAGTCCTACGTCTCCATGGCGCGGATGAAGGAACTGCAGCCGGAGATGGAGAAGCTGAAGGAGCGGACCGGCGGCGACCGCCAGAAGATGCAGCGCGAGATGATGGAGCTGTACAAGAAGGAAAAGGTGAACCCCGCCGCGGGCTGCCTGCCGATCCTGATGCAGATCCCGATCTTCTTCTCGCTCTACAAGGTGATCTTCGTCACCATCGAATTGCGCCACGCGCCCTTCTTCGGCCCGTTCCGCGACCTCTCGGCGCCGGACCCGACCTCGATCTACAACCTCTTCGGCCTGCTGCCCTGGGGCGCGCCGGAGCCGGGATCGATCCTCGCGCTGGTCTTCATCGGCATCCTGCCGCTGCTGCTGGGCATCTCCATGTGGCTGCAGCAGAAGCTGAACCCGGCCCCCACGGACGCCACGCAGGCGATGATCTTCGCCTGGATGCCCTGGGTCTTCATGTTCATGCTGGGCGGGTTTGCCAGCGGCCTGGTGGTCTACTGGATCGCGAACAACACGATCACCTTCAGCCAGCAGTACATCATCATGCGCACCCACGGGCACAAGCCGGACGTCTTCGGCAACATCCGCCGCTCGTTCCGCAAGAAGCAGGCGACGGCCGCCGCGGCTGCCAAGGGCGGCAAGAACCAGAAGAAATAGCCCCCGCGCCCCCCGGTGCGGCGGGCCGGAGGTGCCCCGATGCAGACCCCCTTTCCGCTGATCGAGCCGCCCGAGGGCGCCGAGGCCGAGGCGGCCACCCGGCTGTTCCGGGGCGAGATCGACTTTCTGAAGGGCGTCGTGGCGATGGACGGGCTGCCGCCCGCGGACCGGTTGGAGGTCTGCTTTGCCGGGCGCTCGAACGTCGGGAAATCCTCGCTGATCAACGCGCTGACGGCGCGGCGGGCGCTGGCGCGGACGTCGAACACGCCGGGCCGCACGCAGGAGATCAACTTCTTCACGCTGGGCGACACGCATTACCTGGTGGACCTGCCCGGCTACGGTTTCGCCAAGGCGCCCAAGGACGTGGTGGCGCGCTGGCAGCAGCTGCTGCGCGCCTACCTCACGGGCCGGCCGACGCTGCGCCGGGCCTTCGTGCTGATCGACTCGCGCCACGGGATCAAGGCGCCGGACGAGGAGATCATGAAGGAACTGGACCGCGCCGCCGTGACCTTTCAGGCGGTGTTGACCAAGACCGACAAGCTGAAGACCGAGGAGCTGGAGAAGGTGCTGGGCCAGGTGCGCGGCGCGCTGGCGAAGCACCCGGCGGCCTTCCCGGGCATCGTCACCACCTCTTCCGCCAAGGGCGAGGGGATCGAGACGCTGCGGGCGGTGATCGCCGGGATGGAGACCTAGCCTTTCGGCACCTCGTCGATGCCGGAGCCGCCCCAGGGGTGGCAGCGTCCGATGCGGCGCAGCGCCAGCCAGCTGCCGCGCAGCGCGCCGTGGCGTTCCAGCGCCTCCAGCGCGTAGGCAGAGCAGGTGGGGTGGTAGCGGCAGTTGAACCCGACCCAGGGCGACAGCAGCAGCCGGTAGGCGCGCACGGGCAGGGCGACGATGCGGGCCAGCGGGCTCATCGGTGGATCTGCTCCAGCGCGGCCTCCAGGTCGGCCAGCAGCGCGTCCCAGGGGCGGGCGGCGGTGACGGCGTTGCGGCCGATCAGCACGTAGTCCCAACCCGGCTGCCCGCGGTGCGGCAGCACCAGCCGCGCGGCCTCGCGCAGGCGGCGCTTGGCGCGGTTGCGCGCCACGGCATTGCCGACCTTCTTGGAGCAGGTGAACCCGGCACGCACCGGCGCCTCGGCCGGTTCCTCGGGGGCGCGGCGGCGGGCCTGCAGGATGAAGGCGGGGGCGGCGCGGCGGCGGGCGCGGGCGGCCTTCAGGAACTCGCTGCGCTGGCGCAACTTGCCCACGCAAAACGGCTCCGCCGGCGGCACCTTTTCAGGGGATACCGCCGGCGGAGCCGTCATCGTCCGTGGCCCGTCTGGGCTCAGGCGCTCAGCCGCTTGCGGCCGCGCAGCCGGCGGGCGTTAAGGATCTTGCGGCCGGCCTTGGTGGCCATGCGCGCACGAAATCCGTGGCGCCGCTTGCGGACCAGGTTCGAAGGTTGAAAGGTGCGCTTCATCGCGGGACTCTCCGTCTTTCCGCCCCGCGCCCCGTGGGGGGAGGACGGCGTCATGTTCGAAGCCCGGTCTCTAGGGGGTGGCGCGCAGCTTGTCAACCGGACCGCCGGGGCGAATGTTACTGTCCCGCCTGTGCTTTTTTCACCGGGCGCGCCCGGGGCCGCCGAATGTTTCAGAACCATGCCGCGGGGCCCCGAATCGGGGGGGACGGATCACCGGGGATCAAGGCGGCGTGAGCGGGCTGTCGGCGCGGCGCGGTGCAGGTCACATTGACCGGAACAACAACGTATAGGCCTGACATGACCGAACAGATTTCATCCCCGCGCCCCTCGTGGCTGCGATACCTGCCCCTGATCGGGATCGCTGCGGTGGCGCTGGTGGGGGCCTTCACCCTGCGCGAGCACCTCAGCTTCCAGGCGCTGGCCGAGAACCGCGAGACACTGCTGATCTTCCGCGACGCCAACTACCTTGGCAGCACCCTCGGGTTCATCGCGCTCTACGCCGTCATCGTCGCCTTCTCGCTGCCCGGGGCCACGATTGCCACGCTCACCGGCGGGTTCCTGTTCGGCCTCTTCCCCGGCGCGCTGTACAATGTGCTGGGCGCCACCATTGGCGCCACGGGCATCTTCCTGGCCGCCCGCTGGGGTCTGGGCGCGCGGCTGGCAGAGCGGCTGGAGGACAGCGGCGGGCTGGTGCGGAAGATCAAGGACGGCATCGACGAGAACCAATGGTCCATGCTGTTCCTGATCCGCCTGATCCCCGCGGTGCCTTTCTTCGTGGCAAACCTCGTGCCGGCGTTCGTCGGAGTGCCCCTTGCGCGCTATGTCATCACCACGTTCGTCGGAATCATCCCGGGGGCGGTGGTCTACACCTCGGTCGGGGCGGGGCTGGGAGAGGTCTTTGCACGGGGCGAGACGCCGAACCTGGGAATCATCTTCGAGCCGCAGGTGCTGCTGCCGATCCTCGGGCTCTGCGTGCTGGCGGCGGTGCCGATGGCGCTGAAGGCGGTACGGGGAAGGAAGGGGCTGTGATGGAACGGATCAAGACGGACATCTGCGTCATCGGCGCGGGCTCCGGCGGGCTGAGCGTCGCCTCGGGGGCGGTGCAGATGGGCGCGCGCGTGGTGCTGGTCGAGGGCGGCGAGATGGGCGGCGACTGCCTGAACTACGGCTGTGTGCCCTCCAAGGCGCTGATCGCGGCGGGCAAGCACGCCCACGCCATGCAGACGGGCGCCCCCTTCGGCGTGACCCCGGTGACGCCGCAGGTGGATTACGCCGCCGCCAAGGACCACGTGCGGCATGCCATCGACACCATCGCCCCGGTCGACAGCCAGGAGCGGTTCGAGGGGCTGGGGGTGCGGGTGATCCGTGCCTGGGCGCGCTTCGTCTCGGAGACGGAGCTGGAGGCGGGCGATGTCATCATCACCGCCCGGCGCTTCGTGATCGCCACGGGATCTTCGCCGCTGGTGCCGCCGATCCCGGGACTGGACGGGGTGACCCACTACACCAACGAGACCATTTTCGACCTGCGCGAGCGGCCCGATCACCTGATCGTCGTCGGCGGCGGGCCGATCGGGATGGAACTGGCCCAGGCCCATGTGCGGCTTGGCAGCAAGGTCACCGTGATCGAGGGCGACCGGGCGCTGTCCAAGGACGACCCCGAGGCGGCGGCCATCGTGCTGGAACGGCTGCGCGGCGAGGGCGTGGAGATTATCGAGGGCGCGCAGGCACAGAAGGTCGCGTCGGGCGAGGGTGGCGTGACCGTGACCACCGGCAAGGGCGAGGTCACGGGCAGCCACCTGCTGATCGCCGTGGGCCGCAAGGTGAACCTCGCGCGGCTGGACCTGGACCGCGCCGGCGTGGAACACGACCGCGCGGTGAAGGTGGACGACCGCCTGCGCACCAGCAACCGCCGGATCTACGCGGTGGGCGACGCGGCGGGGGGGATGCAGTTCACCCATGTCGCCGGCTACCACGCCTCGACCATCATCCGGCCGCTGCTGTTCGGCCTGCCCGCGAAGGTGAAGACGTCGCACCTGCCCTGGGTCACCTATACCGACCCCGAGCTGGCGCAGGTGGGGCTGACCGAGGCGCAGGCGCGCGAGGCGCACGGCGACGCGCTGGAGGTGGTGCGCGCCGAACATGCGCACAACGACCGCGCCATCACCGAGCGGCGCACCACCGGCTTCGTCAAGGTCATGGTGGTCAAGGGCCGCCCTGTCGGCGCCACCATCGTCGGGGCGGGGGCGGGCGACCTGATCGGCACCTGGGCGCTGGCGCTGGCGGCGAACCTGAAGATGCGGGACATCGCCGGCATGGTCGCGCCCTATCCGACGCTGGGCGAGCTTAACAAGCGGGCCGCAGGCGCGTATTTTGCGCCCAGACTGTTCGAAAGCCCGGCGGTGAAGCGTATCGTCCGGCTCGTGCAACGCGTAATGCCCTAGAGCCCCCATTGTCGAAACTCCATTCCCTCTCCGGCCGGCTGCTGATCCTGACCACGCTCTTCGTGATGCTGGCGGAGGTGCTGATCTTCGTGCCCTCGGTGGCGCGGTTCCGGGAGGACTACCTGCTGCTGCGGCTGGAGAAGGCGCAGATCGCCTCTCTGGCGCTGCTGGCGGACGACATGATCGACACCTCGCTGGAGCGCGAGCTGCTGGAGAACGCGGGGGTCTACAACGTGGTGCTGCGCCGCGACGCCTCGCGGCAACTGGTGCTGTCGTCAGAGATCCCCTCGCCGGTGGCCGCCACCTTCGACCTGCGCGACCCGCCCGCCTGGACGCTGATCCGCGACGCGTTGCAGGCGCTGCTGGTGGCGGAGAACCGGGTGATCCGGGTGATCGGCAACCCGGTGCGCGAGGCGGGGCTGCTGATCGAGGTGACGCTGCCCTCGGCGCCGCTGCGCACGGCGCTGATCGACTACGGCCTGCGCATCCTGGCGCTGTCGGCGGTGATCTCCGCGGTGACGGCGCTGCTGCTGTTCCTGGCCATGCGGCACTTCCTGGTACGGCCGATCAAGCGGGTGGTGCAGGCGATGATCAGCTACGCCGAGGCGCCGGAGGACGTGCGGCGCATCATCCAGCCCTCGGCCGGCGTGACCGAACTGCGGGACGCCGAGCTGGCGCTGGCGGGGCTGCAGACCCAACTGTCGGGCGCCCTGCGGCAGAAGGAGCGGCTGGCCCAGCTGGGCGGCGCGGTGGCCAAGATCAGCCACGACCTGCGCAACATCCTGACCACCGCGCAGCTGTTCGGCGACCGGCTGGAGGCGTCGGAGGACCCGGCGGTCAAGCGCGCCGCGCCGAAGCTGGTGAACTCGCTCAGCCGGGCGGTGAACTTGTGCGAATCCACCCTCACCTTCGGCCGCGCCGAGGAACCGCCCCCGGCGCTGTCCCGGCTGCGGCTGGCCGACCTCGTGGCCGACGCGGTCGAGGCAGAGCGGCTGGCCACCGGCGACCACGACATCAGCTATTCCGAGGACGTGCCCGGCGCGCTGATCGTGCGGGCGGATGCCGAACAGCTGTACCGGGTGATCGGCAACCTGCTGCGCAACGCCCGGCAGGCGCTTGTCGCCGCCGGCGTTCCCGGCGAGGTGGCGGTGCAGGCCGAGGAGACCGAGGCCGAGTGGGTGATCCGCGTCCGCGACACCGGCCCCGGCATGCCCGCCAAGGCGCAGGAGCACCTGTTCCGCCCGTTCCAGGGCGGCACCCGCAAGGGCGGCTTCGGGCTGGGCCTCGCCATCGCCTCGGAACTGGTGCGCGGCCACGGCGGCCGCCTGAGGCTGCAGGAGACGGGGCCGGAGGGCACCTGTTTCGCCATCCACCTGCCCAAGGTGGTGATGGAGCTGGAGGCGGCGGCAGAGTAGCGCCCGCCGCGCCAAAAACCCGCTTGCAATGCCCCGCCCCGCTGGTTACATCGCCCTCACCCCGCGCGCTGGTAGCTCAGTTGGATAGAGTACTTGACTACGAATCAAGGGGTCGGGGGTTCGAATCCTCCCCAGCGCGCCACTTACATCCGACATTGTTGTGACCTTTCATGCCATTAGGCTGATACCGGTTTGCTGTGAGGTGACACATGGGGTAACACATGTCCGTCACACTCGTCTCGTTCGGAGCCTACCGTTTGTTTGCTAGGTATGTAGAAAAGCGGAAAATACCTTCTATTTCAGGCGCCGAATACCGGACGATCTCCGTCAGTTTTACCCGGGCAAAGGCGCCAATCTGTTTTTCTCGCTGAAGACCCAGGACCCTGACAAAGCCGGCACAGAAGCCCATCGTCATGCGCTTGAACAGGATGCGCAGTGGGAGGCGTGGCGCTCAGGATCAACGGCAACCTCTGAAGGCATTCGAAGAGCGGGCGAGGCCATACTGGCGGAGCACAGCTTGCAGCCAGGAGGTGGGAAGAATTCTGATCCCGAAGATGGGTATGTAAGCGCCTTCGAAGATGAATTGCGGTACCTGAGCGGGCGGGACACCTTCAAGGAAGGTCGGGACCGATTGCCGCCCGACGCAAGGTATGCCGCAGATCTGTTCTATGGCGTGAAGCACGTGCCGACGCTCACTGAGGCAGTGATGTTCTATCAAGAGCTTACTGGCGTTGATGACACAGAAAAGAAGCTCAATGAGCGGAGGAGAAAGGCAGAGTACGCGGCGAGGGTTATCGGCGACCTCCCTGTAGATCAGTACAAAAGGGCTCAAGCTAATGAACTTGTCGCGCACCTTCTGAAGGATGGGAAGAAGACACAGACAGTGCGCCGATACCTAAACTATATCACGCCAGTGATTAAGGTTGCCTTGCGCGAGTGGGAGATTGAAAAATCTAGTGTATTCGAGGGGCTTCGCATTCCTAATCTCGGTTCAGACAGCGTGGACAGAAACCCGTTCTCTGTAGACGAAATTCGAATGATGCAGAGCGCCTGCCGATTGAAGGATGATGATATCCGCCATCTAATTGCGTTGGTATCCGACACAGGGGTGCGGCTCGCCGAGGCTGTTGGGCTGACCATGCAAGACATATCTCTCAAGGGTCCGGTTCCCTACATCAATCTGCGAGTAGCTGAACACCGCCCGTTGAAGACGCCTCAGTCAGTGCGGAAGGTTCCTCTGGTGGGGGCAGCGCTTTGGGCTGCTGAGAGGCTTTGTGAAGAGCGGGGAGACGCCTTCGCTGCTTTCCCACGGTACCGGGCTGCGGATGGTAAAGTGCTCGCTACAAGCGCTTCCAATGCCCGCAGTAAATACTTGCATTCCCTTGGATTGCCAGAGGGAAAGACGATGCACTCGTTTCGCCACGCAATGCGGGATCGGCTGCGGAACGCCGGGGTTGCAGAAGAACCTACCGATAAGCTTCTAGGTTGGGCGCACAATAGCGTCGGCAGAGGATACGGAAAAGGTCACTCGATCGAATTCCTGCACAATGAAATGCTAAAGATAGTCCTCGATTGATTTGAAAAAGGCAAGATCCGAGGGACAGCGGATTCGGGATCACGGACGAAGAAGGGACCCATGGCTAACAAGCCCCATAAGACAGCGGCAACGGACGTCTCAAAGGATATTCTAGATCAGGCCAAGATGGCGGAGTTGATGCTGGAGCCGACCGAGGAACCAGCCCAGCGCTTTGCACGGTCTCTAGCTAATAAGACGGAGGCATATGAGTTCAGTCGAGGTTGGCGGAAGCGCAAGCTGAAAGAAAAAGACCGTCTATCGTTTGAGCGGGCCGTGGGTGCCTTTGCAGGCGATTTGATCCTGCACGCGAGCCACCTGGAGTCCGAAGGTTTCTGCTACCGTACCTCCTCCCATGAGGAACTCGCCGCCACGCTTGCTACAAAGCGACACTTTGAATCGCTCAAGGAGGATTGGCGGAAGATGGGCCTTTTGGAAACGAGGCAAGGTTTTCGGGGGACCGATGATTTTGATGGTGCTCCAGCGGCGACAGGTTACAACCGAGCCTCCCGCTACCGAGCAATTGAAAAATTGCTCCAATACGCCGCCGAATATAACATCACTCCTTGTAACGTATTGGAATTATTAGAAAACAAAGCAGGAATAGAGTTTCCGGTAGTGCTGAGACCGAGTAAACAGGGACGCGGTACGGCCAATCAAGGGGCTCCGATAAGCTTTGCTAGAACCGACCAGGTGAAGGCCATTGCAGATGATGTAAAAGAGCTAAACGAATTCCTGAAACGATCCAAATTCAGCATTCCAAATCCTCCTCAGCTCCAGAGAATATTCAATAACGGAAAGAAGAAGGGCTACCAGTGGAACCAAGTGGGTCGGTTCTATGCGATCGGACTTAACAATTTCCAGACCCTCAAGAAATCGGACCGGGTTAGGATTGAGATAGATGGAGCCCCTGTATGCGAATTGGACGCGAAAGCGAGCCATTTGACGATCTTCTACGGTCTGAACAAAGCAGACTTCAGTAATCGGAACGATCCCTATGACCCTGGAGAATACCCACGCGAGCTGGTGAAGAAGTGGTTCGTCTCAGCCTTTGGGAGAGGAGATTTCCCGACTAAATGGCCCAAAGGCACGAAGGGCGAGTTTACCAGCTCTACAGACCGTCCTTGGCCTAAAATTAAGATGACAGAGATGACTAACCATATCGTTCAGCGTCATCCCGTTATCCAACGACTTCCGAGTTCTCCATTGGACTGGTCCAAGCTACAGTTCATCGAGGCTGAGATATTCGCATCAGTAATGTTGCGACTAAAGCGCGACTATGAGATCCCCTCCCTGCCGGTACATGATAGCCTAATTATTCCATCCTCCTCTGAGAACGTAGCTCTGGCTACAAAATTGATAGAGGAGGAGTATAGTAGGTTAGCTGGCATCGAGCCTATTGTCTCATGGGAGGGCGAATAATCAATAAGGTACTGGGTTCTGGGGCTGCATAGGATACCCTAGATTAATACACCCTGGTGTGGGTATCCTTGTTGATATCCCTACATAACAGCAACTAGGTTGGTCTTGGCACCTTCGATCCCCCAAGCGGACAAGTGCATAACTATGAACGCTAAGGCTCCCTGCACTGGTGAAGGAGATGGGCTTAAACCCCTGTAAAAGCTTCACCAATATCCCGGAGCGTGATGGTACGCTGAGATGCGCTACCGAGAACGAAAGGGGCTCTAAGCCCCAGAGGATAGGCGGCCTGGGCTTTCAGCTGGTGGGTCTTAGGGGCAGTGAACGAGACTTCTAAGCGAAGAACAATAACAACAACAATAATCCCCCGTTTTTGAAGTCGTCTTTCAAGACCCCCGACCCCTTCTTCGGTGAAATGCTTTGCCAATAGGCCTTGCCCATGTGTCAGGGGACAAAGGTGGCGCGATAGCCTGTCAATGGAGTCGGTTTCTGCTTTTGGCAGACCGGCTGCCACAACCTCATAGACATCATTCGCAGAGAAGGAGCGCATGACCATGCTGATTGGTTACGCACGTACATCGACCCTGGAGCAGAAAGCCAGCATCACCGCTCAGGTGGACGCCTTGAAGGCGCTGGGCTGTGAGAGGGTGTTCCAGGAGCAGACGAGCTCTGTGGCTGTCAGGGAGCAGCTGCAGGCCGCGCTGGAATATTGCAGAGAAGGCGATACCCTCATCGTAACGAAGCTGGACAGGTTGGCCCGTTCGGTGAAGCACCTCGGCCATATCATTGAGCAGCTGGAGGGGAATTCGGTACGTCTAAGGGTGGAAAACTTTGGGCTCGACACGTCCACGGCCACTGGCACCCTGATGCTGAACGTGCTGATTTCGGTGGCTCAGTTCGAGCGAGAAATGATGCTGGAACGGCAGAGGGAGGGGATTGCCAAGGCGAAGGCAGAAGGACGGTATAAGGGGCGGAAGCCGACAGTGAGGATGAAGCGATCGGAAATCTTGGATCTGCTGGAGGCCGGCCTCAACAAGCGTGACATAGCTTCGCAACTCGGGATCTCAGAGCGCTCGGTATATAGAGTTGCGGCGGACTAATACGGGATCGACCGTTTCCGGATATGCTGGCTCAGCGGGGCAGGTGTCCGGGAACGGCCCGGAGCGGCCATTCGTCGACACATCCTCCGCCGCGATGCGGCTTCCCCTAAGCAGACATTGGTGCAGCCCAGCAGCATTGCCGGGTAGGCCAGCGTCGGCAGTGCGGATAACGTCGACTATTCTCACGTCTGGGTGTTGCGGGTGCGGGGGCGTGTATGCGTCCCGCACCTGCCGCGCTTTGCGCTTCGCGGGTCGCGTTAAATCGTTGCTTCGGCCGGAGCCACAAGTGTCATGCCGACCCGTGCCGCCATGGAAACCACTGAAGGAATATCCGGCTCTTTGGCTTCGGGCAGTTCGGTTTGGCCCTCGGGAAGAGGGTGTCCGACTCCAGTGAAAAACGCCTCATGCATGTGGCCGGGAGCGTTGATGATCAAGAGGCGGGCCGGCCTGTCCCCAACAGCTTGGAACGCGTGCACGGCGCCATCGGGAATTGCGACGTGATCGCCTGGTCCGGCAACAGTCTCCTTGCCATCGATCATGAAGCCAACCTGCCCGTCGATGACATAGAACGACTCGGTCTCGCCAGCGTGGTGGTTCGGCGGGGCACCGGCCCCAACTGGGACAAGGCATTCGACGAAACAGAACTTGTCCATCGTCTCGGATGGAAAGGCATGGAACTTCATAAGGATGTTGAGAACATCATAGGTGTGAGAACGGCGGTGAGAAAGTCGGCCACGGTAGCGGCGGGATGAGCCTGCTGCGGGCGGCGTAAAAGTCGGCCACCTTTGCCCTTTCTGGTGACAGGGAGGGCGGGAGGATTTTCACCGTGGACTTG